>JAESQH010000091.1 GCA_016765235.1 Paracoccaceae bacterium
GAGTTCGAAAAAATCGACATCCACGTTCACGTGCCTGAAGCGGCGACTCCCAAAGACGGGCCGAGTGCGGGTGTGGGCATGGTGACATCGATCGTTTCAGTGCTGACGGGCATTCCGGTGCGTCGTGACATCGCTATGACTGGTGAGGTGACGTTGCGCGGAAACGTTCTACCAATCGGTGGGTTAAAGGAAAAACTGTTGGCGGCCCTTCGCGGTGGAATAACCACGGTTCTTATCCCTGCGGACAACGAAAAGGACCTTACCGAAATTCCGGACATTATTACCGACGGTTTGAAAATCATCCCGGTGTCGGACGTGATGGACGTTTTGGAACTTGCGCTTGTCCGTATGCCCGAACCGATCGAGTGGGACGAAGAGGCCGAAGCCGCGAAGGCTGCGGCCCTAACGTCTGCGAAGGATACGGCAGGTGGTGCCACCGCACACTAGGCGCGAAAAAATACCACTTAAAACGGGCCGCAGAAATCTGTTGGCCCGTTTTATTTTGCGGCAGTGATTAAAATTCAAAAATTGCGGACGGAATTGCAAACTAGCACTTGCCGACCCAGAAAATACGGTTTATCAGCCTCCCACGGAACGGGTGATTAGCTCAGTTGGTAGAGCGCTTCCTTTACACGGAAGATGTCGGGAGTTCGAGCCTCTCATCACCCACCATTCCCCCATAAACGAAGGCCACGGCTTCCCGCAGCCCCCACCATCTAAGATCAGCTTTTAGGTTTATAACCAAGCAACCGTAGTGCATTAATTGTAACAAGCACCGTTGCACCCGTATCGGCGATTATAGCCATCCACAAAGTCGTAATACCGAACAATGTTGTGAACAAGAACACAGCCTTTAAGCCCAGCGCAATTGTGATGTTCTGGTAAATGTTTTGCATCGTAACGCGCGACAAGTCGATCAGTGCCGGAACATCGGAAACCTTCTCATGCAGCAGCACCGCATCGGCGGTTTCGATAGCCACATCCGTTCCACCACCCATGGCGATACCGACATCGGCCCGTGCAAGGGCAGGGGCATCGTTAATGCCGTCGCCGACCATCGCGATGGTGCCCTCATTCGCGAGACTGGTGATATAGTTCAGCTTGTCTTCGGGCATCATCTCGGCCTTGACCTCGATTCCCAATTGATCTGCTAGTGCTTTGCCGGTTAGGGCGTTGTCGCCCGTCAACATGATGGGCATGACCCCCATTTCCACTAGCCGAGCCGTTGCCCGTTTAGCATCTTCGCGCAACTCGTCCCGGATCGCGATAAGGCCTAGGGCGTCGTTATCGCGCAAAACGACCGTAACCGTTTTGCCTGACGCTTCCAGTCCATGTATCGTCTGCATGTTTGCATCCGAAATTTCGGCAAGGCTATTGGCATAGCGGGGCGAGGCAACCGTGATAGTTTTACCTTCAACAAGTGCTTGCACACCGCGCCCTTGAAGGGCTTTTGAATCCGATGCATCGGGGATTGTAAGCCCCTCTGCCTTGTTAACAATTGCCAGCGCCAATGGATGTGACGATCCCGCTTCGACCGCCGCTGCCAGCGCAAGCATTTCCTGTTCGTCGCCACCAAAGGTCTGCGCGTCCGTAACCCGTGGTTTGCCCTGCGTCAGCGTTCCGGTTTTGTCGAAAGCCACACGCGTAACTTTCCCGATTGCCTCCAATACAGCGCCGCCTTTTATCAACAAGCCCTGCCGTGCGCCTGCGGAAATGCCCGAAGTAACGGCCGCAGGTGTGGAAAGAACCAGCGCACAAGGACAACCGATAAGCAGGATCGCCAACCCTTTGTATATCCATGTGGAAAGATCGGCGCCGACAGTCAGAGGTGGAACAAAAGCGATTAGGGCTGCGACCACGATTACACCCGGCGTGTAATACGTGCTGAATTTATCGATAAAGCGCGCCGTCGGAGATTTGCTGGCTTCGGCATCCTCGACCATCTGCAATATTCGCGAAATGATGTTATTGTCGGCGGTGGCCTTTGTCTCCACGCGCACTAAACCATCTGCATTAACTGATCCCGCATATACGTTTTCACCACTACCTTTGTGTTTGGGAATGGATTCACCAGTTATGCTCGCCTCGTTAAACGAGGATTCGCCCTCGACGATTTCACCATCCGCTGGAACGTAGCCGCCGGGGCGCACCTCGACGATGTCCCCGATTTCGAGTGCCTTGGCGGGAACCTCGCGCACGGTCCCGTCGATTACTAGAAAGGCGGTTTTTGGCACTAGATCCGCCAGCGCCTCGACTGAGCGGCGCGCTTTCATTGCGGCGATCATTTCCAGAAGTTCGCCAATCAGGAAAAGGAATACAACGATTGCGGCCTCGGCGGATTCGTCGATGAAAATCGCCCCGATGACGGCAATAGTTACCAGTGTTTCAATTGTGAACGGCTGCCCGGCCAACGCCCCCATCACAGCTTTTTTTGCCAACGGAGCCAACGCCAGTAAACCTGCGGCGGCAAAAACGTAAGATGCGTATGTCGGTAAAACCACGGACAGAACCGTCGCAATTGCGAGTAGCGCGCCAGAAACAATAACCAACTGCCCTTTGCGGGTTTGCCACCAGGTTTGCGGCGCGGCGCGCGGTGCGTCTTGCGAGACGATTCTGTATCCAAGCTTCTCGATTGCGCGTGTGACTTTTGGCTCAAGTTCGGACGCGTTGGGAAACTCCAGTTTTAGCTTCTGGCTGGTGTAATTCAGGGTTGCATTTTCAACGCCTGGAAGCGAACAAACCGCACCCTCTACTTTGCTTGCGCAACTAGGGCAGTCCATTCCTTCTATTTTAAGTATTAAGCTATCGGCCATAACGTGATTCGCTCCAAAATCAGTAAATTTAAACCCTTATACGACCTCTAGTGACTATAGCTTCAAGAGGTTTTGCAAATTATTTCAAACCCTGTCGCAATCCACTTGACGCGCCATAGGTGCAACAGTAGAACGCCCTCAGCCAAGGCTAATGCCGTGGCTAAAAAGGCAAATGCGCGGTTGTAGCTCAGTTGGTTAGAGTACCGGCCTGTCACGCCGGGGGTCGCGGGTTCGAGTCCCGTCAACCGCGCCATTGCCATCCCGGTCGCAAGACCACATGCGCGGTTGTAGCTCAGTTGGTTAGAGTACCGGCCTGTCACGCCGGGGGTCGCGGGTTCGAGTCCCGTCAACCGCGCCACTTAATCCAAAAATATTGTAGCGAATTAAATTTCCGTCTGGTAGCGTGCGGATTATGTCATTCATTTTTGAAGGAAANCCTATGATTAAGAAANCGTTACTGGCCGCTGTCGCTCTTATCCTTGCACCGCTTGGCGCCAATGCNCAGGCNTTGGTCGACGCAACTGATGTNGATATCATCGCNGCGCTAATCCAGGAAGAAGGCTATCGCGCTGTTACCGGCGTCGACGGTGTTGGCGATCCAAAGATTACGTCTTCTGCTAACGGGTATGAATTTGACGTGTTCTTCTATGGATGTTCCGATGGCGAAAATTGTCGGGATATCCAGTTCAGTATGAGCTTTGACGTAGAAAACGGCATGTCGTTAACCCGCGTTCAGGATTTCAATCTGGAAAAAAGATGGGTAAAAGTTTACCTTAATGAAGAAAGCGATCCGCCGCTTGAAATGGACTTTAACCTTTACGGTGGCGTTTCTGCGACGAACTTCAAAGACACCCTCGATTGGTGGGTTATTTTGATGAACGACTTTATNGAATACATCGACTTCTAAGTCTTGTGAACTGTTGGCTAATGAGGGCGCGGATTATCCCGCGCCCTTTTCAATTGCGAAACTTCGAAAGAATGTAGTCCAGCGAAAGCGGGCCACCGCCTTTAACTACCAATACCAACAATAAAAACACCCACAGCAGACGTTGATCCATGATTAGTCCGTATGGCACGCGGTCAAACGCTGCGCCGATGGTTTTGGCGTCGACGTTGTGGCCGTAGATATCAACAACGCTCATCATCCCGATAAACCCGATCATTCCGACACTGGCGAGGCGCGTAAAAAGGCCAAGCGCGATCATAGCTGGCAAGATGAACTCCGCATAAGTGCCGAGTAAAACGACTAGAGTGTCGAACCCGGACATGAGGCTTGCATCGTAACCTAGGGACTCAAATTTCTTTGGGAAAATCTGTGCGTAAGCACCGAATGCGGGTGAGAAGATGCCGTCTCCGATTTTGGTTTTACCGGAATTCCAGAAAAAAAATAATGTCACGGACGAGAATAGAAACCGCGCAGCTGTGGTCAGGAACCATGGGGCGAGGATGTTGTTGATGGCCGTAAAAATACGGTCGTGAGTGTTAAGAATAAGCTTCATTTTGAGTCTCTCTAATTTATATCTGTAATCAAGCCAGCGGAAAGCAACTCTGTCAGATTTACAGCAAGGTCGAAATCAGGTTGTGCCCCTTTGGCTTTATCCATCGCGACGCCCAAGGGATCTGTCACTAAAGATTCGATAAACATTGCTGTGCCTGCGGTTGGGTTTTGCATGACAACTTCTTCCGCGGGGCGTGATATCATAGTGATTTCACGAGCCTCACCTATAGGGGATTTGTCCTCCGTACTGTTATAGCGCCAAATCGAAAATACCGGATAACGGGATCGGACAATGTGCAAAGACGGGTGCAACTTGATCCGTGCATTATAAAGCCTGTTGCCGTCGAGATTGGCCAGTTTTTCCGGCGCACACGGGATTGCATCCGCGGCGTGATAGGCGTGGCGACGTGCCAGTTCAACCCGCGCTACATCGGGTAAATATCCAAGGTGCGAGGCAGGCGGAAATTTAGTAAGAAATTTCGGGAAATCTTCACCATAATAAATTATCAGCGGCGACTTCGGGGGATGCTTTCGAACATGTACTCCTGCCATTGCGTCAAAAAACTCGGATCCCACAATAGCTTGAATTACTGGAAATGCCGACACAAGCGCCTCTGTCAGGCTAACAACGACGTTGTTGCGATAAACGTCATAACGTTTGCCAGCAGCGCGCCCATTGGGGCCAACAACGCCTTCCGGCGTGGGGAGGGTTGGGTCTAATAGACCCTTTGCAAAATCCTTCTGCATCATCTCATGCAACTTTTGTTTGACGAGCAAGAATGTCATTTGCAAGGCGGGCTTCATTCGCCAACACAGGCCATTCGGGGATGTCATTATCCCACTCGATTAACGTTGGCAGTGGCCCTGTACGACTGATTAGAGTTTCGTAAAGGTTCCAAACAGGGTCAACGACAGGCGCGTTATGGCTGTCGATCAATAGCGGGTCACCAAAATCATCGGTTTGGGAGTCATGGCCGCCAAGATGTACCTCGCCAATATGTTCAACGGGAAAATCCGCAAGATATTTTTCAGCCGAAGTTTGCTGGTTTGTGTTCGACACGTAGATATTGTTAACGTCCAATAACAGTCCGCATCCGGTATGTGTTACGATTTCGTTTAGGAATTCGATTTCGTTCATCGTGGACTGTTCGAACATCACATAAACTGAAGGGTTTTCAAGCAGCATTTGCCGCCCGATAACGTCTTGCACTTGGTTAATATGCTCGATCACTGTGTTTACAGATGTTTGCGTATAAGGCGCAGGTAACAAATCGTTAAGGAAACCGTCATCATGTGTAGACCATGCCAAATGTTCAGAAAACAAAGCTGGGTTCAGCCAATCGACTAGTTTTTTCAATCGGGCAAGGTGTTCTTTGTCTAGTGGTCCTTCAGAACCAATTGAAAGGCCAACACCGTGGCAGGAAATAGGAAATCGCTCACGTAGATATCGGAGCTGAGCGAGTTGTGGACCGCCGTCACCCATATAATTTTCTGCATGGATTTCTAGCCAACCGATTGTGTCCGGTTGGGCTAGAATTTCGTCAAGATGTTTGGGCTTATATCCAACACCTGCGCGGGCTGGAATAGTGCTGATTGTATTGTCCATCTCGACCTCGAATTTAAAATGGGTCCGCGACTAAAACCGCGAACCCGAAATTCTTTATGCAGGAATATCACGTTCCAGTGCAGCCAACGAACCATTACGGGCCGCGCCATCACCGGCTGNCGGCAATTCCATTGTCACGCAGGTACCAGCTGGAACCAAAGACCATGAATTGCCTTGGTAATCGACACTNGAAGTACCTGCACATGTTGTACCAGGTCCGGCTGCGCAGTCGTTTTGGCCTGCCAAGGAAACACCGAAGCATTTTTCCTTGTCACTACCAGCGGCCACTGTGCTGGTTTGTGCGACAAGTGCAGTAGCTACGGCGCCAGCCAAAGCAATAGTTTTGAGTACAGTATTAGACATGTAATATCCCCTATAAGATTACTAAAATTAGTTTGCCGACATTCGACATAAAATGACTAACCGATAGTCGGCTTGATTATCTACACACAAACGCGTGAAATAACAAATCCTTGATCAAGTGTCAGAATTTACCAACAATTTGTGATAATTACCCTCTAGATTGAAATAATACAGGTACGCGTTGAAATACTTGTGATGCTGTATGCATTTGTATGCGATTACGGTGGTCGAGGTGGTTGCAATTAACACGAACAAAATAAACCAAAGTGCTCTCAGCAAATAACTGTATTATTTCTGTTGTTTTCAAGGCCTCCCTCTGTTGACCTCGAATAACCCGAGGAGTAAACCTCATCCGACTCAAATGTATTGATCTACTACAGATTCAGGAGCGCCAATATTGGAAGACCTTCTACTAGAATACCTTCCCATTCTTATTTTCTTTGGATTGGCCGTGGCATTGGCCATAGTTCTTTCGCTCTCGGCGGTGATAGTTGCAGTTCGAAATCCTGATCCTGAAAAAACTTCGGCCTATGAATGTGGTTTCAATCCGTTCGATGATTCCCGCATGCGTTTTGATGTGCGGTTCTATCTAGTGGCCATCCTGTTCATTATTTTCGATCTCGAAATTGCATTCCTTTTCCCTTGGGCCGCAGCGTTCAAGGATATAGGGCTGTTCGGTTTCTGGTCGATGATCGTATTTTTGGCAGTCCTGACCATCGGATTCGCTTATGAGTGGAAGAAGGGTGCCTTGGAATGGGATTGACCGCGTTGAATGCCGCTGGTGGTGATAGGGATTATGCCACTAAAGCGTTGAATGACCAGCTGGCCGATAAAGGCTTTCTTCTGACAACAACGGAAGACATTATCAGTTGGGCCCGCACAGGTTCATTGCACTGGATGACGTTCGGCTTGGCGTGTTGCGCAGTAGAGATGATCCACACATCTATGCCCCGTTATGATCTTGAGCGTTTCGGAACAGCCCCGCGCGCCTCCCCGCGCCAATCCGATTTGATGATCGTGGCAGGTACGCTGACCAATAAAATGGCGCCAGCTTTGCGTAAGGTTTACGACCAGATGCCGGAACCACGTTATGTGCTTTCAATGGGGTCTTGTGCGAACGGCGGCGGGTATTACCATTATTCCTATTCCGTGGTTCGTGGCTGTGATCGCATCGTTCCTGTTGACGTTTACGTGCCGGGTTGCCCACCAACAGCCGAAGCATTGATGTATGGCCTATTGCAGTTGCAGCGGAAGATCCGTCGCACTGGCACGATTGCAAGGTAGGGGGCTGATATGAGCGAAGCACTTAAAGATCTAGCCGCCGTGCTAGAGGCCAAACAGTCTGACGCGATTGTGTCCTCTTCGATCGATTTTGACGAATTGATGGTCGTTGTGACTAATGCAGGCTTGTTGGATTTCGTCGATTTCCTAAAAGGTAACTCGGCTTGCCAGTTCACAACGCTTGTGGATATCACTGCCGTTGACTATCCGGGTCGCGAAAAACGCTTTGAGGTTGTCTACCACTTCCTATCGATGGTCGTTAACCAGCGTATCCGTGTAAAAGTTATGATCGAGGAAAACGAGCAGGTTGCGTCAATCACACCGATACACACTTGCGCCAACTGGTTTGAACGCGAAGCCTTTGATATGTACGGCATTCTTTTTGCTAACCACCCCGATTTGCGCCGCCTTCTGACCGACTACGGGTTTGAAGGCCATCCGCTGCGTAAAGATTTTCCGACCACCGGATATGTTGAAATGCGCTACGATGAAGTTCAAAAACGCTGCATATACGAACCTGTGAAATTGACGCAGGAATACCGCCAATTCGATTTCATGTCTCCATGGGAGGGTGCTGAATACATCCTGCCAGGTGACGAGAAGAAGGACGCCTAAGACATGGACGGATCAAACGGCAACACACAAAGCGCAGACGACAAAAGCCGCAAATTCTCGATTAACTTCGGGCCACAACACCCTGCGGCACACGGCGTGTTGCGTATGGTGTTAGATCTCGACGGCGAGATTGTTGAACGCGCAGACCCACACATCGGCCTGTTGCATCGCGGCACCGAAAAGTTGATGGAAAGTCGGACATACCTACAAAATCTACCATATTTCGATCGGCTGGATTACGTAGCCCCGATGAATCAGGAACACGCTTGGTGTTTGGCTATTGAAAAGCTGACGGGTGTGGAAGTACCACGCCGTGCCAGTCTGATCCGTGTTCTTTATTCGGAACTTGGTCGCATCGCCAACCATCTTATGAACGTTGGCTCACAAGCGTTNGANGTTGGNGCNTTGANNCCNAANCTNTGGGGGTTNGANCAGCGCGAAAGCCTNATGATTTTCTATGAACGCGCAAGTGGNGCNCGCCTGCANGCNGCCTATTTCCGNCCCGGCGGTGTNCATCAGGATNTGCCTGAAAANTTGATNGNAGATATTCAGACGTGGACCGAACAGTTCGAGCCATTCTTGCAGGATTTCGAAACNCTGCTNACCGAAAACCGNATTTTCAANCAACGNAACGTCGANATTGCCNTNGTNACNAAGCANGANGTGTNNGATTGGGGCCTTAANGGCGTNATGGCGCGCTCNGCNGGTTTNGCNTGGGATTTNCGNCGCTCNCAACCTTATGANTGNTANAANGAGNTGNAATTCAANATTCCGGTTGGTAANAATGGCGATTGTTATGACCGCTATCTAATGCGCCTNGANGAGATGCGTGAAAGCATCAAGATCATGCAGCAGTGTATTGTTAAGCTTGGTGAATGTAAAGGTGAAGATGTTCTTGCGCGCGGCAAGTTGACCCCACCAAAACGCGCCGATATGAAAACGTCGATGGAAGCGTTGATCCACCACTTCAAACTTTATACAGAAGGGTTCCACGTTCCCGCTGGTGAAGTTTACGCCGCTGTTGAGGCCCCCAAAGGGGAATTCGGCGTGTATGTGGTCGCTGATGGCTCGAATAAACCGTACAAAGTCAAAATTCGTGCACCCGGTTATTTGCATCTGCAAGCCGTAGATCATCTCGCAACTGGCCATCAACTAGCTGATGTTGCTGCCATTATCGGCACAATTGACATCGTTTTCGGGGAGATAGACCGTTAATGCTACGCCGCCTTCATTCAGAACAGCCTGAAAGTTTCGCATTCACTGCGGCCAATCAGGCATGGGCCGAAGCCCAGCTAACCAAATTCCCTGAGGGACGTCAGGCATCGGGCGTTATTCCGTTGTTGTGGCGCGCGCAGGAACAAGAAGGTTGGTTGTCAAAACCTGCGATTGAATCCATCGCAGATATGCTAGGTATGGCCTATATCCGCGCGCTCGAAGTGGCGACGTTCTACTTTATGTTTCAGCTGAAACCTGTTGGTTCTGTTGCACATATTCAGGTTTGCGGAACGACGAGCTGTATGCTTTGCGGCGCTGAAGACCTGATCGGCATTTGCAAAGAGGTGATCGCTCCGAATGCGCATGAGATAAGTTCAGACGGTAAGTTTAGCTGGGAAGAAGTCGAATGTTTGGGTGCTTGTACCAACGCGCCGATGGCACAAATCGGTAAGGATTATTACGAAGACCTTACGGCTGACAAATTCCGTGAAATTCTTAAAGCTTTCGAAAACGGTGAAGTTCCGACCGCTGGCCCGCAGAACGGCCGTTTTGCGGCGGAACCATTGGGCGGTTTAACAAGTTTAAAAGATATGAAGGGCGAGGCGGCCAATGGGTCCGTCGCGCTAGCCAATGCGTTCGGGGATACTATCAAACGTATTCAGGGCGATGAAGTGCCGATCATTAAGTAGGAGAGAGACGTGACCAATACCCCAGATAACCTGAAAGCCCAGACACGATTGGCGTCAATCGTGATCGTTGTGGCAATGCTTGGTTGGATGTTGATCAACTTTCTTGGTGGAAAATTGGGTCTTCCNGCGCGTTTCGCGTTTNTGGCGGACTTTGCGGCCATGGGNGCATTTGCNTGGTCNCTGATTGTTTTGTTTNNGGTTTGGCGGNANCGCCAANAAGGAGAGTAAGATGCTCGACGACAAGGACCGTATATTTACGAACCTTTACGGTATGCATGACCGCAGCCTTGCAGGCGCGCGGGCACGTGGCCANTGGGACGGNACNGCTGGAATTATCCAGAACGGTCGCGACTGGGTTGTCGATCAGGTGAAGGCCTCGGGCCTTCGCGGACGTGGCGGCGCGGGTTTCCCGACGGGCCTGAAATGGTCGTTTATGCCCAAGGAATCCGATGGTCGTCCATCTTACCTTGTGGTTAATGCTGATGAGTCCGAGCCGGGAACCTGTAAAGACCGTGAGATTATGCGCCATGATCCGCACACGTTGATTGAAGGTTGCCTGATCGCGGCGTTCGGTATGGGCGCAAATGCAGGTTACATCTATATCCGTGGCGAGTTTATCCGCGAGCGCGAGGCTTTGCAGATCGCGATTGATGAATGTTACGACGCGGGCTTGCTGGGCAAAAACGCGGCAGGCTCCGGTTGGGATTTTGACCTTTATCTGCACCACGGTGCGGGCGCGTATATTTGCGGTGAAGAAACTGCGCTGCTAGAAAGCCTTGAGGGTCGCAAAGGAATGCCCCGCATGAAACCACCTTTTCCTGCGGGGGCGGGTCTTTACGGCGCGCCGACGACTGTGAACAATGTTGAATCGATTGCAGTTGTCCCGACTATTTTACGCCGTGGAGCGGATTGGTTTACGTCCATGGGGCGCCCAAACAATCACGGAACCAAGCTTTTCGGTATTTCGGGGCACGTCAACAATCCCTGTGTGGTCGAAGAATCGATGTCGATACCGCTGGAGGAATTGCTCGACAAACATTGCGGTGGTGTTCGCGGTGGTTGGAAAAACCTTAAGGCTGTAATTCCGGGTGGTTCTTCGGTTCCACTTCTACCTGCCGATATTGCCAAAGAAGCCATCATGGATTTCGACTGGCTGCGTGAACAACAGTCGGGCCTTGGAACAGCGGCGGTGATCGTCATGGACCAGTCCACCGACGTTATTAAAGCGATCTGGCGGTTGGCGAAGTTTTATAAACACGAAAGCTGTGGTCAGTGTACACCGTGTCGCGAGGGCACCGGCTGGATGATGCGCGTTATGGATCGCCTAGTATCTGGCGAGGCTGAACTTGAAGAAATCGACATGCTTCTGAGCGTGACCAAACAAGTCGAGGGGCACACGATCTGCGCGCTTGGCGATGCGGCGGCTTGGCCAATTCAGGGGCTGATCCGACATTTCCGGAACGAGATTGAAGACCGGATTAAATATCAAAAAACGGGCCGTGTAAGCTCGATTGCGGCGGAGTAGGGCGATGTCTGACCTCAAAAAGATCATAATCGACGACCAAGAAATCGAAGTCGATGGCGCAATGACAATCATTCAGGCGGCCGAAGTCGCGGGCATCGAAATCCCGCGTTTCTGTTACCATGAGCGCCTGACCATCGCTGGCAATTGCCGTATGTGTCTGGTTGAAGTTGTTGGAGGGCCGCCCAAACCTGCCGCGTCTTGCGCGATGCAGGTGCGTGATTTGCGACCGGGGCCAGAAGGCCAACCGCCTGTTATTAAAACGAAATCTCCTATGGTCAAGAAGGCCCGCGAAGGGGTGATGGAGTTTATGCTTCTGAACCACCCCCTAGATTGTCCGATTTGCGATCAGGGTGGCGAGTGTGATTTGCAGGATCAGGCCATGGCATACGGTGTTGATTTCAGCCGCTCCCGCGAAGCGAAACGCTCAGTTGAGGATCTTGATTTGGGGCCGCTGGTTGCCACAACTATGACGCGCTGTATTTCTTGTACTCGCTGTGTGCGTTTCACCTCCGAAATCGCCGGAATTACCGTGATGGGACAGACAGGCCGTGGTGAGGATGCGGAGATCGCGACATATCTGAACTGCACGCTCGACAGCAATCTTCAGGGCAATATCATTGATCTTTGTCCGGTTGGCGCGTTGACGTCCAAACCTTACGCGTTTTCTGCCCGTCCGTGGGAATTGAAGAAAACCGAAACGATTGACGTGATGGATGCGCTTGGTTCCAACATTCGTGTGGACACCAAAGGCCGCGAAGTTATGCGGATCGTTCCGCGCAACCATGACGGCGTGAACGAGGAATGGATTTCCGACAAAACCCGTTTCATTTGGGATGGCCTGCGCCGCCAGCGTCTAGATACGCCATTTGTACGGATCGACGGAAAGCTGACGAAAGCGACTTGGGCCGAGGCATTTGCCGCGATCAAAACCGCAAGCGAAGGTAAAAAGGTTGCCGCGATTGCGGGCGATCTGGTGTCGACCGAGGCGATGTATGCGCTTAAGGGCATGATCGATGGTAATGTAGAATGTCGTGTTGACGGGGCCTACCTGCCAATCGGTGATCGTGGCGGATACGTTGGCACGGCGACGATTGAGGACATTGATACTGCGCAAGCGATTATGTTGATCGGCACCAATCCACGGTTAGAATCACCCGTGCTGAATGCCCGAATTCGCAAAGCTTGGCTGAACGGCGCAAAAATCGGCGTTGTGGGCGAGGCGGTCGATCTGACCTATGAATATTTCCACCTCGGCGACGGGCGCGAAGGGTTGATGAAAATCGCTGATGGCTCCGGTTCTGACGCTGTTGGCAAAGATACTCTCGTGATCATCGGGCATGGAGCATTGACGGGCAAAGACGGCGAAGCTGTTCTGTCGCAAGCNATGCGTTTTGCCGANGTTACCGAAAGCAAATTCATGGTTCTGCACAACGCGGCGGCACGTGTTGGCGGTATGGACATCGGCTTTACGACTGAGGGCGGCATGATAAACGCGCTCGACAAAGCCGAGGTGGTTTACAATCTTGGCGCTGACGAGTCGGACATCGACGCTGGCCCGTTCGTGATTTATCAAGGCTCCCACGGTGATCGTGGCGCACACCGCGCCGATGTGATTTTACCGGCGGCAGCTTACACCGAAGAATCCGGTATATTCGTTAATACCGAAGGCCGTCCGCAAATGGCGCAACGTGCCGGTTTTGCACCGGGTGATGCGCGGGAAAACTGGGCGATTCTGCGGGCGTTGTCAGCGGAACTGGGCGAAGCTTTGCCGTATAATTCCCTGAATGAGCTACGCGCGGCGATGTTCAAGGAATTCCCGCATCTTGCGGCAATCGATGAAGTTCCTGAAAACGCGTGGAAAGCGGCGGAGCCGAAAAAGCTCGGTTCCGGTGCTTTCAAAAATGCGGTCACAGAATTCTACCAGACCAACCCGATTGCGCGCGCTTCAAGCGTGATGGCAGAGATGGCTCAACTGGCTGCAAGCCAAAAACCGATGGCGGCGGAGTAACGACATGGAATTTATGATCGATACATTCGGCCTCTACTTCGGAACTTTCCTTGTTATCCTTGGCCAATCGCTGCTGGTCGTGGTGCTAATTTTACTGGCTTTGGCGTTCCTTATGTACGGCGACCGGAAAATCTGGGCGGCCGTACAGATGCGCAAAGGCCCTAACATGGTTGGCCCGTTCGGCCTTTTGCAATCCTTCGCGGATTTCATAAAATACATCGCTAAAGAAGTGATTGTGCCTTCCGGCGCGGATAAAATCGTATTTTTCATGGCACCGATGATCACGTTCATCATGGCCGTGGTCGTCTGGGCGGTGATCCCGTTTAACGAGGGCTGGGTCGTTTCCAACATCAACGTCGGTATCCTCTACATCTTCGCGATTTCCTCTTTCGAGGTGTATGGCGTGATCATGGGAGGCTGGGCCTCGAACTCTAAATATGCGTTCCTCGGGGCGTTGCGGTCTGCGGCGCAGATGATCTCTTATGAGGTTTCAATCGGCTTGATCATCGTCGGGGTTCTTATTTCGACCGGATCGTTGAACCTGACGGATATCGTGCTGGCACAGTCTGGCAACTACGGGATTTTCAGCTGGTACTGGCTACCGCACTTCCCGATGGTGTGGCTGTTCTTCGTCTCGGCCTTGGCTGAAACCAACCGCCCACCTTTCGATCTGCCCGAGGCGGAATCGGAACTGGTGGCTGGCTATCAGGTGGAATACTCCTCAACACCGTTCTTGCTGTATATGATAGGCGAACTGATGGCGTTGGTCTTCATGACCGCCATGATGACAATCCTGTTCTTCGGCGGCTGGTTGTCACCAATCCCGGGTCTGCCAGATGGTATCCTGTGGTTCGTCGGCAAAATGCTGTTCTTCTTCTTCCTGTTCTCGATGGTCAAAGCGCTGGTTCCGCGCTTCCGTTATGACCAACTGATGCGCTTAGGGTGGAAAGTATTCCTGCCAATGTCGCTAGGATGGGTCGTTCTTGTAGCTGCGTTCGCGCAATTTGGTGTCCCGGGCTATGCCCGCTGGGCTGTGGGAGGCTAATAGATGGCTGTAACTTTAGAACGCGTAATCAAGAACTTCCTGCTGAAGGATTTCCTTAGCGGCTTTGCTCTGGGCATGAAGTATTTCTTCAAACCCAAGTACACGCTTAACTATCCGCACGAAAAAGGCGAACTTAGCCCGCGTTTTCGTGGCGAACACGCGTTGCGCCGCTACCCGAACGGGGAAGAACGCTGCATTGCCTGCAAACTGTGCGAAGCGATTTGCCCGGCACAAGCGATCACGATTGATGCGGAACCACGCGAGGATGGCTCTCGCCGCACCACGCGGTATGACATTGATATGACGAAATGCATCTACTGCGGCTTCTGCCAAGAAGCGTGTCCGGTGGATGCCATCGTTGAAGGCCCGAATTTTGAATACGCGACCGAAACCCGCGAGGAGCTTTTCTATAATAAAGAAAAACTACTGGCGAATGGCGACCGTTGGGAAGCCGAGATCGCACGTAATATCGAACTGGATGCGCCTTACCGTTAAGGCAAATAACTCCGCGTAAAGCGGGAAGAAGGAAGGGACAGATTATGGTCATCGTGACCTTGTCATTTTACATATTCGCGTTCACCGCTGTGGCGNCCGCAATATTTGTTGTGCTCTCGCGCAATCCGGTACATTCGGTTTTGTGGCTGATTTTGACGTTCTTCTCGGCGGCGGCGTTATTCGTNCTTCTGGGGGCCGAGTTCATCGCCATGTTGATGTTGATTGTGTATGTCGGGGCTGTGGCAGTTTTGTTCCTGTTCGTGGTCATGATGCTGAATATCGATTTTGCTGCGCTTCGTGGATCAGCGGAGGGATATGTTCCGCTCGGATTGACCATCGGGCTGATATTGCTGATAGAACTGGCGATTGTCTTTGGTAACTGGATATTTTCCGACAATGCACCAGCCCTTCGTGCTGCCGTGTCCCCAGCCCCTGAAGATGTTGAAAATACCGTGGCCTTAGGGCAACTGCTCTATACCGAATATGTATTCATATTCCAGACGGCGGGATTGATCCTGTTTGTGGCCATGATCGGCGCAATTGTTTTGACAATGCGGCATCGCCCGAACGTGAAGCGCCAAAGCATTGTTGAACAGATTTACCGCGACCCGAAGGACGCTTATGAAATGAAAGACGTTAAACCGGGGCAAGGAATATGATTGGTCTTGAGCATTACTTAACCGTCGCGGCGGCGCTTTTCGTTATTGGCATTTTCGGGATTTTCCTTAACCGCAAAAACGTCATTATTATTCTGATGTCGGTTGAGCTGATGTTGTTGGCCGTGAATATTAACTTCGTAGCGTTTTCATCCTACCTAGGCGACATGGTTGGGCAGGTGTTCACCCTGTTTATTCTAACAGTTGCTGCCGCCGAGGCCGCGATTGGCTTGGCAATCCTCGTTGTATTCTTCCGTAACCGTGGCGCGATTGATGTTGAAGACGTCAATGCGATGAAGGGATAAATGATGCCTACGATTGTTCTCTTTGGCCCGCTATTGGGTGCGTTGATCGCCGGTTTTGGCTGGCGCATGATCGGCGAGAAGAATGCGATGTACTTGACCACAGGTCTGTTATTCCTGTCGGCCTTCCTGTCGTGGATATTGTTCTTTGGCGATTATGACGTCGTTCAAACTGTTGCGCTGTTTCGTTGGATAGAAAGTGGCAGCCTGTCGGTTGACTGGGCCATTCGCATGGACCGCCTTACCGCCGTTATGTTGGTGGTTGTGACAACTGTGTCCAGCCTCGTTCACCTGTATTCAATCGGGTATATGAAAGACGATCCCCAGTGGCGCGAGGGCGAAAGCTATCTTCCGCGTTTCTTTGCTTACCTGTCGTTCTTCACTTTCGCGATGTTGATGTTGGTGACATCCGATAACCTGTTACAAATGTTCTTCGGTTGGGAAGGCGTGGGTGTTGCCTCCTATCTTCTGATCGGATTCTACTATCGCAAACCGTCGGCTAATGCCGCGGCGATGAAAGCGTTCATCGTTAACCGGATTGGTGATTTCGGTTTCGCGCTTGGTATTTTTGCGATCTATATGATGACCGACAGTATTAACTTCTCGGAAATCTTTACGCAGGGCCATTACCTTTCGACCGTATCGTTCAAGTTCCTTTATATGGAAGTTAACGCTGTCGAGGCGATTACCCTACTGCTGTTCATCGGTGCGATGGGTAAATCGGCCCAGTTGTTTCTACACACATGGCTGCCTGACGCGATGGAGGGGCCAACACCTGTTTCCGCCCTGATCCACGCCGCGACCATGGTTACGGCTGGTGTTTTCCTTGTGGCCCGTATGTCGCCACTATTTGAATATGCGCCGGGGACATTGGCGTTTGTGACGGTGGTTGGTGCAAGCACCGCATTTGTCGCTGCCACAATTGCGTTAGTGCAAAATGACATTAAACGCGTGATTGCTTATTCAACCATGTCCCAGCTTGGCTATATGTTCGCGGCTGCGGGCGTTGGAGTTTACCAAGCGGCGATGTTCCACCTGTTTACGCACGCATTCTTCAAGGCGATGCTGTTCCTTGGGGCAGNGTCCGTAATTACAGCCATGCACCACCAGCAAGATATGCGGAGTTATGGCGCGTTGCGCAAAAAGATACCCTATACATTCTGGGCGATGATGATCGGTACGTTGGCAATTACCGGCGTTGGTATTCCGTTAACTAATATCGGTATGGCAGGGTTTCTCTCCAAAGACGCGATTATCGAAAGTACATTTGCGGCTAACTCGGCAGTTGGTGAATATGCTTTCTGGATGCTCGTATCTGCCGCCGCCATGACAAGTTTTTATAGCTGGCGTTTGATGTTCATGACATTTTNTGGCCCTGAAAAAGGNGACAAGCANACGCACGATCACGCCCATGAAAGCCCGTGGGTTATGATCATTCCGCTGGTCGTTCTAGCCCTCGGTTCAATCTTTGCAGGTATGTTGTGGTTTGGCGATTTCTTCGGCGATAACGTATTTGAGTGGTTTGGACCTGCGATCTATGTGAACCATGAAACCAATCAGGTTTTGGAGGCCGCGCACAAGGTTTCCAACTGGGTTAAGGCCGCGCCGTTCTTCGCAATGTTAATTGGGTTCCTGACGGCATATTTATTCTACATCATCAACCCGAAAATACCGGTCGCATTGGCCAAACGCAATCCCGGCCTGTACCAGTTCCTGCTGAACAAATGGTATTTCGACGAGGTGTACGCTTTCTTGTTCGTTCGCCCAGCAAAACGCTTCGGGCACTTCCTTTGGAAGAAACTCGATGGGTCGATAATTGACGGCACGATCAACGGGATCGCTATGGGAATCATCCCGTTCCTGACACGCGCGGCTGCCAAGGCCCAGTCGGGGTATTTATTCCACTACGCATTCGCCATGATCCTCGGGGTTGTTGGTTTAATTACATGGTTCGCCATTTTCGGAGGGGCGCGCTAATATGGATAATCTACTTTCTATCGTCACTTTCCTGCCGTTGTTCGGCGCGATAGTATTGATGTTCTTCCTTCGGGGAGACGACGAAATGGCCGTGAAAAACGCCAAACTTCTGGCGTTGTTCGCAACCGGTGCGACTTTCATTGCCTCGCTGTTTATCTTGCAAGGGTTTGATCCCTCCAACACCAGTTTCCAAATGGTCGAAGAGGCCNAGTGGCTTGGTGGNCTNACATACAAAATGGGTGTCGACGGCATCAGCATTTTGTTTGTGATGCTTACAACCCTCATGATGCCGATAGTTATTGGTGCAAGTTGGAAAATAGATCATCGCGTCAAAGAATACATGATTGCCTTCCTGGTGTTGGAAACGCTGATGATCGGCGTATTCCTGTCGCTTGATTTGGTACTATTCTATGTGTTCTTTGAGGCAGGCCTGATCCCGATGTTCCTGATTATCGGCATCTGGGGCGGTAAAGACAAAATCTATGCGGCGTTTAAATTCTTCCTATATACGTTACTTGGCTCCGTTCTAATGCTGATCGCCATGATCGCCATGTGGTACGATTCCGGTACGACGGATATTGTTAAACTGCTGAACCACGAGTTCTCGTCCGGTACGATCTCGGTCCTTGGCTTCCAGATTGTTGGTGGCGCGCAGACATTGATGTGGCTGGCATTCTTTGCCTCTTTCGCCGTGAAATTNCCGATGTGGCCGTTTCANACTTGGCTTCCGGATGCACACGTACAGGCGCCGACGGCTGGCTCGGTTATATTAGCGGCAATCCTGATCAAGATGGGCGGCTACGGCTTCCTGCGGTTCAGCTTGCCGATGTTCCCGATCGCTTCGGACCTCATGCAGAACTTCGTGTTCTTCCTGTCTGTCGCGGCTATCATCCTGACTTCTCTGATTGCGCTGGCGCAGACGGACATGAAAAAGCTGATTGCGTATTCATCCGTTGCCCACATGGGTTTCGTGACGATGGGTATTTTCACGTTTAACCAGCAAGGCCTCGATGGCGCTATTTTCCAGATGATCAGCCACGGCTTCATCTCTGGCGCGTTGTTCCTGTCTGTCGGCATTGTATATGACCGCATGCACACACGAGACATTGAGGCCTACGGCGGCCTTGCCGTCCGTATGCCGACCTACGCGTTGCTATTCATGCTGTTCACAATGGCAAACGTCGGCCTGCCCGGCACATCCGGGTTCGTTGGTGAATTCCTAACATTGGCCGCCGTGTTCAAGGTTAACACTTGGGTAGCATTTGGCGCGACAACCGGAGTGATTCTGTCAGCAGCTTATGCGCTTCACTTGTATCGCCGCGTGGTTTTTGGTGATATGATTAAGGAAAGCTTAAAGGGTATCGCTGACATGGACTTCCGCGAGAAGCTGGTCATTGCGCCGCTGGTCCTGTTCACATTGTTGTTGGGTATTTATCCCGCACTTGTTCTGGATATAATCGGCCCCTCCGTCGAAGCGTTGGTGAATAATTTTGAAACTGTTGTTGGTGCGGCTGAAACCGCCGCCTCAAGCCACTGATCGGGTGAAGATATGTTAAGCAATGATATTTCCGTAATCCTCCCCGAGCTGGTATTGGCAGTTTACGCCATGGCCGCCCTGATGTTTGGCGTCTGGTCCAAGAAAGAAGAGGCTGCATCCGGCCTGATCCTGTCTCTAACGGCACTAATATTCGTAGCCGTAGGCCTTTGGATCGGCATGGGATATGAGGGTACGGACACCGCATTTAATGAAGCATTCGTTAATGACGGTTTCGCACGCTTCGCCAAAGTCGTGATTTTGTGGGGGGCTGCGTCTATTCTGTTCCTCTCTAAAGACTACCTGCAAAAGAACAGCCTGCTGAAATACGAATTCCCCGTTCTGATTACCATGGCGACCGTCGGTATGATGATCATGGTCTCGGCTGGTGATTTGTTGTCGTTGTATATGGGCTTGGAGCTGCAATCCCTGTCGCTCTACGTCATTGCGGCGTTCCGGCGTGACAGTCTGCGCTCAACCGAAGCTGGCCTGAAATACTTCGTGCTTGGTGCGCTGTCGTCCGGTTTGCTGCTTTACGGTGCCTCGTTGGTATACGGATACACTGGTACAACTGTATTTAGCCAGATTACCACGGTGGTCGCGGACGAGGGCATGTCCTTAGGCCTTCTGTTCGGTCTGGTATTTCTTGTTGCCGGCATGGCGTTCAAGATTTCAGCCGCACCGTTCCATATGTGGACGCCGGATGTTTACGAGGGCTCGCCAACGCCGGTTACCGGTTTCTTTGCCACAGCACCGAAGATGGCAGCTGCTGCGATGATGGCGCGCCTGTTGCACGACGCATTTGGAAATGCGATTGCGGATTGGCAGCAGATTTTGATCTTCTTGTCGTTCGCGTCTGTATTCCTCGGATCCATTGCGGCGATCGGGCAGACGGATATCAAACGCCTGATGGCATATTCATCCATCGCGCATATGGGTTTTGCCCTGATGGGGTTGGCTGCCGGTTCCGAAGAAGGCGTGCAAGCCTTGCTTATATACATGGCGATTTACGTCACAACCAACGTCGGCGTATTTGCGTTCATCCTGAATATGGAGCGTGACGGTCAAGCCATCACCGACATCAAATCCCTGAGCATGTATTCCCGCGTGGCCCCTGCACGGGCAGCCGCATTGGCGGTGCTGATGTTCAGCCTCGCAGGCCTGCCGCCATTGGTCGGGTTCTTTGCCAAGTTCTATGTACTAACGGCGGCAGTAAATGCTGGCCTAACATGGCTTGCCATTGCGGGCGTGATCGCATCTGTGATTGGCGCATATTACTATCTGCGGATCACCTTCCTGATGTACTTCGGCGAAGCGGGCGATGGATTGAACGGCAAGATGTCGACATTGCACTGGGTTTTCCTCGGTGGCGCTTCTGGTGCGATGGTGCTGGGGATTGTGAACATGTTCGGTGTTGAAGCCATCGCCGGAATGGCAGCCGCAACTCTGTTAAACTAGATGGGAATCTGGCCCGAAGGTGTTGGTCGCGAGGTGTTTCAAACCCTCGACAGCACCAACGCCGAGGCTATCCGCCGTGCCAGTAAAGGCGCGCGTGGCCCGATCTGGTTCTTAACGTTAGAACAAACGCGAAGCCGTGCGCGACGCGGAAGGCCTTGGGATAGCGGTAAGGGAAATTTCTCGGCATCTCTGTTGTTCCGCCCTGAAGGTGGACCGGAACAAGCCGCGTTACGGTCTTTTATCGCTGCACTGGCCCTTCGGGACGCGCTGGTCGAGGTTTGCGGCCGCGAGGATATATTTTCCCTAAAGTGGCCAAACGATGTGTTGCTGAACAACCGCAAGCTGGCAGGTATTCTTTTGGAAAGCGGAAGCGATGCATCTGGTACATATCTGTGCATCGGCATCGGCGTTAACCTTGCAAACGAGCCTGATCCTGCGTTGATCGAAGCGGGGACATTTGCACCGATTAGTCTACGATCCGTTATTGGCACAAAAGTGGATCCAGAAGAGTTTCTGACCTCGCTGGCCGCCGCCTTTGATCGTTGGGAAACACAGTTTCAACAGTTCGGTTTTGTACCAATACGCAATGAATGGCTAAACCACGCAACCCGTCTTGGTGAAGTTATTACCGCAAAGTTAATGGACCGAACAGAAGTGGGCACCTTCGAAACAGTGGACGAGACGGGGGCAATTGTCTTAAGAACTTCAAAAGGTTTGCTGCATCTACCCGCAGCTGAGATATATTTCGGAACGGAGGGCTAAATNCTCCTTGCGATCGATGTTGGAAATACAAACGCGGTTTTTGCGCTGCACGATGCTAACGAATTCATTGCCGAGTGGCGGTGCTCTTCAGATTCCCGTCGCACCGGTGACGAGTATTTCGTCTGGCTAAAGCAGTTGATGGATCACCGTGGCATTTCGGGAAAGGTTACCGAAGTTATAATTTGTTCATCCGTTCCGCGCGTGGTTTTCAACCTTCGTGTACTTTCTGACCGGTATTTCAACTGCCGCCCCATAGTCGTGCGCCGCAATGAAGTGGAATTAGGCATTCCGATACGCGTTGATGAACATACNGGCATCGGACCTGATCGCCTTGCTAATACGGTTGCCGCCTATAATCTTTATGGCGGTAACGTCATCGTCGTCGATTTTGGAACGGCCACCAACTTTGATGTTGTGGGCCATGACGGGGCGTATGAAGGCGGCATAATCGCGCCAGGCGTTAACCTTTCGTTAAGGGCAATGCACGAGGTTGCTGCGGCCCTGCCGCATATCGATGTCAGCAAACCGAGCAAGGTTATCGGCACTGATACGGTCGGATGTATGCAATCGGGTATTTACTGGGGTTACATTTCGTTGATCGAGGGCCTATGTAAGCGCATAGCCGTTGAACGCGGCCATGAAATGAAAGTCGTTGGAACCGGTGGATTATCCACCCTTTTCGCGCAGGACTGCAAAGCCCTTGAAATTATTAATACTGAATTGACGATCCACGGTCTCGTGTTGATCGCAGAACTAAATAGAGAGAAAAATTAGATGAGTAAAAAAGATCGTTTGATCTACCTTCCCCTCGGTGGGGCGGGCGAAATCGGGATGAATATGTATCTGTACGGATACGGCCCGAAAGACAATGAACGCTATATTCTTGTGGATGTTGGCGTAACTTTCCCGGACATGGACAGCACACCGGGCGTAGATTTGATAATGGCGGATGCGTCTTACATAATCGCGCGGGCTGATCGCCTTGACGGGATTATCATCACGCACGCGCACGAGGATCACATCGGGGCCATCGGCCTTTTGTATCCACAACTGCAAGCACCGATATATGCACGCAAGTTTACGGCTATGATTGCATCCAACAAGATGGAGCGCGCAGGTCAAAACCCTGACATAGTTAACATCGTGCCGGTATGGCCTGCACAGGTCGATATCGGCCCGTTCAAAGTTGGCTTTATGCCAATTGCCCACTCTATTCCCGAAGCTTCGGGTTTGGTAATCGACACGCCTGCAGGGCGCATCGTGCATACGGGTGATTTCAAAACGGACCCGACACCGCTTGTCGGCGAACCTTTTGATCCTGAACTGATGAAAGAAATCGCCAAAGGTGGCGTTAAGGCGCTGATTTGTGATTCCACCAATGTATTTTCCACAGGTGTCGGGCGCTCCGAAGCGTCGATTTCGAAAGACATCCACGCGTTGATGAAAACGGCTAAGGGTATGGTTTTTGCCACCACGTTTGGCTCCAACGTTGCGCGTTTGAAAACATTGGCGCAAGCTGCCACGAACGAGGGACGATCCGTTGTAGTTGTTGGCCGCGCTATGGATACGATGATCAAAACCGCCTTCGCGACGGGCGTTCTGGAAGATTTTCCGCCGATTGTCGACCTCGAGGATGCAAACAATATCCCCCGCAACCAGATGTTTGTTCTGGCTACCGGTTCGCAAGGCGAACGGCGCGCGGCGACGGCTGGGCTGGCACGCGGTAAATATCGCGGGTTGGAGCTGAAAGACGGCGATACATTCCTATTCTCGTCCAAAACCATCCCCGGTAACGAAAATTCTGTGGCCTATATTCTCAACCAAATGGCCGAAAAAGGTGTCACTGTTATTGATGACACCGACGGGCGATACCACGTTTCCGGTCACGCCAATCGCCCTGATCTGGAACAGATGCATGCGCTGATGAAGGCGGATGTGGTTATTCCGATGCACGGCCAATACCGCCACCTTCGCGAACACGCGGAACTGGTTCAGTCGAACGGAAACAAGGCAGTAATCGTTGCTAACGGGACGATGATTGATTTGACCAACAAGCCAAAAATCGTTGACCATATCGAGACTGGCCGCACGTACCTAGATGGAAAACAGTTGATCGGCGCCTTTGACGGGATCGTTCGCGAGCGTATCCAGATGGCATTGCGCGGACATGTGGTTGTGTCGCTGGTGCTTGAGGAAGACGGCTCCATGATCGACGGTGTCTGGGTGGAAACGATCGGTTTACCGAATGATCCGCGTGTATCCGGCGGCATTGACGGGCAACTTGAAGAGGCCATCGACAAGGCTTTGGCAAAGGCTACCCGTAAAACGCTGAACAGTGACGAAGGGGTCGAGACGCTTGTCGGGCGGATTTCAAACCAGATTTGCAAAGACATCGTCGGGAAAAAACCGGTTTGTACGGTTTTGATCAACCGGTTGGTCGCTGAATAAACCGAATTTGAACGAAAAAGGGCGTCGCGTTTACTGCGAGGCCCTTTTTGATTCTACCGTTAAGCATTTATTCAGTTTTAGGCTCATCCACAGAAATTTCCTCGGCCGACGGTTCTTCTTTCTTTTTAGCCACCCGACGTTTCCGTGGTTTCTTAGCCGGTTTTTCTTCAACCGCATCCTCGGTAACGGGTTCTTCAGATTTTGGTTCTTCAGTCAATGCCACCTCTTCAGTTTTCTTCTTGGGGGCGCGACGACGGCGTGGTTTCTTCGGCGGTTCGTCAACGGGCGTTTCCACGGCAACCACTTCGGCGATTACTTCAACGCCAACCACATCTTCAACAACTTCTGGCGCGTCTTCTTTAACTTCTTTAGCGGGCGCTGCCGCTTGCAAAGCACGCAGGTCTCGCATCATGAAAGCCGGAACGTGATCGCCCATGCCGACAACGGATGGACCGCTATCGCGCCCACGACCGCGTCCACGCTGTGGGCGACGGTTGTTGTCTGACCGATGGTTGTTCTCGCGCGGGGCTGGCTTTGGCGCCTCTGGTTTAGGTGCTTCAATCGGTTTGTCGATTTTTTCGACGGGTTTCGGCTTGTCAGTATCTCTTTTAGGGCGGTTTTGGCGAACCGGCTTATCTTCTGGCTTTGGAGCGCTTGCCTCGTTTTGCAACGGGTTGTCCATGCGCGGAATCTCGTTCTTTACCAATGCTTCGATGTTGGCGAGGAACTTTTCCTCGAAAGGTAAACAAATAGTTATCGCTTTACCTGTGCGCCCCGCGCGGCCAGTACGGCCAATGCGGTGGACGTAATCCTCGGAATGAATTGGCACGTCGAAATTGAACACATGGCTAACATTCGGAATGTCGAGGCCACGCGCCGCAACATCTGACGCCACCAGCAATTTCAACTCGCCATCGCGAAAGCTGCTCAGGATTTTCGTCCTCAATGATTGGTCCAAATCGCCATGCAAGGCCGCCGCGTCTAAACCGTGCTTTTTCAGAGACTTGGCAACAATATCAACATCGCGTTTGCGATTACAGAAAATGATTGCGTTGGTCACACCATCGGATTTGATCAGCGCGCGCAAAATATCACGTTTGTCTTTCGGGCCACGATCCTTGCGGGACGGTGAATGCATACAAACAGCCTGCGTGATCGTCTCGGACGTGGTTGCCTGACGGGCAACTTCAACGCGCACAGGGTTGTGCAGAAATTCTTGTGTGATCCGCGTGATTTCAGGGGCCATTGTGGCCGAGAAAAATAGCGTCTGGCGTGTGAACGGTGTTAACTTGAAAATGCGTTCGATATCGGGAATAAACCCCATGTCGAGCATCCGGTCAGCCTCGTCGACCACCATGATTTGAACGCCGTTAAGCATTAGTTTGCCACGTTCGAAATGGTCAAGCAATCGGCCGGGGGTCGCGATTAGAACGTCAACGCCTCGGTCAATCAGGCGGTCCTGATCTTTGAAGCTGACGCCACCGATAAGCAATGCCATCGAAAGCTTTGCGTGTTTCGCGTAAGTTTCAAAATTTTCGGCAACTTGCGCAGCCAATTCGCGTGTCGGACACAATACCAACGAGCGCGGCATACGCGCCCGTGCGCGGCCCTTGGCCAGCATGGTAATCATCGGCAGCGTAAAGGACGCGGTTTTACCCGTTCCCGTTTGGGCGATCCCCAACACGTCTCTGCCTTGCAGCGCGTGCGGAATGGCCTCGGCCTGAATGGGGGTAGGGGTTGTATAGCCTGTTTCAGCTACGGCTTTGAGTACTTTCGGGTCTAACCCGAGGTCGTTAAAAGAAGTCATGTTTATCCGTCTGTTACGGCGATTAAAGTGGCCGCAGAATTCAGCGCGGCGCGGGCAACCGTATTGCTACCCTTTCACAAATAAGGTCAATAAACCGGAATTTGATCGAGGTCAACGGAAGGACGTAAAAAGGGGGTATATTCCGCTTAAACGCGGCGTTATACGGCGTGTTAACAAGGATTAAGGGATACTTATGTCTGACGAACTACCTAAAGCCTACCGTGGCATGGCTTTTTTGAAAGTGACTTCGGTTAAGCATTACACTGATAAAACATTCAGTTTCACCTGCGAGCGGCCGGATTCTTTCCGTTTTCGGTCTGGGGAATTCGCAATGATCGGGTTGGCCAATGGCGACAAACCGTTGTTGAGAGCATATTCAATCGCTTCGCCGAATTGGGCAGAAGAGTTGGAGTTTTATTCAATCAAAGTGCCGGACGGCCCACTTACGTCGCGGTTGCAACACCTGAAAGTTGGTGATGAAATCGTAATGCGGCCCAAGCCCGTCGGCACATTGGTGCATGATGCGTTAATCCCGGGTAAACGATTGATCATGTTTTCAACTGGAACAGGGATTGCACCCTTCGCCAGCACTATTCGTGACCCCGAAACTTACGAGAAGTTTGATGAGGTTATCCTTACGCAGACATGTCGCGACGTTAATGAACTGGAATATGGCAAAGCGCTGATAGCTGAAATAAAATCTGATGAACTGTTAAGTGAAGTTGTAGGCGACAAGTTAAAATATATCCCGACGACAACGCGCGAGACGAGCGATCAAATGGGTCGTATGACGGATCACCTACGTGATGGAAATTTCGAAGAACTTACCGGCGCGCAACTGAACCCCGAAACTGATCGCGTTATGATTTGCGGGTCTATGGCGATGCTGAAAGAACATAAACAGATTTGCGAAGACGCGGGCATGGTCGAGGGATCAAACTCCGAACCCGGTCAATTCGTTATCGAAAAAGCGTTCACCGATTAACGGGATGGGGTCAGTCTGGTTATTCCGACAGCNCCNCCNCGCGCCACTTCTGGATCAAGCGACATAGGGATATATTCCCCCCGCCGCCACAACGCCGAAAGATCATCGTAAAAGGGCGACAGTAGATGCCCTGATTGCCCTGTCGCGATGATCATCACCGAACTATCGAGATCAGAGAAATCATAAACCGCCCTGAAACCGCTGCCGTGGACGTTTGTAAACGGCTCACTTCCGGTTCCACGTGTGGCCCCGCGCAGCAATGTGTTGTCGCCGCCCGGTGTTTCTTGGCGAATATTGGCAAACCAAGACACCACGGGAATACGGCCCAACACTGGTGCTACATGCAACGCCTGATGCGCCGTGCCCCAACGCCAGCGATTTATGTTTTTGCCGTATTTTTCCTCTAGGCGAAGCAATGCCTCGTCCAAAGACGCTTCGGCCATTTGTTGGCATGTCTCGACAAGGGTGGTTTGCTGAATATCACACCAAATGCCTGCTCCATTTTTGTTGCGGAAAATCGCCTCGATAAAATCGGGTTTAATGCGGGTAAGTTCGCGCGACAGGTTGCCAAGCTCGTCTACAATAAGGCGTTTTTGTAACGCTTGAATCCATGCGGCATAGATTAGCGGTTCGGGNTCGTGCTCGCCCATCTCGCCGTTCCANTTNGCCAGAAGTTCCANCGCNTCTTGNCGGCGNCGTGCGAAAGANTCGGTAGCGGCCGGTTGTCCGGTCCACCATAAATCACGGGCGATCAGAGGCAATAGATTGCGGGCCGTTATTGAAATAATGTCAGTCTGAATTTCCACAAAACTGTTTAACGTGTGGAACTCCCGCGCGTTCAACAACGATGTAGCGCGCTCAATTCTTTGTGTGTCGCCCCACTCGTAACTGAAATGGAGGGGGAATTCGCGGTCTACTATTTTGTTATTCGTATTGACGACAATCCCGCTTTCAGGGTTTTTGATATAGGGATTGGTATCGAATGGGTACACCCCTTCCCAAACGCTGGTTTTATCCCAACCGGGTGCTGGCATCTGCCCTTTTGTCGGGTGATCCGGGTTTCGCATAGGCTGCCTGCCTCCGGCGACCTGAACAATGTTGTCTTTGTCAGCCAATGTAAAATTATTGGAAGGAGAGA
This sequence comes from Paracoccaceae bacterium, assembly GCA_016765235.1. Taxonomy (GTDB): domain Bacteria; phylum Pseudomonadota; class Alphaproteobacteria; order Rhodobacterales; family Rhodobacteraceae; genus NORP23. The sequence goes on from JAESQH010000091.1 coordinate 28,221, forward strand.
CGATTTTAGCGATCTCGATCACTGCATCATCGACGTTCCGGCGGCGCATAAGATTCATTAACGCTTCGACGGTCTGGTCGTCTTCTTCAAGCGCGGTCCAAGCCATTGTCGCCACATGGCCCACAGGAGTGATAGCTGCCAAATTCAAACGGTGAGACGGGATAACCGGCCCGTTCTGGCTCCAGCGCAAACGCCGCGATACGGAGACCTGATCTTTGATGCCGATAAGAACATCGCGCGTTTCAAATGCAACGTAGCCATCTTCCGTCAGGTATTCGTCTGGATTTTGCGGATTGAGTTTTTCTACGACGATGTCCTGATCGTCCAGATAACTTGACGTAATCCCCCATCCCAAATCCGCGTTTCTACCAATTAGAATGCCCGGAATGCCCGGAATAGTACCGCCAATCGCCCCGCCGTCGGAGAATTCAAGGCGGGCGATCATCCAATACCCCGGCGCATAAAGCGGCATGTGTGGGTCGGTCGCCAAAAGGGTACTGCCACTTGCTGATCTGGACCCCATCGCTGCCCATGCGTTGGATGCTCCGGCCAAACCAATCGGTTCGATTGGATCAAGGTAGAAAGGTTCTACTGCGGCGAATTCTGTTGGGGTGTCGGGGAACAGGCTGGCGAATTCCGGTACAGCCATGACGGCCTCGCCACTCGCATCAGCGAAAAAATCGGCGACGCGCTCTTTTGGCAAAGCCAATGACAGACGGGCGCGCAAGACCTCGCGGCTGGCTTGGTCGGATAGTTGCAAGGCCATTAGCTTGATCAACGCGATGGAATCCGCGGGTTGCCACGGGGCAATCTGGTTTGGCGCGATGAAGAACTGCGGTGCGCCACGGCCCAATGCCTCGGTTGATACATCCCTAATCCATGCGTTAATGCCNGCGGAATANGCCTCNANCATCAGGATTGTTTCGGGGGTTTGGTANGCNACNGCTTTTTGNGCGATGCTATAAAGGTCGAGGGCGCGCATGTATTCGTCAGTCGGTAATGCCTCCTCGCCAAAGGCTTCGGCCAAGCGGCCTTGCACGGTGCGGCGCATCAACATCATTTGCCACAAGCGATCTTGGGCATGGGCGAAACCCAGACCGAACATCACATCCTCGTCGTTGTCAGCGAAAATGTGCGGGATGGCATAGGTGTCACGGACGATCTCGACCGGCCCGTTAAGCCCGCGAGCCACATGGTCCTTGTAGTAATCGGGGATGGAGCGCGATGCGAGGTAATAGACGCCACCACCGACAATCAATATCAATGCGAAAGCTGCGGTTAATATCCACATCATCCATCGAAATATCGTTATCATCCGGTTTTCCCCTACAAGCCCTTGACCCTGCGTCGATAGCAGGCCACAAAAAACTTAACAACGCACTGTTGGATATTTATCGGAGGAATCATGGCTAAAATTTCATTTTTGGGTCTAGGCGTTATGGGTTATCCCATGGCCGGACATTTGCAAGCTGCTGGACACGATGTGACGGTTTACAATCGCACAACCGCCAAAGCTGAAAAGTGGGTGGCAGAGCATGGTGGCGCATTCGCGGCGACGCCATCAGAGGCGGCAACTGGTGCCGAAGTTGTTTTCGCCTGCGTTGGCAACGACGATGATTTGCGCAGCATCACCACGGGCGAGGGCGGCGCATTTGGCGCGATGGCAGCCGGAACGGTGTTTGTGGATCACACTACAGCCTCCGCAGAAGTCGCGCGGGAATTGCACGGCGTTGCACAGGCAGCGGGGTTCGATTTTATTGACGCGCCTGTGTCGGGCGGAGAAGCTGGTGCAATAAACGGCGTTTTGACGGTGATGTGTGGTGGTGACGCTGCCCCCTATGCCCGTGTTGAACCTCTTATCCACGCTTTTGCCAAGTCTTGTCGGCTTATGGGCGAAAGCGGCGCTGGCCAGTTGACCAAGATGGTTAACCAAATTTGTATCGCTGGCCTGCTACAAGGACTGTCCGAGGGCATGCACTTTGCGCAAAAAGCTGGTCTGGANGGCAAAGCCGTTGTCGATGTGATTTCCAAAGGAGCTGCCGGAAGTTGGCAGATGGAGAACCGTGGACACACGATGTTGGACGATGAATTCGAGTTTGGCTTCGCCGTTGACTGGATGCGTAAAGATTTGGGGATATGTTTAGGCGAGGCGAACAATAACGGTGCTTCCTTGCCCGTCACCGCGCAGATTGACCAGTTTTACAAGGATGTACAAAACATGGGCGGCAACCGTTGGNACACGTCGAGTTTAATCCGGCGTCTCAGGAAGCTGGATCAATANGGGAAAACCGTCGGATGTTCTGCCATGCATGTAAAACAATTCGGTTATGCTCTTAAATATTGGTTAAAGACATCTGGCATTTTATCGTTTAAGTGCCAGATACCACAGAACGACTGGAGTCCATATGTCCACGCGTGATCTTAAAGACAAGGCGCAACGCCACCCCGAGAAAGCCCACAAGGCCGATACGCCAATTTTGCGNAAACCNAGTTGGATCAGNGTGAAAGCACCNNNTTCNGNNGGGTATAAAAAGACACGCGACATTCTGAAAAGCAANAACCTTACGACNGTTTGNGAAGAAGCCGGTTGCCCGAATGTTGGTGAGTGTTGGTCGCAAGGCCATGCCACCATGATGATTATGGGCGAAATTTGCACCCGTGGATGTTCGTTTTGCAACATTGCAACAGGCCGCCCCGATGCGCTTGATGTGTTTGAGCCGGGTCGTGTGGCCGTTGCTGTTGAAAAACTGGGCCTGAAGCATGTCGTGATCACTTCGGTTGATCGCGATGACTTGGACGATGGCGGGGCCGAGCATATCGCGCAAACCATTCGCGCCATTCGCCGTAAAGCACCCGACACAACCATCGAAGTGTTAACGCCGGATTTCCTTAAATGTGGTCCAGAAGCGCTAGAAACTGTCGTTGCGGCGCGACCTGATGTGTTTAACCACAACCTTGAAACCGTTCCTGGCCTCTATCCCGTGGTGCGCCCCGGCGCACGATATTTTGCGTCGTTGCGGTTGTTGCAACGGGTTAAAGAACTGGACCCGAGCATGTTTACCAAATCCGGTATCATGGTTGGACTGGGCGAGGATCGCCAAGGCGTTTTGCAGGTCATGGACGATATGCGCGCAGCGGATGTGGATTTCTTAACCGTTGGTCAATATTTGCAGCCAACACCGAAACACCATGTCGTAAAACGCTTTGTGGACCCTGACGAATTCAAATCCTACGAGAAAGCCGCCTACGGCAAGGGTTTCTTAATGGTTTCGGCCACACCACTTACGCGCTCCAGCTATCACGCAGGCGATGATTTCGCGCAATTGCGGGCAGCCCGGCAGAAAAAACTCGCCGACTAGGTTTTAGACTTTTCGACAATTTCGGTGATGATATTTGCCCAAGTGTCGGTGTTCTGCGCACCTTGAACGGCATAACTCGCGCCAATGATGAAACAGGGCACACCCTGAATGCCCATTTCGCGGGCTTTCTTGTCTTCGGCGATGGTTTCGGCCAAATCGGAATCTCCGTCCAGAAGACGGCGAACCATATCACCGTCCATCCCGACAGTTGTCGCAACTTCAACCAGAACGTCGATGTTTGAAATGTCCTGTCCCTCGCGGAAGTAGCGTTTGAACAGTTGCGAGACGACCAGCGATTGTTTTTCCTCAATCTGCGCCCAGCGGATAAGACGGTGCGCGTTCAACGTATTCGGGGTGCGTTTTATTTTGTCGAATGCAATATCCAGACCCGTCGCTTCAGCCGTTTTGGCAATCTCGCCGTAAACTTTGATTGCACCTTCGCGACCACCAAATTTCCATTCCAGATATTCGCGCCGATCCATGCCCTCGGCAGGCATGTCAGGATTAAGCTGGAAAGGCCGCCACTGGATTTCAAATGGATGATCAGGTGCCGCCTCCAACGCGCGATCCAGTTTGGCTTTGCCGATGTAACACCACGGGCAGATCGGATCGGAAATTATATCTAGGGTGGTCATTAACGGCTCCATCAGGTTTCACGCCTTGCGTCCAAAGCAATACGTCGCGTAAAACTACTTAACTGGAAGCATAGGGTAAGTCGATGCAGGATACCAAGCCAAGTGTATTGAAAATTGCGCGTGAGGGCAGGGAGGGCGAACAGGCCACTCCTCTGGATCTCGGCGAGCGTGTGCGCGAGTTGCGCAAAGCCCGCGGCTGGACCTTGGAACAAGCGGCACAGCAAGTTGGGTTAGCACGGTCGACCCTGTCGAAGATCGAAAACGATCAGATGTCTCCGACATTCGAGGCGGTCCGTAAACTTGCATCCGGTATGGGCATTTCGATCCCGCAACTTTTTACGGCACCGCGCGGGGATAAAGTGTTGGCGCGACGCTCCATTACCAAATTGGGTGAAGGGAAACCACTGGTCACAACAACATACGAACACGAAATGTTGGCCACTGACCTGTCGCAAAAACAGATGATGCCATACCGTGCCACTGTGCGCGCACGTTCAATCGACGAGTTCGATGGTTGGATTCGCCATGACGGTGAAGAATTTTTGTATGTGCTAAGCGGCACCATTGCATTTTACACCGAGTTCTACGAACCCGTCGAAATGGGGCGCGGCGACAACGCTTATTACGATGCGGCAATGGGGCATAATGTGATTTCGACAAGTCAGGAAGACGCGGTGATTCTGTGGGTCACATCGTTGCACTAAACAAAAAAACGCCCTCACAAGGAGGGCGCAAGTTATTGAGGCAGGTTTCATACAGGCAGAAACCTATCGAGCAGTGAATTTAGCATAGGCGCCGGAATCCATGCNGCCAAGGTAAAACTTCGAAAAAGTTGTTTAAATGTGCGTAGTTACAGCAAAGAATGCGATTCAAACATTAAGTTGTAGCAAAAATGACACGGGTTTGGGGCGATATTTGCGTACGTTCGACGCCTCTTATATTGCGCTTTGCTAATATTCACGCACGATTATTAGCTAAAAGTATAAGGTTTCATTCGAATCATTGCCAACTCGCGAATCGCGCAAAATACCGATTCGGCCTCAGCTCGTTAGCAATCCAAAGGCCAGATACCACATCAGCAATCCAATCAACGCATCGAGAATTTGCCAAGTGCGTTTTGTCTGCATAATCGGGGCCAGATACCTTGCTCCGTACCCCAACGCGAAAAAAAACACGAACGACGCGGTGACCGCTCCGATGCCAAAAGCAATTTTCTGTCCAATTTCACTAAACTGCGTCGAGACAGCACCGATCAGCCCAAGCGTGTCCAAATAGACATGAGGATTCAACCAGGTCAGCGAAAGACATATCAGAATCGTAGCACCAAGGGGCGCGGGTTTGGCGGAAATGGCCAAATGGTCACCGCCCTTATAGGCAGCGATAAATCTGGTAATTCCGTAGACAATTAAGAAGGCGGCCCCGCCGAGGCTCATAATTCTGGGTAGCGACGGGAATTGAGCAACGATCAAACCGAACCCGGCGATCCCCGCAGTTATAAGCAACGCATCTGATACGGCACATGTGAGGCAGACCCAGAAAACGTTGCTTCGCATTATGCCTTGTTTCAAGACAAACGCGTTTTGTGCACCGATGGCGAGGATCAAAGCAAAGGATGTTAAAAAACCTGTTGTGGCGGCCGCCAATATTGGCGTTATAATCACTTAGCAAGAACGGGCTTACGCCCAGCGGATATTTCTTCTTTNGTNGGCGGNACGACNAGACCNGCGGAAATAACCAGTTTTGCGGCATCTTCAACGGTCATATCCAGAACGACGACATCTTTACGTGGAACGAACAGCAAGAATCCGGAGGTCGGGTTCGGCGTGGTCGGCAAAAACACGGACAACATTTCATCTTCGCCCGTCTTTTGCAAAACTTCACCCTTCGACGCTGTCGATATAAACGCTATCGCCCAAATTCCTTTGCGCGGATATTCAATCAAGCAGGCNTTCTGGAAATTGGAGTTGGTCTGGCTAAGGATCGTTTCNACTATTTGTTTGAGACCACTGTAAACGGAACGCACGANCGGNGTGCGNCCAANCACNTTNTCCCATAGGCGAATGATNTGGCGNCCAAACANACCTTTAGTTAACGATCCAATAATGGCCGTCGTGATCANGAAGATAACNACCCCGAATCCCGGTATATCCTGACCCAGATACGTGCTTGGATTATANGTTGCCGGCACNAGCGGGACAANNCGCGCNTCNATGAATGTAACAACCGTCCAAATCAGGTAAATCGTTATTACNACNGGGGCCACGATGATGAGGCCCGTAAAAAAGTTGCTCCGCAATCGCTGCATCAGCGTTGGTCCTGGAGTTATTTTCTTGGTGTATTTGTTTTTACGCGCCATGTTTTCCCTCGTTCTTGTTAACAATATTTAAGGAATGTCGTTAACAAGAACAATAACCCTTTACGATTTAAGTGCTTTTGCGATTTGCGTAGCAAGTTGTGCATTGTTTTTCACCAACGCGATGTTGCAGGTAAGGGAGCGCCCGTCGGTCAATTCGAAAATGCGTTGCAAAAGAAACGGAGTCACTGATTTTGCGGCAACACCTTGTATGGTGGCCTCCGCAATTGCCTGTTCGATAACGGGGGCCATATATTCACTGGTGATTTCGTCAGCCAACGGGATCGGATTGGCCACAAACATCCCGCCGTCCAAATCAAGCGTATCACGCATATTGTATGCGGCAGCGATTTCTTCGACGCTGTCTGCTCGCAAGGGCGATTGCAGGCCAGAGGATCGGGACCAGAATGCCGGAAACTCGTCTTGGCCAAATGTCACGACCGGAACGCCGCGCGTTTCAAGAATTTCGAGGGTCTTTGGCAAATCGAGTATTGCCTTTGCGCCTGCACCAACCACGATAACTGGTGTTTTGGCCAGCTCTTCAAGGTCTGCTGAAATATCGAAAGTGTTTTCTGAACCACGGTGAACACCGCCGATGCCGCCTGTGGCGAATACTTTGATCCCCGCAAGGTGCGCGCATATCATTGTTGCTGCCACGGTGGTTGCTCCGGTTTTACCGTTCGCAACCGCGAACGCCAGATCTGCGCGGGAAAGTTTTAGAACATCTTTGCTTTGCGCCAGATCCTCAAGCCGTTCGTCCGTTAAACCAATGTGGATCGCGCCGTCCATGATTGCGATTGTTGCAGGTGTCACACCTTGATCGCGGATATCCGCCTCGATCATTCGCGCGGTCTCAACGTTTTGCGGGTAGGGCATTCCATGCGTAATAATGGTGGATTCCAGCGCCACAATTGGGGTGTCGGCAGCCATCGCGGCCATAACTTCCGGCGAAAAAGAGAGGGGGAGGTTCATTCTGTGTCTTTCATAACGTGATCGGCCGCAGCCTTGACTGCCGTTTCCATAATTTCACGCAGCCCTAATGTCGATGCTATTTCTGCACCAACGAACGCGGCGAGGAAAACATCACCAGCACCTGTGGTCGTTTTAGCCTCGACTTGTGGGGGCATCACGGAAATTACGCCGTTTTTATCACAAAGCGCACTCGCGTCGGGGCCGTTGGTAACAATCGCCCTGTGCGCGCCGAGCTGACAGAGTGCTTCGCTGGCATCGCTGGCATTGGCCAAGGCGTGGTTACATAGAATTTCCGCCTCGCCTTTGTTTACGAACAACGTTGCAGATTGCGCCTTTAAAGCAGCGCGCATACGTTCCGCTTTACCCGGACTGGCAGGGACAAACGACAAGTGCGCAGCGTCGAAATCATGGTTTTTGGCGATTGATTCCAATGTGGAGACGGGCAGGTTACCGTCGATCACCACCGAACCCTGCCACGGTTTCTGCGCCGTTCCTAAGCGGCCATCGCGCACTGGTGCCAAAATCAGGTCTCCGGCTTTTTCCAGTGATGCGCAATCGGCGATGGCACCGAAAACCACACCGGATGTGGTTTCAATGGCCAGATAATTGTCGGTAGGATCATCCACCCGTGTTACATACTGGCAATCAACACCAGCAGTTTCCAGTTTGGCAATCAGCTCGTCACCCTGCGCGTCGTTACCGATGGAGGTCAGCAACGCTGCGGGTTGACCGCGCTCTACCAGTGCCAGCGCGATATTAAGGGAGACGCCACCAGGGCGGCGGCGGATAATTCCTGCAACATCATTTCCGGGCTGCATGTCACAACTGGCACTTGCGATAATGTCCCAAAGGGCGGAGCCAATGCACAAAACGGGCGTCGGTGAATCATCCTGCATTCCGCAATCCTTACACATTAAAATTATTCACACTGTC
>JAESQH010000092.1 GCA_016765235.1 Paracoccaceae bacterium
GACGCGGGACAGGTTGTTGGCATAAAAATAGGCGGCGAGGCCGAAGATCGTGTCGTTGGCTTGCTGGATCACATCGTCTTCGTCTTTGAAGGCAAAGAGCGGCGCAACGGGCCCGAAAGTTTCATCATTGGCGACCTGCATTTCGCGAGTGACGCCTGTTAGGATGGTGGGTTCAAAAAACGTGCCGCCCAACGCGTGACGATGCCCGCCCGTCATGATTTTGGCTCCTTTTGCGGTGGCGTCGGCGATGTGCGCCTCGACTTTTTCCACTGCGGCTTGGGTGATTAGCGGGCCAGTTGTTACGCCTTCGTCAAACCCGTCGCCGACGTTCATTTTGGCCACGGCGGCGGCCAGTTTTTCGGCGAAGGCATCGTAGACGGATTCTTGCACGTAAATCCGGTTGGCGCAGACGCAGGTTTGACCGTTGTTGCGATATTTGGAGATCATCGCGCCTTCAACGGCGTCATCAAGATCGGCGTCGTCAAACACGATGAACGGGGCGTTGCCGCCAAGTTCCATCGACATTTTCATCACCTGATCCGCCCCTTGGCGCAGCAGAATACGACCGACTTGGGTGGAGCCGGTGAAGGTTAGTTTGCGGACTTTCGGGTTTGAGGTGAACTCTTTCCCGATGTCGGAACTGCGGTTGGATGTGACGACGGAAAACACACCAGCCGGCACGCCTGCGCGCTGCGCCAGAACGGCCATGGCGAGGGCGGAAAGCGGGGTGTCTTCGGCGGGTTTGGACACGAAAGTACAACCAACGGCCAGCGCGGGGGCGACCTTGCGGGCGATCATGGCATTGGGGAAATTCCACGGTGTGATGGAGGTGACGACGCCGATCGGCTGTTTCAGCACCATGATGCGTTTGTCTTCCTGGTGGCCGGGGATCGTCTCGCCGTAGNTGCGTTTGGCTTCTTCGGAGAACCATTCGATGAAGGACGCGCCGTACATGATTTCGCCTTTGGCCTCAGCGAGCGGTTTGCCCATTTCGGCGGTCAGGATCATGCCCAGATCATCCGCGTTGGCGATCATCAGATCGTACCATTTACGCAGGATCGCGCCACGGTCTTTACCGGTGCGTTTGGCCCATGCNTTTTGGGTGGCATAGGCGGCGTCGATGGCGCGGGCGGTCTCAACTGCAGTCATGTTGGGAACGGTGCAGATCACGTCGCCGCGTGCAGGGTTGGTGACGTCAAATGTTTCGCCGCTGTCAGCGTCAACCCATTCGCCATTGATGAAGGCTTGGGTGCGAAGCAGGGTTGGATCGTTGAGTTTCGCGCTTAGGTCGGTTGCGTCTAGCATGTGGGAGGTCCTTGGATTGGGCAGTACTTTGGGTGCGTCGGGGTTTGATGCCAACGAAGCATATCTTGGCTGTGCCTACAAGGTCTGTAACGCCAGTTTGTTAGCCGAAAACCATGACGGCCAATGCGACCGCGACCAGTGCAAGAAGGCCGGATGTGCGGCCCATGTTTTCGAAGTATGATGGCGGCGGAGTGCCCGCTTTGGCGGACTTTTTGGCGACGACCATCATGAACACGCTTACCCCCAGCATTGTCGCGGCGACCAGAAGTTTGACGTAGAACAGCGCGCCAAGTGCGGAGGTGTCGACGCTTTGTGTCATGATCAATCCGGTGATCCACAACAGCGAGATGCCAGCGAGACCGAACATGCCGAATATGGGTTTGATGGCTTTTATGGTGTCGGAAGGCGGGCCACCTCCGGTGCGTTTGTGGGCGATGGCGGCGGCCATGCTGCCAAGGCCCGCGCCCGCGCCGAGCATTAGGCCGAAGTAGTGGAAGAATTTAACGAATTCCATGATTGTTGTCCCCTGTTTTGATTTATCAGGACAGGGTAGCGCAATATCGGCAGATTTCAAAATAGAACCGGAAGAGGGTGAAACAGTCTTGATCCGGTCGTCCGTTAAGATCGTTGCATCGCTTTGGCCTCATAGGCCTTCAGGACAGGTAGGATGGTTGATCTGGTTTGGCTCGATTTGTCCGCAAGTTCGGGGAATAGTGCGAATATTTCATCGATTGATGCCTGATCCAAAGCCGAAAGAGCAACGTCGCCTGTGTGCAGGCTCTCGGTTGGTGATCCGTTTGAGTAGATGATCTGATGCCCGTCGAGAAGGATGTGGAAATAGGACACCTCGGATACCGATGTGTCCTGAACGATTGTTTCACCGTTCACCAAGTGTTTGGCTGCCACGAGAACCGTATCCAAACCGAACAGAACCTGCAATTTCCAACCGCTTACACAGATTCTATGTTGTGGAGATACAGACAGATCATATGAAGGTTGTTCGCCGTCAATCGCACCCTTTTTGATGCAAATCGGGGCGAAATCCGGGTTTAGCGCAAGATCAATTGAATCGAGTCGCCGGGACCCGATCCAGCGAATGGTTTGCAATCCTGAATCTTTTGTTACGATTCGATCGCCGGTTTTAAGATGTTCAACGGGTACTTCGCCGTTCTCGGTTAGTATTAGCGTGCCTTTAACAAAGCATANGTTAATTGGCTGGGCCGGATTGTTCCAATCTTTTTCGCCTGAATCTTTCAGGTGGAGAAAGGCGGTGTATACGTTCCCGTCAGCGCCGACATAAGTTAGGTTCCACTTGCCACCATCCCCGTTAATAGCGCCAAATGTCCGATCACCGCCTAGAGCGATAAGATCGCTGGAGTCGTAATTATAAAGGTCGATGTGGAGGTTACCATTGAATGTTGAAAGGTCGACGGTGACCTTATCACTTACGCCATCATCGCCACCGTAATCGATTTTTATCTTGTCGACCAGGTTCCCGCCTGCGGGGCCAACAAGCGTTACATCCGAACCGCCCGGGACATTGATCAAGAAGATTTCTTCATTCGCCACAGCTTCAACCGTGTAGGTTCCATCGATGGTGATTTCAACAATTGTATCGGCCATGTTACGTCGTTCCAAATAGTTTTAAAATTGTTTATACAAATACGCGGCTTAGTTTTCACTTTACCCCCAATAAGATGCAAGGGTTCGGTCGAGGAACGGCTAAATCGCCCGACCCTGCATTAGTCTTGGCAAGTCGCCGTTCAGGCCGGCGGCTTCGCGGATCAGCGTGCGGCGGGCAGCGGGGATGGCGTTTACAGTGGCCATGCCTAGGTCGCGGCCCAAGCGCAGCAGGGGGTTGTCGTTAGAGAATATGCGGTTGATTGTGTCGGTGGAGGCGACCAGCGTTGTGGTATCGACGCGCCGCCACCCAGCGTAGGTGTCTAGCACGATGCTTGATCCGATGTCTTCGCCACGTCTTGCGGCTTTGATCAGGGTTTCGGCGAGTGCGGCGACGTCGCGCAGGCCTAGGTTTAGGCCTTGGCCGGCGATGTAATGCACGCCGTGGGCCGCGTCGCCCGCCAAGGCCACGCGATCAGCGGTGAAGGATTGGGCCAGCGTTAAGTCCAGCGGATAGGCGAAACGGGCGCCGGTTAGCGTGATTTTGCCGAGGAAATCGCCGAAGCGGGGGTGGAGTTCTTCGAGGTAATCCTCGTCTGACATTGCGGCAATGGTTTGTGCGCGTTCAGTCGTTTCGGTCCAGACGATGGAGGAGCGGTTGCCGGGTAGGGGCAGGATTGCCAGCGGGCCGTTTGGCATGAAAAACTGGTGCGCGACGCCGTTGTGGGGTTTTTCGTGGCTGATGGCGCAAACGAGGCCGGTTTGGTTGTAGGGTTTGCGGGTGCGTTGGATGCCAGCGCGCATGGCGGTTTGGCTTTTGCGGCCATCGCAACCGACGATCAGGCGGGCGGTTAGTTCGCGGGAATCGGATAGGGTGACGCTGGCGTGGCCGTCGTTGACGGTTTGGCCTGTAACCATCTGGGGGGCGATGTGTTCGATTAATGGCTCGGATTCTAGCGCGGATAGCAGGGCGTGGCGCAGGAAGCGGTCCTCTATCATGTGGCCCATCGGGCCTTCCTCGATCTCGCGGTGGTCGAAGTGGAGATGGAGGGGGGATGCGCCCTCGCCAGCTTTGCCGTCGGTGACGATGATGTCCAGCATGGGTTGGGTGTTTTCAGCGATTTCGGACCAGATGCCGAGCGCCTTTAGCATGTTCACGGATGATAGCGACAGCGCATAGGAGCGCCCGTCAAAATCGGGGTTGTCGCGCCCGGCTTTGGGCATCGCATCGACAATAATGCTGCGGATCCCGCCGGAGGCGAGGGCGAGGGCCAGCGCGGGGCCGTTCAGGCCTCCACCGACTATCAGGACATCGGTATCAGTTTTCATAACCCTCAATATGATCTTGATTGCGGGATTGTCCATATCGGATTAGCGTGCGGCCAAATGTAATCGGAGGAAAACATGGGCGATTGGCTGAAAATGACGGCGAGCGATTTGGGGCGCGGGATTGGTGCGGGGGAAATAGACCCTGTCGCGTTGTGCGAGGCGTATTTAGCGGCGATTGACGCGCATGAATATACAGATCGGATTTACGCGCGGTTAACGGAAGATCGGGCTAGGGCGGAGGCGGCCGCCGCGTCCGAGCGTGCTAAAAAGGGCGTGCGGCGTGGGTTGCTGGACGGCGTGCCGATTAGCTGGAAGGATTTGTACGACACGGCCGGTGTCGGGACCGAAGCGGGGACGGCGTTGTTGAAAGGCCGTGTGCCGGATGCAGATGCGGAGGTGTTGGCGAACGCGACGCGGGCCGGGCTGGTTTGCCTTGGCAAGACGCATATGACGGAGTTGGCGTTCTCGGGCCTTGGGCTGAATGATGTGACGGAGACGCCGCCGAATTCGAATGATCCGGCGTTGGTGGCTGGTGGGTCCTCGTCTGGGGCGGCGACATCTGTGGCGTTCGGTTTGGCCGCGGCGGGGATAGGGTCTGATACGGGCGGGTCGGTGCGGTTGCCGTCCGTCTGGAACGATTTGATTGGGCTGAAAACCACGCATGGGTTGTTGTCCACGGTGGGCGTGGTGCCGCTTTGTGAAAGTTTCGACACGGTTGGTCCGCTTTGTCGTTCTGTCGAGGATGCGGCTGAATTGTTGGCGGTGATGCTAGGCGAAACCGCGCCCGACTTGTCGGGCGCCTCCGTTGCCGGAAAACGGTTTATGGTTTTGGAAACGGTGGCTTTGCCGGGGTGTCGGGCGGAACCTTTGGCGGCGTTTGAAGCAGCGATTGAACGCTTGGCGGCGGCTGGGGCGGAAATCGTGCGCGGTGAAATTCCGGCGGTGGAGCGTGCGATGGAGCTGACGGGGTGTGTTTTTACATCCGAGGCTTACGCGCAATGGCATAAAGAAATCGAGGCCAATCCGGACGCGATGTTCCCACCGGTACGGGAGCGATTCCGTGCAGGGGCGGCGTATTCGGCGGTTCAGTTCATCGAAAGCTGGCAGGAATTGCGGCAGTTACGGGATGTTTATTTGACGGCAACGGCAGGGTTCGATGCGGTGCTGGTGCCGACTGCACCAATCCTGCCACCGGATATTGCGCGACTGCTGTCGGATCATGAGTATTTCATTTCGGAAAACCTGATGGCGCTTCGGAATACGCGCATCGGTAATCTGATGGGGTTATGTGGGCTGACATTGCCAACCGACACGCCGATGTGTGGAATTACGGCTTTGTGTGATCCGTTCACCGAGGCGAAGTTGCTGCGGTTGGGCGCGGCGATGGAAGGTGTGGTGAAAGGGTAAGACGATAATATTATCAGAGCTTCTATTTTGAACTATAATTAGGCGAGATACATTGACGCGTTATTTTTTACTTATATTTGGCATAATGCTTCTGATGGCCCCTGCAGCCTTCGCTGGAACCACGGCCTGTACAACCGATGAAAAACTAGAAGACATCTACCGCGATAAAACGCCCGGAGAAATCTATCAGGGTACAGCCAAACGGGGAATGTTGGATCTGTCGGACGAAATTGATGTCAGGATACAGGACGTGCCGTTCCGCATCCCGCTCGGGTATCAGCAATACTGGTTTGAGGCAAAGCATCTGGAAACCTATGAAGATGACAGTGGTGTGGAACGCACGCGTACAATATTCGGCCAAACAAAGGGGGCATATGCCTTCTGGTTTCCTGACAAAGACTGGCCGCGTTTTCGAAGCGGTGGACGTCCGGTTTTCTGGAAGTGTAGCGACAAAAATGCATTTCTGATCAAATTTTATATTGAAAACCCGTTTTTGAGGGGGCGCTCGATGAAGCGGACCCACGAAAAGGATATGTGGTGGATAAAACGGGGATTTCTAACTTTTTTCAAAGGAGACAGAATACACTCGAGAATATCGGGGAAACTTTAATTTACTCAAAAAGGTATGGACTAAGAGAAATATATCGCGAAAGCGATTTGGCGCGCCCTACAGGGTCAATCTATTATACAGGCTTCGAAGATGACGCGCGTTGGATATTTATCGCGTGCAGAACCGATGCGGGTACTGCCCCCTATCTCACGTGCAAGGCGGATGTGACATGGCCCGATGGGTTAGTAATTGAATTCCGGTTTTTGAAAGAAGCGATGCCGGAGTGGGAAGAAATCGTTGAAACTGCACACGACCTAGCGGTTTCTTGGCTAAAAAATGCGGTGGGTGGAGCGTATTAACCGGCTGTAGAGTAATCGTTAAGCAAATATGGTCCTGCACTGGACCTGAAACCGGCAAGGCTGTAAAGTGCGGGAAAAGGGGCGTTTAGACTCCGTTAATTTGAGGCAGATATGCAGTATCCCACGCGGTTTTCTAACCTGCCGGAATATGCTTTTCCACGTTTGCGTGCGTTGCTGGACCCCCATCCAGCGGGCGGCGAGGTTTTGCATATGTCGATCGGCGAGCCCAAGCACAAGTTTCCTGACTTTGTGCCGGAATTACTGCTGCGCCATGCGGATGGGTTTAACAAGTATCCGCCCAATGACGGTGCGCCGGAATTGCGCGGGGCGATTGCTACGTGGTTGGAGAAGCGGTTTGACTTGAAGTCGGTGGACCCAGATAAAAATGTGCTGAATTTGAATGGCACGCGGGAGGGGCTGTTTAATGCCGCACTCGCGCTNTGNCCNGANGAAAAGAACGGGCAGAGGCCGGTGGTTTTGCTGCCGAACCCGTTTTACCAATGTTATATGGTGGCGGCTTTGGCGGCAGGGGCGGAGCCTGTGTTTGTGCCTGCCCCTGAGGATAACGGGTTTTTGCCGGATTTCGCGTCTGTACCCAAGGATTTGTTGGAACGAACAGCGATTGTTTACATGTGTTCGCCCTCTAACCCGCAAGGGGCGGTGGCAAGCAAGGCGTATTTGCAGGAGTTGATTGCGCTGGGGGAGACGTATGATTTCCGTGTTTTCGCCGATGAGTGTTATTCCGAGATTTACCGCGATGCACCGCCGACGGGGGCGTTAAGTGCAGCGCAGGATATGGGTGCGGACCCTGAACGGGTGGTGGTTTTCCACTCGTTATCCAAGCGATCTAACTTACCCGGGTTGCGTAGCGGTTTTGCAGCGGGGGGTGAAAATTCGATTGCGGCGATGAAGCAGTTAAGGAATTATACGGGCGCGCCAGTGCCTTTGCCGATCCAGATGGTAAGTGCGGCGGTGTGGGCAGATGAGGCACATGTGGTGAAAAACCGCGAGATGTATCAACGAAAATTTGACATTTCGGACCGAATTCTGGGAAACTTGGGGGGATACACCTCGCCACAAGCAGGATTCTTTCTTTGGTTGAAGGCTGGCGACGGGGAAGNGGCCGCTTTGAAATTGTGGAAAGNGGCNGGTGTCAGGGTTTTACCCGGTGANTATNTGTCNCGNCCAAACGATCCACGNTTGGGNGGNGGNAATCCGGGCACCGAGTATTTNCGAGTNGCTTTAGTAGCAGATGAGTTGCAAATANAACGGGGGCTTTATGCGATCCGTGATACGCTGGGCGACCAGATGGGTTTGAGGAATTAATTTCAGGTATGGCAATAACAGCGACACGCAGTAAAACGAAAAAGAAGAAGCGGACGGTGAAAGCCAAGGCCGAGACGCAGTTGCGCAAGCGCGGCTCCGAGGCGTTGGGGTTTTTGCTGGTGTTGATCGGTGCGGCTTTTGCCGCGCTGCTGATAACGTATATGCCCGCTGACCCGAGTAAATCTGTGGCGACTGATGTAGCACCCGAAAATATGCTAGGCCTCGTTGGATCGTATATCGCTGACCCCATGCACAAGGCGATGGGCTGGGCCGCGTTTGGTATTCCTTTGGCGCTGGTAGTTTGGGGTGTGCGGCTGATGCTGCATAGCGGGCAGGAGCGGGCGTTGTGGCGGGCGATTGCCGTGCCACCGATGATCGCAGTTACGGCGACATTTTTTGCAGTACATGGGACACCCGCAGGCTGGGCGTATGAATTTGGCTCGGACGGNATATACGGAGTGGGGGGCCTCTTAGGAGACATAGCTATAAAGGCGACTTTTGCGCCTTTTCCAAGCGATACACTTGGGTCAAATCTGGTGATAGTGACGTTGGCGCTGTTGGTGCTTACGCTTTTACTGGGCGGTTATGGGTTGGGCATGAACTGGAGTGAATGCAAAACTGTTGGGCGTGGTATGTGGCGCGGGTTTGTATCCTCCTATTTCGGGTTGCGTTGGGTAACGGTTAAACTTTCGAGCGCTGTGTATGCGGTGCTGGCGCTGCTTGGCGTCAAGGGGCTGGATGCGGCGAAGAACGCACGTGAAAAGCGGCGCGTTCGGGCAGTAGATGCGGCGGAGCGGCGTGAAGTCGGTGAAGTTCGGGTTTCCTCGGAACGCGGTGAAGGTGCGGCACCCACCGATGATCGGTTGAGCGCGCGGATATCCGCCGCGGTGCGGGCGCGTAAGGGGAAAGATGCAGGCGGGGCAGCACTTGGCGGTGTTCAACGCGGCAAGGAGGAGCCGCCATTGGTTGCGCGGCGGGCGACAGATACGGACGACGAAGTGGTCGACAATGGCCCGATGATCCTGAACAAGCCTGTGCCACGGGTGCAGCATAAGGCGCCCAAGCGACTGGCGAAATCTGCGCGGGCGCGCAAGGAAGAACAGCCTAGTCTGGCGTTGGAACCGAAAGATGATGGGTATGAAACGCCGCCGATCTCGATTTTGTCTAATCCGACGGCGATCGTGCGCCATACGTTAAGCGATGATGCGTTGAACGAGAATGCGCGGATGCTGGAAAATGTGCTGGAAGATTACGGGGTTAAAGGCAAAATAATTAAAGTTCGCCCCGGCCCAGTGGTTACGATGTATGAACTGGAACCAGAAGCGGGCATGAAGGCCAGCCGCGTTGTAGGTCTAGCCGATGATATTGCGCGATCTATGTCGGCATTGTCGGCGCGTATTTCGACGATACCGGGGCGCTCGGTAATCGGGATCGAGTTGCCTAATGACCATCGCGAGATGGTGTTGTTCCGCGAGATTATTGCATCCAGCGCGTTTGGGGACAGCAAATTCCAGCTTCCGCTTGCTTTGGGCAAGGATATTAGCGGCGAACCTGTGGTGGCGAACCTTGCGAAGATGCCGCATTTGCTGATTGCGGGCACGACGGGTTCGGGTAAATCGGTGGGGATCAACACGATGATCCTGTCGCTGTTGTACACCCTTAGCCCCAAGGAATGCCGCATGATAATGGTTGACCCCAAGATGCTGGAGCTGTCGGTTTATGACGGTATTCCGCATCTGCTGTCGCCTGTTGTGACGGACCCCAAAAAGGCGGTTGTGGCTTTGAAATGGGCCGTGGCGGAGATGGAAGAGCGCTATCGCAAGATGTCGAAAATGGGAGTTCGTAACATTGACGGCTATAATGGTCGCGTGAACGATGCGCTGGCCAAGGGTGAAGGTTTTAAGCGGACCATTCAGACGGGCTTTGATGATGCGACCGGCGAACCGGTGTTTGAAACCGAAGAGTTTACGCCTGAAACCATGCCGTTCATTGTGATCGTCGTCGACGAGATGGCCGACCTGATGATGGTCGCGGGCAAGGAGATCGAGGCCTGTATTATGCGGCTGGCGCAGATGGCGCGGGCCTCGGGTATTCACCTTATTATGGCGACACAGCGGCCCTCGGTCGATGTGATTACGGGGACGATTAAGGCGAATTTCCCGACGCGAATTTCGTTTCAGGTTACGTCAAGAATCGATAGTCGGACCATTCTGGGCGAGATGGGTGCGGAACAA
>JAESQH010000093.1 GCA_016765235.1 Paracoccaceae bacterium
TGTTAACGTATCGCGCGCCATCAAAATCCTTAGCGGTGAAAGTGCCACATTTGTCGCCACCGCCGGTGTTTTGGGCGANGTTTTNGTCAAACAAATCCGCAAACACGGCATCGACCCGATCCGCTATGAAACTGATGGCCACACCCGCCAGTGCCTAAACATATCCGAGACTTCCTCCGGTAAACAATTNCGCCTCGTGTTGCCCGGCCCGATCTGGACNCAANGACAAGTGGACGGGTTGCTAGACCGCATTCTGAAACACACCGAAACGGGCGCAATCGTCGTTGTCAGCGGCAGCATGCCACCCGCCCTACCGGATAATTTCGCCGTCAAGCTGAACACTGCACTGTGTCAGAAAAACGCCCGCATGATATTGGACACTTCCGGCTATGTCCTGATCACTTCAGTCAAATCCGCCAAACACCCATACNCTGTCCTGCGCATGGACCGCCTAGAGGCCGAGTTCCTCGCCGGGCGTAAATTTCCCACCGCAACCGAGATGGTCGATTTCGCCCAACAAATGGTTAACGACGGAATCGCCGAGATCGTCATCCTCGCCCGTGGGTCCGAGGGTTCCGTCTTTGCATCCGCAACCGAACGCCTCCATATTCGCCCCCCGAAAACTCCGATCCAAAGCCTGGTCGGCGCAGGCGACAGCCTTGTGGGCGGCCTGGCCCTCGGCCTAGCGACAGGTGACACATTGGAGCAGGCGGGACTGCGCGCCGTGTCGTCTGCATCCTCGGCGGTGCAAACCGGAACATCCGAACTATGCACTAAAGAAGTTACCGAACAGTTAATGACGGAATGTATCATCACACGGCTTTGAAACCTCAAAAGGTTAACGCCGCCGTGCCCAATATCGTACATACGCGTTGTGCACGCATTGTGTACGGGTTGTGTACCGCAAAAAACGCCCGAAATCGAAAAGGTTAATGCTTGGCATCCTTGCCCAACGCCTCGGGTTCAAACTCGTAATGCGCGCCGCAAAACTGGCAATCTGCCGTAACTTTGCCCGCGTCATTAGTCATATGCGAAATATCCTTGGCTGAGTAAATCGACATGGTTCGCTCCACCTTTTCAGGCCCGCAAGTACAACCAAATTTCACAGGTTGCGCATCGAAAATTCGCGGCGATTCCTCGTGAAACAACCGTACCAAAAGCGTATCAGGTGACACATGCGGGCCGACCAATTCAGTCACCTCAACCGTATCCAAAAGGATCGAAACGCGGTTCCAGTTCTCCGCATCATCGCCCTCAACCAAATCCTGCGCGGCCAGCAATCCATCGTCACCACTCGGCGCGTCCTTCGCGTGCGGCGAAGCCTTTGGCATATGCTGAAGCATCACTGCCCCACCACGCCAACCGGCTACTTGACCGGGCATGGATACCTCTCCAACAGCAATCGAAAACTTCGTAGGTAGTTGTTCTGATTGGGCAAAATACGTTTCCGCACAGGCCGCGAGCGATCCCCCCGCCAGCGGCGTGGTCCCCTGATAAGGCTGCATACCAGCGCCTTGGTCGATCAAAACCGCAAATATTCCCTTGCCGATATTTTCGAACGGCGTGCCATCAGAAGCCTCCAACCGTTCTTTATCATAGCTGGCGTAAGCCCGAATTTTCGCAGGTTCTCCATCCTTTGAAGCCGCGTAATAATCCGTCGCAATCAGCCGGATCGGCCCGTCGCCACGTATCTGCAACGACAACTTCCAGCGCAACCCAATCGTCTGGCCAATCATCGCGGTCAACAACACCGCCTCGGCCACCAACGCGGCAACGGCGGTGGGGTAATTATGCTGCCCCAATATCGCCCCCAACGCCCCATCGAGCCGCGCCACGCGCCCCCGCACATCGGCATTATCCAACTGAAACGGCAAAACTGTATCATCCCAGATGATTTGATTGGCGGTGTTCATAGCAATTGTCCTTTGTCAGTACTCGACGCTAAGTAGGCCCTCCGACCCCCAAGTGCAAATGCGGCGTGCAATTTAATTTGAAATGTGATCTATCGAGCGGCATGAGAAGATACGGCGCGCCCCCTGTTCACGGCATTTCCTATATCAACCGNCCCGGNGCCTACGGCATCATTCGGCGCGGGCGCGATTTGTTGATCACATACCAAAGCGCACCGTTCCACGAGTTCCAATTGCCCGGCGGCGGCATTGATCCGGGCGAAAACGCCATCACCGCACTGCACCGCGAAGCGTTCGAGGAAACCGGCTGGAAGATCGCTATTGAACGCAAGCTCGGCGCGTTCATGTATTACACCTACATGCCGGAATACGATTTGCATGCCCGCAAGGTTTGCCACATCTTTGAATGCCGCGCCATTATCCAGAAGTCCGATCCATTGGAAACCGGTCACACCGCCCTTTGGATGCCGCCGGAAACCGCCGCAACCCAGATTTACAACCCCGGAGACCGCGCCTTCGTTCGTGCCTTATGCCTTTNACATATCTTTCCTGAAGTTCCCCCATGTAACCTCATAGCGATGCTCGGCCATTTTGAAAAACCCGTAAAAGAACCAAACAATCAGTGCGCAATAAAGCGCGCCGAAAATCGTATCGCTAAGAAAATGCCGCCCTGTGATGATCCGCAACGCGATACCAAACAGCGACATGGGCAACACCACATAAAGGCTAACCGCCCGCCACAGCGCGGTCATGTTCGCCCAAAGTACGATTGCCAGCACGATAATAGCCGTTGCAATCGCGCTGCCCTCCCCGGATACGAACGAGCAATTCGTGTCGCACTGATCGGCAATAACGATCGGTGGCGTGAAGATTTTATCGCCTCCGAAATATGTGACATCCGCTGGTCTGGCGCGTCCCCAATAGGTTTTGAGGATTCCGTTCACAAATCCGATTGGCCCGACCATGAAACTTGCGACCATAAACCACCAGACATTCAACGGGACAGCGCGGCGCTTTCCGATTGAAAGGCTGCGAATTAACATGACGATAGCCAGCAGTGCAACCAAGGTCAGACCATACATAAATACGTTGCGAATACCCCCGAATACAGGGTTTCGCGCATAGGAGAACCCGTTCGGTTCGTCAAAGAACAGGGCCGAAAACCACAGGTCAATTTCCGGTACCGCCAGAAACAACAGCGAAAACACGCCTATCGCGCCGACCAATATCCACCCTGTCGTTCGCCATGACATCGTTGAAAACAAAAGCGTATCCCTCGTATCTCATAAAATTCTGCAGCCCGATGATAGCAGTCTTCATGCCCGGCTAAAACCAAAATGTGGCCTACCCACATTGAATATCGTGATATATGATAATTCGATAAACCAAACTTAGGACACCCATTATGTTCATGAAATCAGCCGCCGTTTCGTTCCTTGGTCTTGTGGCCGCCTGCGCCAGCTTAACCGAAGACGCTTGCAGGTCCGGCAACTGGGAATCCATCGGATATAACGACGGGGTCCGGGGTCGTGCTGCAAGTTACATAAACGAGCACCGCGACGCATGTGGCGAATATGGCATCCAGCCTAATATCTCCATCTGGTCTCGCGCCCGGGTCGAAGGTTTGAAGCAATACTGCACGCCTGACAACGCCTATGTAGTCGGCCGCCGTGGCAACGAGTTGAACAACGTTTGCCCGACAACTGAGCGCAGCGAACTGCAACTCGCGAACTTTTTCGGGCTGCGGTATTACGAGATTAACCGCGAAGTTGACGCACTTGAAGATAATGTGGCCGAGATCGAACTTATCCTCGCCACCAACTTCATCGGTGAATTAACACCCGAACAGATCCAGTTGCAAAATTTCTATCTGTCGCAGATAATCAATCTGCAAAAAATGATCCGCCAGCTCGAAGGCGNGTCATGGAAATACGCAGCACTACCTTAATAGCGCGCCAAGAATTCCGGTGTAGGCCACGCATCGGCGGGCAGACCCATACGGATTTGCTCGGCTTGAACAGCGTTTCGCGTCCGCGCACCCAGGATGCCGTCAACTTTGCCAACGTCATACCCGCGCTCTTCCAATATCGTCTGCAATTGCTTCATCTGTGGATCGTCCAACCCCTGATCCGGCGTGCCTGCATCATACCGCGCTGCCCCACCCAAACGCGTGGCCAGATACGCCGCCGTTGTCGAATAGATGAACGACTGGTTCCATTTCAGATAGACATCGAAATTGCGAAACGCCAAGAACTTTGGCCCGTTACGCCCTTGCGGCGCCAGTAACGAGGCATAAACTTCGTCGGATGGCATATTACCACTTCGCGCCCGCAGGCCCATTGCCTCCCACTCCGAAACCGGCAGTTTGGTGCGCAAACCGGACTTGGCCCAATGTGTGTTGTCCGTCGTCGTCACCTCGATCAACCAAGGTTCGCCTGCGGCCCAACCAAGCGCATTTATTAAGCTCGCCGCCGTCAAAATAGCATCTGGCGCGCTTGTTTTCAGGCGCACATGTCCGTCACCATCCCCGTCCACGCCCTTGGTCAAGATGTCTTCGGGCAACATCTGCACCTGCCCGATTTCCCCTGCCCAGGCACCTGTGGTGGTGTCCGGATCAAGGTCTCCGTTTTCGACCATCTTGATAGCCGCCAAAAGTTGGGGGCGGAACAATTCAGGGCGGCGGCAATCATGCGCCAGCGTCGCCAATGCGTTTACGGTATTGAAATCACCCTGCACCGCTCCGTAGTCGGTTTCCAACGCCCAAAAGGCGGCAATCACTTCGGCAGGCACGCCAAATTCACTGCGCGCCCGATCAAAAACCGACACATACCTATCCATATTTTTCGCGCCATTGGTCATCCGGTAACTGCTGATGGAGCGTTGCGAAAACTCCAGAAACGTTTGCTTGAAAACGCCTTGTGCGCGATCTCGCGACAAAACATTTGGGTCAAGTTCCGCCGATTTCAGCAAGTCATCTGTTGCCCGCTGCGAATAGCCAGCAGCCAATGCCTCGGTCCGAACACCGTTTAAAAAACTGGAAAAAGAGCCACCGCAAGGCACGGATTGCGCCAACACCGGACTGGCCAAAATGGACAGAAGGAAAACAGATTTACCAATTAATAATTTCATAACTACGCCTCGATAAATATAATTTACCCGAATGGAATACTACAAACTGGCCCGCGCACGACGCAAAATAATCGCCTGTTCCAATGTGATGCTCTTATGCGCCGGATCGTTGATAATAAGATCAATCCACGCACTGGCAGCACGTTTGGGTTCATACTCGGTATAAAAAATATCGAATTCGGCAAAACTTTCGCCGGCGCCAATATTGATCATCCGCACGATCTGTTCGGTGTTGGGACCATAACACAGGTTTAGGCGTGCATAGGCTTCAAACGGTTCACTCGCCTGCGTGTGCAAGATGAACCGAAGCAAATCCTGACGCCCCAAGTCTTTCACGCCCTCAAAGGGGATTTCGAACGCCAACGAGAAAAAATCACTGGTGAAATCGGTGAACTCAAAAACCAGACCCTTACCGTAATCGTCTGGTTGCTGGATGGAAAACTGCGCCCCGTCGCCGTCGTGATGCAACGTCACATGCGGGCCAAGTGCGGTTCCGGTCAGGATATTGCCCGAAACGCCGCCCTGCGTAATCTCGCTTTGCAAAACAGGCGTGAACCCCCATTGCGTTTTTGGCGGAACGTGAAACCCCTCCGGCACATCAATCACCGGCGGAACGGGCGCGGTTTTGGGCTTGCTGAAAAGCCTCACGAGGTCGCCGTGTTCGCATCAACAATCGCTTGCATAAAGTCGCGGATGATCCGCAAGCTGCGTTTTTCATCGGGGTCCGCATCGGAATATCCGGTCACAGATAACGCCACAAGTCGCCCGTTCACCTCTGTAAACGCCCGCCAATAACGGCTGGATACACCAGCATTATCGCTAAACGCTACATCCTCGACCAGCAAGTACAACGCTGTGTCCGTCTGTTTTGTTTGCAAGATGCTGACGGCGCCGTTCACTTGGCTTTTGCCCAGTGAAAACACCCCGACCGGCGTTGCCAAAAACTGCCCCAGCGTGCCAAGTGCCGCCTTCATTCCGTTCTCGCTACCCGCCAAACCCGTTGGGGAAATGCTGGCCGTTAGTATTGCCGAGATCGGGATTCGCCCCGCTTGACCCGTACTAGCAACCACCCGACAATCGCTTAGGAACATGAACGCGCCGTTCGCATTTTCGGTGATCGTGGCACGGTTCACACAAAATCCGCCGGGCGAGGCGATCACAACCGCCACATCCCCCGCGTTTACCCGCACCGCTTTAGGAATAGGCGTCGGGCCAGTGGCCGTATCTTGCACCCCTGTGCAAGCGACCACAACGGAAAGGACGACCAAAGCCGCCCCTTTAGTCAGTGTTTTAAAGGTCCGCATAGATGTGTTTTTCATGTCTAGCACCCGGATGCGTCACCGCACCGTGTTTGGCTCCACCAACCTGCTGGGCGTATTTCCACAACGCACCACTGGAATAAATCGTATCCCGCGGGCCTTTCCATTCAGCCTTGCGCTTGGCCATTTCTTCATCCGAAACATCGATGGAAATCTCGCCTTTATGCGCATCCAGCGTAATCATATCGCCGTCCTTAACCAGCGCAATCGGCCCGCAATGCGCCGCCTCTGGCCCAACATGGCCCACACAGAAACCACGGGTAGCACCGGAAAAACGCCCGTCCGTAATAAGCGCCACTTTCTTGCCCATACCTTGGCCGGAAAGTGCAGCAGTTGTCGCCAACATCTCACGCATACCAGGGCCACCAGATGGGCCTTCATTGCGGATAACCAGCACTTCGCCCTCTTTATAAGTGCGGTTCTGCACCGCCTCGAACGCATCTTCTTCGCATTCAAACACGTGCGCAGGGCCGGTAAACACAGTTTCTTCCACGGTCATACCAGCGATTTTCACAATCGCCCCATCAGGCGCAAGATTGCCCTTCAGGCCAACCACACCACCGGTTTTCGAAATCGGCGTTTCAACGGGATAAATCACCTTGCCGTCTGCTTCGCCCGCCACGCGGTCAACTTCTTCACCGATTGTGCGGCCAGAAACGGTCATACATTCTTCGTGTAACAGACCCGCCCTGCCAAGCTCACGCATGACAATCGGAATGCCTCCAACCTCGAACAAATCCTTGGCTACATACTGCCCACCCGGTTTCAGGTCGACGAAGTAAGGTGTGTCGCGGAAGATGTCACAAACATCCTCAAGATCAAAATCAATCCCCGCCTCATGCGCAATCGCTGGCAAATGCAGCCCTGCGTTGGTGGAGCCACCCGTACACGCCACAATCCGCGCCGCGTTTTCCAGCGCCTTGCGGGTCACAATATCACGTGGCCGAATGTTCAGGCGCAGCAGGTTCATCACCGCCTCGCCAGACGCCTCGCCAAAAGCGTCACGGCTTTCATACGGTGCAGGCGCGCCAGCGGACAGGAACAACGCCAAGCCGATCGCTTCGGAAACCGATGCCATTGTGTTGGCGGTAAACTGGCCACCACATGCACCCGCAGACGGGCAAGCCACAGCTTCCAAACGCATCAAATCCTCGGTCGACATGTTGCCAGCCTGATGCTGGCCAACAGCCTCGAACACGTCCTGAACCGTAACATCACGGCCTTCAAAACGGCCCGGCAGGATCGAGCCGCCATACAAGAACACCGACGGCACATTCAAACGTATCATCGCCATCATCATACCCGGCAGCGATTTATCGCAACCTGCCAGCCCAACCAGCGCGTCATAACAATGCCCCCGCATCGTCAATTCAACCGTATCGGCAATCGCGTCGCGGCTAACCAAGGATGAACGCATCCCCTCGTGGCCCATCGCAATCCCGTCGGTCACGGTAATCGTGGTAAATTCCCGCGGCGTTCCCTTGGCCACTTTAACACCGGATTTAACCGACTGCGCCTGACGGTTCAGCGCGATATTACACGGTGCGGCCTCGTTCCAACACGTCGCCACGCCAACCAACGGTTGGTGGATTTCCGTTTCCGAAAGCCCCATCGCGTAAAGGTAGGAACGATGCGGCGCGCGTTCCGGCCCCTCGGTTACATGACGGCTGGGAAGGTTGGATTTATCGATAGGTCCGGAATTCATTTCGGGCAACTCCTGTTGGGATTATTTTGTTGAAACCAGCAATAGGGATTACAGGGGAGAATCTCAAGCATTGCTAAGCAATTTTTCGAACGTTACCCTTCAACTTTTAACCGGAGCACCCATGTTTCCCCACCTATCCCCCGCTTTTCAGGCCTATATCGCCCCCGCACAGGAGCGATCAGCGTTGTGGCGCACTCTTCTGGGTTTTGCCTTGGTATTTGCGCTGTTCTTGCTGGCGACCGTGGTGTTGGGCCTCGGAACCACATTTCTGGGCGAATACATTCGGCCCGGATTAGGCGAACGACTGATGCGCGAGGTCGAATCCGGCCGTACTATATTTGCAACGCTCGCGATGCTGGCCATGATTTCCACCATGATTCCAGCGTTGTGGCTGGTTTTAAAGTTTTTGCACAAACGCCCCCTGCACACGGTGCTTAGCCCCTCAGGAAAAATCAACTGGCAACTGTGGCGCGGTGCGGCCGCGATCATCCTGATCCTCGCCGCCATCGACGCCACCACCACCTTCCTTTCAACGGAGCTGACCCAACAAATGCCGTTGATAAAATGGTTAACGTGGCTTGCCCCTGCGCTGGTCCTGCTATTTTTGCAAACAACNGCCNAAGAACTGGTTTTTCGCGGATACCTNCAACAACAACTCGCCGCCCGCTTNAAAAGCCGCTGGGCGTGGTGGG
This sequence comes from Paracoccaceae bacterium, assembly GCA_016765235.1. Taxonomy (GTDB): domain Bacteria; phylum Pseudomonadota; class Alphaproteobacteria; order Rhodobacterales; family Rhodobacteraceae; genus NORP23. The sequence continues at coordinate 8,756 of JAESQH010000093.1, forward strand.
TGCTACCCTCCGTTATTTTCGGCCTNGGCCACTACAACCCCGCCACATTTGGCGGCAACGCATGGTTAATCGTCGCCGTCACCACGCTAATGGGGTTGATCCTAGCCGATGTAACCGCGCGGTTCGGATCTCTTTCACCTGCAATGGGCCTGCATTTCGCCAACAATCTGGTGGTATTACTGTTCCTGAATTCGCCGGGCCAACTCAGCGGTATGAGCTTTTATCTCTACGAGGTGGACATGCAAAGCCCACAGATGAAATCCGCCATGCTCGTCTCGCTGGCCGCGATGCTGGTTGGCTACGGAATTTTCATGTTAATCATGCGCCAACGACGGCTCTGACGTTGCAATCCCGTTAACAGCAGATTAATTAGGCTAAAGAGCAGCAAAAAGGGCCAATTGGCACATGAACTGGATTTCAAACTACGTCCGCCCAAAAATCAACTCGATTTTTTCCCGTCGCGAGACGCCGGACAACCTGTGGACCAAATGCCCCGAATGCGGAACCATGCTATTCCACCGCGAACTGACGGAGGCCTTGAACACCTGCCCATCGTGCAAACATCACATGCACATCACCCCTCGCGCAAGGTTCGAAACCATGTACGACGGCGGCCTGTTCGCCGAAGTAGACGTGCCGGAACCACCCGTCGACCCGCTGCATTTCAAAGACCAGAAAAAATACCCCGACCGCTTGCGCGACGCCCGTAAAAAGACCAACGAGCACGACGCCATGCTGGTGGTTGAAGGTGACATGGGCCGCATGAAAGTTGTCTGCGCTGGCCAGAATTTCTCGTTCATGGGCGGCTCCATGGGGATGCATGTCGGCAACGCGATCATCGCCGCCGCCGAACGCGCCGTTAAACTAAAGGCGCCGCTTGTGCTGTTTTCCGCCGCTGGTGGTGCGCGCATGCAAGAAGGCATCATGGCCCTGATGCAAATGCCCCGCTCCACCGTTGCCGTGCAAATGTTGAAAGAGGCGGGCCTGCCCTACATCGTGGTCCTAACCCACCCCACAACGGGCGGCGTGACCGCGTCTTACGCGATGCTCGGTGATGTTCATATTGCCGAACCCAACGCGCTGATCGGCTTTGCCGGCGCGCGGGTTATCGAACAAACCATCCGCGAAAAACTGCCCGAAGAATTCCAGCGCGCCGAATACTTGCTGGACCACGGCATCCTCGATCGCGTGGTACATCGCAAAGACATGCGTAACGAATTGATAACCATCATTCGGATGCTGATGAAGAAAACCCCGCAGGTGCACGGCGATCTTCCTGCCCCGGAACCGGAAGCCAAAAAAACCAAATGAGTGACAGCGACATTATTCTGGAGCGGATGATGTCGCTCCACCCCAAAATCATCGACTTGACGCTAGACCGCATGGTCCGGCTTCTTGATGCGCTCGGAAACCCCGAAAAGCTTCTGCCACCCGTGATCCACCTCGCAGGCACCAACGGCAAAGGCTCCACC
>JAESQH010000094.1 GCA_016765235.1 Paracoccaceae bacterium
AGGCATGTCCAAGTAACCCGGCGTAATCACCGATGTTAAGGACGCGAAATTACTGGCCGTTCTGGGTGACATGGTCACAACCGACCACATATCCCCCGCGGGATCATTCGCGGTCGACAGCCCCGCCGGAAAATACCTCGTAGATCGTCAAGTCGGCGTGCGCGAATTCAACTCCTATGGCTCGCGACGCGGTAACCACCAAGTCATGATGCGCGGCACTTTCGCCAACATCCGCATCAAAAACGAGATGTTAGACGGCGTGGAGGGCGGATACACNTCCGGNCCCGACGGCGAACAAACNTCGATCTACGANGCGGCNATGGCNTACANAGCNGCCGGAACTCCGNTNGTGATCATNGCAGGCGATCAATACGGCGCCGGATCATCNCGCGACTGGGCNGCCAAAGGCACATCNNTGNTGGGNGTNTCCGCCGTAATCGCCAAAACGTTCGAGCGCATCCACCGCTCCAACCTCGTTGGCATGGGCGTCATCCCGNNCGAATTCACCGGCGACGACGACCGCAAATCGCTGGGTATCACGGGGCAGGAAACTATCTCCATCACGGGCCTAGAGGGCGACTTGAAACCGCTTTCCGAAGTTCCAGCCACCATCACCTACGCCGATGGAACGGTAAAAGAGATCACCCTCAAATGNCGTATCGATACCGAAGTCGAAATCGAATACGTCGAAAACGGTGGTGTGTTGCACTATGTTCTAAGGAATTTGGCGAAAAGCTAAATCTGAATACCCAATCAGGAAACGCCCGCCAATCTGGTGGGCGTTTTTGCGTCAGTCATCCCGTTCCGGCGCGTTCGGATCAACCGGCAATTTATGTGCAATGCCCTTGTGGCAGGTTATGCAGGTCTCTCCTTGTTGGAGCCCTTCTTGCATTTTCTCACTCGCTCGTCGGCCTTGCAATGCGTAATCCATCGCATCAAAGGAATGGCAATTTCGACATTCCCGGCTATCGGTCGTTTCCATGACGTCCCATACTCTGTTCGCCATTTCCCATCGGAGTTCTTCGAATTTCTCGGGAGTATCGATTTTACCCCTGAACGCGGCCCAAAGTTCGCCAGTGGCTTGAATCTTTCGGATCAGTTTAGGCGTCCATTCGTGCGGCACATGACAATCTGAACAGATAGCGCGCACACCTGATGCGTTGGTATAATGGATCGACTCCTTGTACTCCTGATACACCACCTGCTCCATCTCATGGCACGAAATGCAGAATTCCAACGAATTGGTTGCCTCCATAGCGGTGTTAAAGCCGCCCCNGAAGATGATGCCGCCAAAGAACCCTGTCAGGATTACAGCACCCCATGCAAAGCGGGCAGTTGGCCCCCAAAACCATCGCCAAGTTTTTTTGATGAAACCGGTCATTTCAATCCCCTACGCAATAAATAATGCCCGCCACGCAAGGTTGCAAAGCGGGCATGATATCTTTGTAAGCAGCTTATTCGGCCAACGGNAGAGTCTGCAAATAGGCCAGAATATCAGCCGATACTTGCGGTTCAAAGGCTCGCAATGCGGGCATTTGTTCACCGGGTTGGCCGTTCATGATTTTCTGGATGATTTCCCAAGGGTTTTTGTTTGATAACGTCCCCAGAGTCGTCCCCAGATCTTTGGGTTTATCCCCTCCGATACCATGACAATTCGCGCAAACGGTGTTGTAATATTCCTCACCCTTGCCGATATCACCGATCGCCATCTTGGTGTCCCTGTTGATATAGGCATCAATATCGAACTGGCCGGCGGATACGAAATTGGCCAAATCAATATAATCCTGATCGTCCATCATTCCGCCAAATCCGTGGGTGGCATCTTTGATGATAGCGACGATTTTCTGGGTTGATGCACCTACCATATTTTGCAGTCCGGTAATTCCGGTTTGATAGGAGCCAGTAGCATACGCACCGTCAACCCCTTGCAAATCCCAACCATGACAAGCCTTGCAGCGTTGCGTAGCATCACCGCTTTTATTTGTATTGCTTGCGGGCCACGAGAAGTGGGTCTCCTCCGGCTTTGGTGCTTTGATGACTTTATACCATTTGTCGTAAAGTAGTCCTCCGCGCGCGATAGACGATGTGATTTCTTCTGCGTTTGCAGGTAATGTACTTAAGGAAAAGCCGGTCATGGCGACAGCGGTAACAACCGCTATACGTACCAGTTTTCCTATTCTGCGGTGTAGGCCAAACATGGCGTCCTCCTTTTAGGATAATACGGTATTCTCACATTTTTGTGATAACTCCAATCTGGCGCAATTTTTGCGCTTGTCATTGCGTTAGATCAAGGACACGCAAATAAAATTTTGCCATTAGGCGTAGAAAATTTGATATTCGCAAACAAAAAGCGCCCGCGGTTTCCCGCAGGCGCTTCAATTTTCAACCGTCAGAAACTTACTTTAAAGCTTCATCCGTGATCGCGTGGGTCCAGGCGCCTGTTGGCTCCATTGTGATAACCGGATCGGAACCACCGGACATAAGCGACGCAACTGTCCGCTCATACGCAGCGATATCCAGCGCGCCGTTGGAACCAGCCGTAAGTTTGGCTATTTCGCCCATCATACGCTTCTGGTGGACTTCGGTCTGTGCGCCCGACGCGTCGTTCTCAAGAACGATCATAGCCGCTGCATCAGGATTGGCTTCAGCCCATTTCCAGCCCTTCATAGACGCCCGTACAAAGCGAACCATTTTGTCGACAAATGCTGCATCGTTCAGGTTTTCTTCCAGAACATACATACCATCCTCAAGCGTCGCCACACCCTGATCTTCATACTTGAACACGATCAAATCGTCCGCTGTAAGACCCGCATCAATGATCTGCCAATACTCGTTATATGTCATGGTAGACACACAATCGGCCTGACCCTGAAGGATCGGATCAACGTTGAAGCCCTGCTTCAGAACCGTCACNCCGTCCGGCCCGCCATCGGTGGAAAGACCAAGTTGCGACATCCAGCTAAGGAACGGATACTCGTTACCAAAGAACCAGACACCCAGCGTTTTNCCNGCGAAATCGGCAGGGGTNTCGATGCCGCTGTCACGACGACAGGTCANCATCATGCCAGAGCTTGCGAAAGGCTGTGCGATATTAACCATCTCCAACCCTTTTTCACGCGACGCAAGGGCGGAAGGCATCCAGTCAAGAACAACATCAGCACCGCCACCGGCGAGAACCTGTGCGGGGGCAATATCAGGACCACCCGGTTTGATCGTAACGTCAAGACCTTCATCGGCATAAAACCCGTTATCCAGCGCAACATAGTAACCCGCGAACTGCGCTTGCGTTACCCATTTAAGCTGAAGAACCACGTCTCCACCGGCTTGTGCTGCAACGCCACTGAGCATTATCGCGCCCGTCATTGCACCCGTTAATAGTTTATTCATCATACTCTCCTAGTTAGTCCTGCCCGCGCTGGGAAGGATGCCAAAACGTGGTCGCTTTCTCTAGAAGCGCTACCACACCATAAAATGCGGAACCGGCAATCGCCGCCACCACAATCTCTGCCCACACCATATCAAGCGCCAAGCGCCCGACTTCGGTCGAAATACGAAAGCCCATTCCAACTGTGGGGGAGCCAAAGAACTCCGCCACAATAGCACCGATCAGCGCCAATGTGGTCGAAATTTTCAACCCGTTAAAAATAAAAGGCGCCGCCGCAGGCAGCCGCAGTTTCAACAGCTTTTGCGGATAACTCGCCGCATAAGTCCGCATCAAATCCCGCTGCATCGCGGTTTGCGCCTGCATTCCCTGCACCGTGTTCACCAACATCGGGAAGAACACCATTATAACAACAACCGCCGCTTTTGACTGCCAACCAAACCCGAACCACATCACCAAAATCGGAGCCATCCCGATGATTGGCAAAGCGGCCACAAAGTTTCCAACTGGCAACAAACCCTTTTGCAAGAACGGCGAGCGATCAATCGCAACCGCCGTCACAAATGCCGCCCCGCAGCCAATGAAATAGCCGCTAAGTGCGCCCTTGATAAAAGTTTGTATAAAATCAGCGCATAGCCTGCTATTTTCACATCCAAAAGATATTGGCCCGTCGGCGAAAATCATTTGAACGGATCCCAGTTGTGATAAATCTGAAATAAATCGTTCCCAAATCATTGAGGGAGGCGGCAGCAACACCGCCTTCACCTCCAACCCGCGCACGACCCACTCCCAAATCACCAACAGCGTTATGCCGAAAATCACCGGCACTAACAGTTTGGTCAATCGCGTAGGCTTCAGGTTCGACAGCCACACGTTTAACGCCCACGCCGCCAACCAGAAAACGAAAGCTCCGATAAGGTACATATTCATCGGCCCATCCCCATTTTCCGCAGCGTGATTTTCTCAATCTGCCCAATGATCATCACCAAGGACGCCGCCAGCGCCGCCGCCATTAGCAACGCCGACCAAATCTGGATCGTCTGCCCGTAATAACTACCGGCCAGCAATCGCGCCCCAAGACCACGAACAGCCCCCGTCGGCAATTCAGCGACAATCGCCCCGACCAACGCCGCCGCCACACCGATCTTCAAAGACGGGAAAAGGTAAGGAACGGAGGAGGGCCACCGAAGCGCCCAAAACGTCGTCCACTTATTCGCGTTCCAAGTTCGCATTTGATCCATCTGCATCGCATCTGGCGCGCGCAAACCCTTGACCATACCAACGACGACAGGGAAAAAACTCAGATACATGGAGATCACCGCTTTAGGCACCAACCCCGAAATTCCAACAGCATTCAGCACCACGATAATCATCGGCGCAATCGCCAATATCGGGATCGTCTGACTGGCAATTACCCAAGGCATCACTGAAAGGTTCATCGCCTTGTTATGCACAATCCCGACCGCCAGCAGTATCCCCAAAACCGTCCCCATCGCAAAACCCAACAGGGTAGACGACAGCGTTATCCAAGAATGAAAAACGAGGCTGCGTTTCGAGGTGATGTTTTTCAGCACCGTCGTATTCCACAACTCCACCGCCACCTGATGAGGGGCGGGCAGGCGCGGTTTCTTCTGGCTCCAAGTATCCGAAACCAGCTCGGAAAACCCCAGATCCACATCCGCACGCTTCGCTTTGTCATACGCCCAGTTGGCATTCATAACCACGGCCATCACATACCAAATCACGAAAATCGTGACGACAACGGTCACCACCGGACCGAATTTATGCCACAGCCTAATCATGCGTGAACCACGCCAAATTGTAACCACTCATTTGCACATCGCAGATGTGCAGGGGCGATCCCCTTGTGGGGGATCGGGATCGCCCCTTTTGCAACACCAGCAGACAATCGATTCACTAATTGTTCATGAAGGTTAACGCCAAATCGTACATACGCATTGTGTACGGGTTGTGTACGCGTTGTGCACACGGCTTTTTGGAAAGTGTTAATCATCCCCATGCCCCGCGCGCAGCCCCTCACGCACCCGATGCGCGATGTCCAGAAACTCCTGCGACTCGCGAATATCCAACGGTCGATCCTTCGGCAAAGTGCTTTCAATCACATCCGTAACCCGCCCGGGTCGTGGTGACATAACAACGATCTTGGTGCTAAGATAAACCGCCTCGGGAATCGAGTGTGTAAGGAGGAAGCCTGCGAGATTGCCAACGCGATCGCGCCGGAGCACCTCGAGATCTCCGCCG
>JAESQH010000095.1 GCA_016765235.1 Paracoccaceae bacterium
CGACCGAGGGTTTGCAGTTCGCCATGCAAGTGTCCCTAAAAATCGGATACTCCGTGGTTGGTCGATCATCGGGATAAAAGTTCGCTTCATTGCGAAGTGGTAGATCAAGGAAGTTGGCCTTCGAAAGCTCGAAAGTCTCATCATCAACGATTTCGTTCAAAAACATAATATAAGCCGTTAGCGCATAAACTTCGTCCGCGCTTAAAGACTGCGCGTTACCAAAAGGCATAGCGCGGTTAATATAATCCCAAACAGTTGATAAATATGGCCAAAAAGACCCCACGGTTTTAATTGGTCGTTCACTGGTCAGCGTATCGAACCCGCCCGCCAAAACAGGAAAACGGCCAACACCTTCGCCGAAATCTCCGTGACAAGCGGCACATTTACCTTCGAAAATCTCTTCGCCCTGCGCCACAGTCCCAGAGCCTTCGGGTAGCCCAAGTCCATCTGGTCGAATATCAATATTCCACGCGGCGACCTCGTCTGGTGTAGCTATGCGCCCGATTTCACCCGCGATTGCTGGGGTAGAGAAGAGGGCGATAATTATCGAAACCTTAAGAAATTTCAACATTTTCCACCACTCCATCGCTTTCCACGGACCAAGTCTGGATACCGTTGTTGTGGTAGTTGGAAACCTCGCCCCGAATACTTCGTAGCGCGTCTTTTGTCGGCTGAACGTATCCGGTCGTATCATGCGCGCGTGATTGCAACAGCAGCGGCTTGCCGTCCCAATCGAATTCGAAATAGAATCGGTGGAGGGATTTATCGAGGCTTGGCCCATCAACTCGCGCGCGGTGCCAGTTCACGCCTCCGTCAATCGTTACGTCAACACGCGGAATGATCCCTTGGCCGGACCACGCCAAACCCGTAATTACGGTTGGCCCTTTGCCATGCAAGATTGGCGCTTGGGGGGAGGGTTCGGTGATCACCGATTTCGCGTCCATCATCCAAGTAAAGCGCCGTGAATTTCCGCTGGCCAGCAAATCCGTATACCGCGCCGTTTCCTCGCGGTGATGCCACGGTTGGTCACCAACCTCTAACCTGCGAAGCCATTTGATCCACATGTTGCCTTCCCAACCGGGAACAACCAGTCGGGCAGGATATCCCTGTTCGGCCCGTAACGCCTCGCCGTTCATTTTGAAGGCGATCATGCAATCGTCCAGTGCTTTTTCCAGCGGGATCGATCGGCTAAGCGCAGCGGCGTCAGCCCCTTCCGCCAATAACCATTTTCCGGCGGTTTTCACGCCGGCCGCGTCCAGAACGTCCCGCAGCATCACACCTGTATACATCACATTGTGAATCATGCCGTGCGTGAACTGCACCCCGTTCAACTGCGGCCCGCGCCACTCCATGCCGGAATTTGCGGTGCATTCAAGGAAGTACACCTTGTTGTGGCGCGGGAACCGCATCAGGTCTTGCAGCGTGAAAACCATTGGCTGGTCCACCAAGCCATTTATCATCAGGCGGTAATCAGCGGGGTCGATCTCGGCCACACCACTATGATGACGCTCGAATGCCAGCCCGTTGGGCGTAATAATCCCGTCGAGTTGATGCAAAGGCGTGAAGTTGATCGAGGAGGTATCCTCAGCCGTCAACCAAGGCACACTTTTGCGCAAAACATGGGCTTCATGGGGCGAAGGCATACCATATCCGCGCTCGTCCACACCTTTGCCAAGAACTTGCGCCCAAGGTTGCACTTCGGTGATCGCCGGATCACCGACTCCCGCCCGCGCGCCGCTGGCGGCAACACTGGCAGCGAGGCCGGTTGTCAAAAAATTACGGCGCGAAGGGCCGGACTTATTGGTCATCTGGCCCTCCGAATCCGATCAGGCTCCGGTTACTTTAACCGATTGGTTCGGGTCTACCGTAACCGTTCCCTTACGTTTAATATAGCTTTCTACAACATCCCAGATAGCAGGCCCTTCAGTGCCCTCATTCACGGAAGCCCAGCCAGCGACAACGTAGGTTTTAGATGGTTCGATCTTTTCGCCGGTTTTCAGCATGGTCATATCGGTGATCCGATCGCCCTGCTTTTTGGTAACGTCGATGGAATATCCCATGCCGCCCATCCGAACCATGTCGCCGCCTTGCTGGTAATATGGGTCAGGGTTGAACAGATTGTCAGCCACATCTTCCATGATAATCTGAATCCGCTCGCCCGTCATTTCGGTACGATAAGCGGCTGGATAACTCATGCCTGTACAGTTGAAGATATCTTCGCGGGTTATGTCACCACCGGGCAGCAAGGACGGCCCCCAGCGGAATCCGGGGGAAATTGCAATGTCGGCTTCACGCTCTTCAATCAGGGCATTACAAATCAGATCATCCCATGTGCCGTTAAAGTTGCCACGGCGATATAGAAGGCTGTCGGTTTTGCCAATCACTTCGGTCAGCTGGTCCTCAAAGGGTGCGCGCTGTGCGTCAATCAATTGCGCCACCATCGGGTCAGCTTGAATAACATCCGAGAAGATCGGGATAAGTTTGTGATTGAAACCTTTAATCTGCCCGTCGCGCACGTCCAGATCGAGGCGCGTTACGAATTTTCCGTTCGAACCAGATGCGATCAACATGGTTTTGTTGACCAGCACAGGCTCCGGCAACGCGTCGTGTGTGTGGCCCGTCAGGATCACGTCGATACCATCCACGCGGCCAGCGAGTTTGCGGTCAACATCGAACCCGTTGTGCGACAGCAGCACTACCAATTCCGCGCCTAAACCACGAACTTCGGTGACCAGTTCAGCCATATTTTCTTCGCGAATTCCAAAGCTAAGACCAGGGAACATCCAGCCCGGGTTTGCAATTGGCATATACGGGAAAGCTTGCCCGATAACCGCGATCTTTACGCCGCCACGCTCAAACATTTTGTATGGCTCGTAGGCGCGTTCATCCCATTCGGTATCGAAAATATTGGCGCCAAGGAACGGGAAATCCAGATCGTTGTCGACAATCTCGGTTACTCGATCAATGCCCAGCGTGAATTCCCAGTGGGAGGTCATCGCATCCGGCTTTAGTGCGTTCATCACGTTGACCATATCTTGGCCTTTGGTCATCTGCGCGGTGTAGGAGCCTTGCCACGTGTCCCCACCATCCAGCAGCAGCGCATCAGGGCGCGCCGCGCGGATGGAGTTGATAACCGTTGCAACCCGATCAAGCCCGCCCATTTTGCCGTAGCCTTTGGCCAAAGACGTAAAATCGTCATAGGTTAATGCATACGCCTCGCGCGTGCCGGCTTCCAAGTTGAACAGGTTCAGAAAGTCCTTGCCGGTAACATGTGGGGGCAGGCCGTCAACCGCGCCCATACCGAGATTTATTTCTGGCTCGCGGAAATAGACAGGTTTTAGCTGCGCATGAATGTCAGTGATGTGGATAAGCGTGACATTACCAACCGTATCAAAATCAAGCAGTTGATCTTGTGTAAGCGTCTGTTGCGCGGCTAACTTGGACCAGTTGCCAACGCCAGAGGCACCAACAATTGCAGAAGCGGCCACTGAGGCTTGTAGAAAGTCACGGCGGGAAATCATATGTAGTCTCCAGATTTTGGGTGAGAATGAGTAAGCTTAACAAAAGCTTACCAACACTAACCCCCAAACGGGAAGGGTGTTAGGCCCCGAACTTAATCGGGGCCAGACTAGTTAGTTGCGTACTGAAGCACCCTCGACACTGAGGCCGTTACCGCGTGAAGCGACGTAAAGTTCCAGCGCACGGAATTCGTCCGACCCTTCTTTATAAGGTGTTGCACGAATGTTTTTCATGCAGCCTTTAAAGCGGGCGTGAGTTGAATTCAGCTTGGCGTTCTTTAGACGATAGACTGGGAAGCCGTTGGTTTGACCCTGCGACAGGTGATCCGCACGGATCATAGTGTCGTAATTGTTCTCATGACAATTCGCACAAGACATATCAAGCTGGCCAACACGGGTGTAGTAAATATCTTTACCTTGCTCCCACGCGTCTGAAGCTGGACCATCAATCACGACATTAACCGGCATTCCGCGCGATTCCAGACTGATAAGCGCAGTCATGGCTGTCATACTCGTGCCGCTCCATTTCCACGCATCTGCCTGCATCCGTTCTGTGCGGCATTCGTTGATATAATCTTCCATCGACTGAATAGCGCCGGCTTCATCGTCCCAACGGGGAAGCACTGTGCGAAGACCTGCGAATTCGGCTGGGCCGCCTGTGTGACAAGCCGCACAGGATTTACCTGCGGATCCGTCAACCTTTGCCCACTCGTCGAGAGCCTGATCAACGAAGATCATGCCCGGATTATCGAAGTCGTCCAACTGAAGCGACTGTGTTTCCTTGGTCCGGTATATCCAACCCGAAAACACTTCGTCCAGATTTTCCAAGTGCGCAGCAGCTGGAGCTTGAGTTATCATTAGTTCTTCTTCGTTGATAATCAGACTTTGAGCATTGGCTGTAATCGTACCGAAAGCAAGTGATGCGATCGTTGCAATTGAGGCCACACGCAGTAGGTTTGATCCTATCATTATATTTATCCTCCCTATTTTTTCTGCCGTAGCCTTAGCCAACTGCGATAGATTTTGTTTCCGTATAAACCGAGCCGTCATCGTCATACCAAGTGAAGTTAAAGTCGCCTGATTCAGGAACTGTCGCTTTGAACTGGAAGTACGGGTTTGTGGAAATAGCACCATGTAATTCAACTGACATCACATTTTGACCGTTAAAGTCGCATGTAAATGTGTTGATGATCGACTGCGGGATTTTATTCCCGTCGCTGTCTTTACGTTGGCCGGATTCCATTTTGTGACTGATCAGCGTCTTGATGGTGATCACATCACCAGCCGCAGCCGTCTTCGGAACTTTAACGCGGGGTTTTACACCTACTGCCATTTTTTTTCTCCTAAGTTAGCTTAGCCGCCGCAGCCGCCGATTGTTACTTTTACAACACTGGATGTTTGCACAAAACTTCCATCTGCCATTTTCGCAACTGCAATCACATCCTGCGTACCGGCAAGCCGAATACGTGTGGAGCCAAACTGCGAGCCGGAAAGAGCGCCAAAATTGAATGTGCAGACGTCTGGAACCGGGTTACCCGTTGATATTAGGATAATCGAAACCGCACCCGGGGCCGAAACGGAAACTGGAACGGTATTTCCGTTCTCCGCGATTTCCGGTGCAGTTAGTTCGATGCCACCTTCCGTGGTGGCAGCGCCTCCGGTGAATGCCGCAATCGCGTCATCAACGGGCGAGGCAAAAGCCTGAACTGGCAATAGGGCAACAGTCGCTGCACCGGCGCCAAGTATCAGAGCATCACGTCTCGTAAAATTCATAGTTGTCTCCTGATATAAGATCAGCAAGCTTTTCAGCTTACTCGGTGAGCGTTTGTAGATACGCAATAACATCCTCGACATCTTGCGCTGATAGGATTGATTTGCCCTCAAACTTTTCCAAAGTCCGGAAGAAACCGGAAGTTCGATAGAATGCTGGCATAATTGTGTCTTCGAATGTGTTCTTGGGATTCGATACAATTCCGCGAAGCTCTTCTTCGTTCCAGCGGTCACCAACACCATCCAACGATGGTCCGACTTCGCCTTGGAACGCTTGATCACTCAAATCTGTGTTTTTATGACAAGCTAGGCAATTGCCCAGTTTACGATTTTTAAAAAGATCGCGGCCGTTCGCAGCATCACCCGCCACACCGGTTAATGACATGGCAACCGAACCATATTCATCAAACACAACGTCGTCGGCTGTGATTTCGGCAGTGGCCATCGCTGCAAATGCGGCGGTGGCACCAATTATAAGAAACGCTGTGCGCTTCATGCAGTATCCTCCCTTTGATTACCGTTTGTCATTTTGATTCTTGACTTTGGTCAACAAAAGATAGCCGCGACTTGGGCATTACGCAACAATAAATTCAAATAAGTGAATATTAGATTATTATATTTCTCTAATATAAGTCTTTGCTTATATAATGTTTCGCGCTAGTTGGCATCGCGCTCGGCAAGAATTCGGGCGACGTATTTCTGAAAATGCTCGTCGCCTTCATTGCGCTTTTCGAGGATGTATTTGAACATGCTCAGGGTTGTAAACTTCCCAAATGCGCCCGGCATAATCATTACCGCCGCCTGGGCCGAGGTTGTTCCTTCGGGGGGCAACTCGTCATCGAAAAACATCATCGTCGGCGTGAATATAATGTTCCATTTGGAAATCATTTCTTTTTCCGGCAGTGTTTCGCCGTCGAAGTCGGTCACTTCGGTATCCCCAAACATATTCATTTGCACGACGAAGTAATTATCCTCGATCATCGCTTTGATTTCAGGGTCGGGAAACACTTGTTCGTGCATTTTGGTACAATAGACGCACCCGCGTTGCTCGATGATTACCATCAATCGTTTACCCTCGGAATTCGCTTCTTGCAGATCCTCGGCCATGTCGCGGAACGTATCGCGCATCCAGTGGGTTTTATGCATGCCGTCATCACCGACATAGTAGGCTTCGCCCGCCAAAACAGGCGTTACTGCAAGCGCGCACAGGATTACGATTTTTTTAAGCATATTGGGACCTTTTTTAGATTAACCGAAGATGAACAGGGCAGGGAATGTTTCTAGTAAAAACTGGGCCATATACGAAATGCCGCCGGTTGCGATCAGGATCGCGAACAGGATCAGGAAGCTACCCATTAACTTTTCGATGTGTTTCATGTATTTGCGATTGCGTTGAACCCACCGCAAAAACGGGCCAGAGAATACCGCCGCCAGAATGAACGGGACGGTCATGAATGCGCCATAGACGAACAACAATCCCGCACCATGCTGTAAGCTGCCGCTTTGCGATGCCATGAACAGGATCGCCGCCAATGCTGGGCCAACGCAAGGTGTCCAGCCAAACCCGAAGGCCAATCCTATTAGATAGGACCCAGCATAACTGGCAGGTTTAATGCTCGAAGAATCAATACGGGCTTCGCGATATAAAAACGGAATTCGGAAAATTCCCAAGAAGTGCAGGCCAAATATGCCCAAGATTGCAACGGCAACCCACGACAGTTCGTCCTGATAATTCCTAAACGCTTGCCCCAGGGACGTGGCAATCATCCCAAGTAACACAAAGATCGTAACCACGCCGGCAGCAAAGAAAACTGACGATAAAATAAGGCGGCGCTTGGCCCCAACGGAAATTTCCTGCTCTTCATTCAATTCCTGAATGGAAAGGCCCGCCATGTAACACAAATAGAATGGAACCATGGGCAATATGCACGGCGAAAAGAACGATAGAAGGCCCGCGATCGCTGCACCCCAATAACTAACGTCAAACTCCATCCCTTGTTTTCCTTGCTTTTAGGGCCAATATTACCAATAATCATATTGCTATATAAATATGTGTAAAGAGATTTTCTTCGAGGATTCAAATGCGTCTGCTAAAAGTGATTTCATTACTGCTTGTCACAACACTCGCCTTTCCCGCTTTTTCGCAGACCAGATTGATGATGGTCGAGGAAGACGGTTGCCCTTGGTGTGAACGCTGGAATGCCGAAGTTGGCGGGATATATCCAAAAACCGAAGAGGGTGAAATCGCCCCGTTGTGGCGTCATGATATTAACGATCCTGCACCTGAGGGCGTAACATTCTCCAGCCCTGCCCAATATACACCGACCTTTATTTTACTTGTCGACGGGACAGAGGTTAATCGTATAGAAGGTTACCCAGGTGAGGGGTTCTTTTGGGGGCTTCTTGATATGATGTTGGCAGACTTGCCAGAACCCGCGGGGGCTTCCCCGGGGTCGTAATTAATAAAGGAGTGGGCGATGCCACTGCCCCAAATAACGNCGGACATGTCCGACGAAGCCATTGATGCAGTACTGAAAAGTGCTAAATCGGCCACTGATTTTATGAAAGCATTGGCCCATGAGGGGCGGCTGATGATATTGTGTCATCTGGTGACAGGTGAAAAATCCGTAACCGAGTTAGAGAACTTGCTATCCTCACGTCAAGCCGCCGTTAGCCAACAGTTAGCCCGCCTTCGACTTGAGGGTCTGGTGAATTCGCGACGTGACGGGAAAACGATTTACTATTCTTTAGGCGACCGCAAAGCCGCCCAAATGATCGAGCTGGTCTACGAAATGTTTTGTACATTCGACCCGGAACAAGAAAAAGCCGGTTAATGGAATTTATGGGCGATAACCACTGGGCCGCCCTTGCAGGATTGTTTGCTGGCGGCGCGTTGGGGTTATCCTCTTCCATCGGGCGTTTCTGCACCTTGGGCGCGATTGAAGATGCTCTTTATGGTGATGACTATTCGCGATTACGCATGTGGGCATTGGCCTTGGCTGTCGGTATTGCTAGCATGTTCACGCTGGAGGCGTTTGGCGCTGTCGATTATTCCCAAACAATCTACTACTCCCTAAAATGGAATCCGATCGCCAGTATCGTTGGCGGATTGATGTTCGGCTGGGGTATGGCCTTGGCTGGAAATTGCGGGTTNGGCGCGNTGTCNCGNATGGCNGGNGGCGATTTACGCAGTTTTGTCGTCGCNGTCNTNNTNGCAATNTCGGCNTACATGGCAATNGGNGGCCCGACAGCCGTGTTACGCAACTGGCTATTCCCGCAACGTTCCTACGACGGCGAGGCCCAAGGCATCGCCCATATGATAGGNCGCTGGTTTGATNCAGGCCCGTTGGTTCCAGCCCTCNTATTCGCNGCCATATTCGCAACATGGGCCTTTTCGGGTAAAATATTCCGAACTTCCCGCACCCACGTTATCTGGTCCGTGGTTGTCGGGCTGGCGGTAGTATTCGGTTTTTGGGCTACCAATTGGATATCGATAAACGGTTTCGATGAAATCTCCGTGGAGTCCGTCTCCTACTCCGCCCCGATGGGCGAAACCCTGATCTACATAATGACGTGGTCCGGCGCGACGATGAACTTCGGTATCGGCTCCGTCACAGGTGTTCTGGTCGGCGCCTACATCGGCACACAGATCAAGGGCCGCTTCCGCTGGGAAGCATGCGACGACCCGCGCGAATTGGGCCGCTCTGTTTTTGGGGCGTTTATTATGGGTACAGGTGGCGTTATCGCGCTGGGATGTTCCATCGGGCAGGGTCTATCAGGATTCTCGGTGCTGGCCTACAGCGCGCCTGTCGTACTTGGGTCGATATTCATCGGCGCAAATCTGGGTTTGCGCTACNTGATCCACGGGTTCCAAAAAGTNTGANTTNCCGATGTGANCGCCGTGATCAGGCTTTTTTTNAAANNTNGCANCGTGGGCTTTGAATTTTGAACCGTTAGCGGATAGATATAAGNTATCTGACCCTTCCTCCCATCAGGACTAAGGAATAACACTATGAAAATCGGAGCTCCCAAAGAGATCTTCGAGGGCGAAAATCGGGTTGCCCTTACCCCGCAATCAGCGCTTCAGTTACAAAAACTGGGCTATGAATGCGTTATAGAAACCGGCGCTGGCGCGGCTTCGCGTTTCTCCGATCAGGATTATAAAGACGCAGGTGTCTCGGTTGTAAAAACCGGCGCGGCCCTTTGGAAAGCCTGTGATTTTATCATCAAGGTCCGCGCACCTGAAGAGGCCGAGGTTAAGCGTTTTCGTGAAGGCCAAACGCTGATTTCTTTCATATGGCCGGCGCAAAGCGAAGACCTGTTGGAAAAACTGCGCGCCAAAGGCGTGACGGCGATTGCGATGGATATGGTTCCACGCATCAGCCGTGCCCAAAAAATGGACGCGTTGTCCTCCATGGCCAACATCGGCGGCTACCGCGCGGTGATCGAGGCGTCGAACAACTTTGGCCGCTTCTTCACGGGCCAGATCACCGCTGCCGGCAAAGTTCCCCCCGCAACCGTTCTTGTGATCGGCGCTGGTGTCGCAGGTTTGGCCGCCATTGGCGCTGCCCAATCCATGGGCGCAATTGTTCGCGCCTTCGANGTGCGCCCCGAAGTGGCCGAACAAATCGAATCTATGGGCGGCGAATTCCTGTACCTCGACTTCGACGATAACCAAGACGGTGCGGCAACGGGCGGGTACGCCGCCGTTTCCTCGCCAGAGTTCCGCGAAAAACAGCTTGAACTGTTTCGTGCTCAGGCCCCAGAGGTGGACATCGTAATCACAACCGCCCTGATCCCGGGCCGCGATGCACCAAAATTGTGGCTGGAAGACATGGTTATGTCGATGAAAGCCGGATCGGTCATCATCGACCTTGCGGCTGAACGTGGCGGTAACTGTGATCTGACCGTCCCTGACCAAAAAATCGAGACAAGCAACGGCGTGACAATCATCGGCTATACCGACTTGCCAAGCCGCATGGCGACGCAATCCTCGACACTCTATTCCACGAACATCCGTCACATGATAGACGATCTGACACCCGAAAATGATGGTGTGCCAGTTCACAACATGGAAGACGACGTGATCCGCGGCGCGACCGTTACACACGGCGGCGAAATTACATTCCCGCCGCCTCCACCCAAAGTGAAGGCTATCGCAGCGGCGAAGCCCAAAGCTCCCGAGAAAACCCCTGAAGAGATCAAGGCTGAAGGCATTGCCGCCTCGAAAACCGCTGGTCGCAAGCAAACTGGCATGTTGATTGTCGGTGGGCTTTTGATGTTGTTGATCGGCCAGTATGCGCCCGCCAGCTTCATGCAATCCTTTATCGTGTTCGTGCTGTCAATCTTCATCGGTTTTCAGGTCATCTGGAATGTCAGCCACGCGCTGCACACCCCGCTCATGGCGATCACCAATGCGATTTCCTCGGTGGTGATCCTCGGCGCGTTATTACAAATCAGCGCTGGCGGAGGGTTCCTAGTCGGACTTCTCGCCTCAATTTCCGTTCTTATAGCATCGATCAACATCGTGGGTGGCTTCGTCGTTACCCGCCGCATGTTGGCCATGTTCCAGAAAAGCTAAGGGAGGCTGATTATGACTATTGGTCTAGTAACTGCTGGATATATCGCAGCTTCCGTCCTGTTCATTCTGGCCCTTGGCGGGCTGTCTGACCAAGAAAAAGCCAAACGTGCCGTGTGGTTTGGCATCATCGGAATGGCCATTGCCGTGACCGTAACGGTGTTCGGACCGGGCGTGGATTCAATCTGGCTGCTCGGCACCATGATCGCCATCGGTGCGATCATCGGCACAGTCGTGGCACAGCGGGTCGAAATGGTCGGCATGCCGCAACTGGTCGCCGCCCTGCACAGCTTCGTTGGTCTGGCGGCGGTGTTCATCGGAATCAACTCCGTTTTACATGCGCCCATCGGTCTGACCCCCGCCGAAGAAGTGATCCACGACGTGGAGATCTTCCTCGGCGTCTTCATCGGCGCGATCACATTCACGGGTTCCATCATCGCCTATGGCAAACTGGCAGGTAAACTGGACGGCAAAGCCATGATCCTTCCGGGGCGTCATCTAATGAACCTTGCAGGTTTGATCCTGTCGGTTCTGCTGTTGACGATGTTCCTGAACGGCGCTGGAATCTGGACACTTCTGTTGATGATGCTGATCGCCTTCGCAATTGGCGCGCATCTGGTTATGGCCATCGGCGGCGCAGACATGCCCGTCGTGGTTTCCATGTTGAACAGCTATTCCGGCTGGGCAGCGGCAGCAACCGGCTTCATGCTTGGCAACGATCTTCTCATCGTGGTTGGCGCGCTTGTTGGTTCGTCCGGTGCGATACTTTCCTACATCATGTGCGTGGCGATGAACCGCAAGTTCCTCGCTGTGATCCTTGGTGGCTTCGGCGGCCCATCCGGCCCCGCAATGGAGATCGAGGGCGAACAGATCGCCATCGACGCCGACGGTGTCGCCGCAGCGTTAGAGGAAGCAGACAGCGTTATCATCGTGCCCGGTTACGGTATGGCGGTTGCGCAAGCGCAGCATCCGATCTCGGAACTGGTCAAGCGTCTGCGTGCCAAAGGCAAAACTGTGCGTTTCGGTATCCACCCCGTTGCGGGTCGCCTGCCGGGCCACATGAACGTGCTTCTGGCCGAGGCCAAAGTCCCCTACGACATCGTGATGGAGATGGACGAACTCAACGCCGATTTTCCTGAAACCGACGTAGTGATCGTGGTCGGCTCCAACGACATCGTGAACCCTGCGGCGCAAGACGATCCTAATTCCCCAATCGCGGGGATGCCGGTTCTGGAAGTCTGGAAAGCCAAACAGGTGTTCGTTTCCAAACGCGGGCAGGGCACCGGATATTCCGGCATCGAAAATCCGCTGTTCTTCAAAGAGAACACACGG
Source organism: Paracoccaceae bacterium (assembly GCA_016765235.1). GTDB lineage: Bacteria > Pseudomonadota > Alphaproteobacteria > Rhodobacterales > Rhodobacteraceae > NORP23. The sequence continues at coordinate 12,199 of JAESQH010000095.1, forward strand.
ATGTTCTACGGCGACGCCAAAGCCTCGGTGGATAGCCTGCTGAAACTGATCGACTAACAGTAAAGGCCGGGGACGATCTGAAGGTATATTTATAGCCTCCAATATATACATTGGTTCACAAAATGAGGCCCGCACTTCGCAGTGTGGGCTTTATTTTTAGGATGATAATCCAATGACCGAGGGCCGCACTATGTAACCACTTGTAGGCTCGCAGATGTCTACAATGAGCCTCGATCGACTGATATTGCTAATGCAGCAAGTCATAGTGTCAGAACGAAAACCTGCTTTTCAAACCTTCACTTGCAAGGTTGTGCCCACCACGGTCTACTTGGAAATGCCCAACAACATGCCGCTTCATGGGAAGGAATATGATGCCAAATATTGAGATCGTTTTGTGTGACAGCCTGCCACCAAAAGACGAGCTGAACAGTGTTTTGACCCAATATTACGATCTCGCGGTCAAAAGAATGCGGGATATGGGTTTCGATATTGATCTTGCGGCACCGGAAAGCGCGCTCGCGGAGTTTTGGGCGAATGCAGACAACTATCTGCCGCCGAATGGTTGTCTAGTTGTGGCACGCAACGATGCTGGTCAAATCGTGGGATGCGGGATGATGAAGCGTCTCGACCCGGATACAGGAGAGTTAAAAAGGGATTTCGTGACCGAACCAGTGCGCGGCACAGGATTAGGCCGTGGTATACTCCAAGCCCGTGTCGACACGGCGCGGAAAATGGGCCTGAAAAGGTTGGTTGCAGATACACTAACGCCCAATGTCGAAATGCGCAGCCTTTATCCAAAGCTCGGCTTTGTCGAGGTGGATGGGCCGATAGAAACGAGTACGTACATCGATCAACCGATGCTCCGCCCTTATTTGCACTATTACACTATGGACATTGGTTAGTTCAGCAAGTGTTGAAAGCCCGCGCGAGGTTCCAAAGCTGCTGAAAACTCGGATCAATTTCACTTTTGATGCGCGCGTTCGTTTTTCAATCGCAACAGTTAGCTGACGCCATGAAGAAAGGGGAGAGCGCTTGCTCTCCCCTCCAGATTAATTTACCGCTGCTCGCCCACCGGATTTGCCACGATTTGGGCGGCGTCGTTTCGGATTGGTGTTCCCCGCAGGGTTTCCACCGGCAGGGCGTCCGCCGGGTCTACCACCTGGTCTGCCGCCACCGCCGCCACGCTTATTGCCCTGCCAGCCTTGCGCCTTGGCTTTTGGCTTGGGGTCAGGGCCTTCGCGCTCGATCAACTTGCGTTTAAGAATTTTCTCAACTGCTGCCAGTTTCTTCAACTCGTCCGGCGCACACAGCGTGATCGAGATACCCGAAGCACCATTTCGCCCCGTCCGCCCGATCCGGTGAACGTAGTTTTCCGGCTCATCCGGCAGATCAAAGTTGATCACGTGTGTAATGCCCGGCACATCAATGCCGCGTGCAACGATATCGGTTGCCACCAGCACATTAACAAAGCCGTTCTTGAACTTCCCAAGCGCCTTTTGCCGCGCGTTCTGGGCTTTGTTGCCGTGAATAACCTCGGCCTCGATCCCGTCCGTAATCAGGTTTTTTGCAACTTTATCCGCGCCGCGTTTGGTGCGGGCAAATACGATTGTACGCTTCACTTCAGGGTCAGACAAAATTTCCAGCAACCGGCCGCGCTTGTATGGGCCAGTAACCATTTCCGCACGCTGCTCCACTTTCGGCGCGGCAGAAATCTGCGGGGCTACTTCGACTTTAACCGGATCGGTTAGGAAACTTTCAGCCAANCCACGNACNGCTTTNGGCATCGTGGCCGAGAATAGCGCCGATTGNCGGCGCGGGTGCAGGCGCGCNAAAATACGTTTCACGGGCTGCACAAATCCCATGTCAAGCATGCGATCGGCCTCGTCCAGAACCACAAACCGCACTTCATCAAGGCGGATTTTCTTGTCGTTCATCAAATCTTCAAGCCGCCCCGGCGTGGCAATAACCACATCAACGCCACGGCCAATCTTTTTGATCTGGCCAGCGCGCGAAACGCCGCCGAGCACCAGACAAGTCGTCAGACCAGCGCCGCCGGNNAACTGTTTGAAGTTNTCTTCAATCTGCACNGCAAGNTCNCGNGTNGGGGCAAGCACCAATGCGCGACAGCTTTTNGGGGCAGGGCGGCCTTGCATATTTATTATGTGATGCAAAATNGGCAGGCCAAACGCGGCGGTCTTACCCGTTCCGGTTTGNGCNACACCNANNATATCGCGNCCATCAAGCTGTGCTTTGATGGANTGTTGCTGGATNGGTGTCGGTGTTGTGAAACCNGCGCGCTCAAGNGCNTTCAACAGGCTTTGGTCCAGGCCGAAGCTCTGGAAAGTATTGTCAGTCAAAATGTATCCCTCAGGGCTGTGTCAATGCCTCAAGACGCTGATTGCTTCGGGGGGACTGACGTGAAGATGTGCATATGAGGGGTTCGAACCCATAAATCAACCCCCTACTGTCGAGGGGGTGGCCGATTATTCCCCAACAAGCGCCGGATATACTTTTCACGATCCTGCGGTGACATCTTTTCAATTTGTTCAATAACCGATTTATGCCCCGCCGCTGTCAGCGTGGTGAGCATTAATCGCTGGTCCGCAAACACAGCGCTCACCGCATCGATTTCGAAGGGTTCAGCCCGCAAAGCCACCACAAAGCGATCCAGCAAGCTGCGCAATTCCTTGCGCTCGGATCGAAGATCACCGCGACGGCTCCGCAGGTTTTGACGCAATTCGCGTTGATGCTCGGCAGGCATAGCGCGCGCCAACATCGCCACCCCTTCGGGAGCCTCAATGTTATTGCGCCGGATTTCAGGCGCTCGCAAAGCGGCCCCGCCAATCACACCGGCGATGCCCAGATTGACCGCCACCGATACGATCAAAGCGATTTTGATCCAGCGCGGAGTGCCTTTGGGCTGCGGCGTAGTTTGTTCGCTCATCTGTTAACCTTCCGCCAGAAAATCGCTAAAACCCGCGATGTCACCATAACTAAAATCATCCAGCGGGTCGCCGCTGATACTTGCGACAATATCACCAACTCCGGGGATGGATTGCAAGGTGTCCGTTCCCGCATAGCCAATGGTGATGCCCAATGCCGTGCAAACGCCAATTGCTGCCAAGCCTTGAATGCCTCCCATTGGTTCCATCACACGGGCCAACCAGCCCCTGCGTTTCACAAACTCGCGTTCAGGCAAAACCTGCCGTGCCGCCGCGACTTCCCCTGCATCCGCAAGGATATTCGCCATCAAGGCATTGCTTAATTCCGGCGCAGGTTTAGCCGCATCCTTGAAGAAGGCATCCAGATCGATCTGATGTTTTTCCTTATCAGCCATGAAACTCTCCTTTCCTTAATCCATCGCCAGCCCGAGGGCCGACCGGTTACTTGATAAATCCGCCGCCAACGCACGCCGTGCGCGTGACAACAGGCTTTCGACCGCCTCAACGCTTGTTTCCAGNACCTCTGCGATCTCGGGGTTTGATTGTTCTTCAAAATGTCGCAACGTCAGGGCNANCTTNTGGCGATCAGGCAAACGNTCCATNGCTTGGCGCAACGCNCGACCNCGATCAGCNGCNANCATTNNNTCNTCGACATTAGGNGNCTCATCCANCACTTCCGGCGCTTCATCCAAACCAACGCCTCGTTTTTTGCGCAATCGATCCGTACAAAGGTTCGACCCGACGCGGTACAGCCATGTTGAAACCTTGGCTTCGCCCGCCCGCCACTCCGGCGCTATTTTCCATAATCGTAACATCGCTTCCTGGGTTACATCCTCTGCCTCTGCCGCATCTTTCAACATGCGTCTGGCCAGTGCCAATACACGCGGCGCATGTCGCAGCATCAAAGCCCGGGCCGCCGCCTGGTCTCCGTCAGCATATCGCGACAAGAGTTTCTCGTCGCTGGTATCGCTGAGTACATCAAATGCCATGGTCATTTTGCATGTATANCGNGGTTCCGGTCNTTGTGCANNGNGAAAGTCGTGGGCCGCACAAATTGGCGGCCCGCAATTGGTTTATTTGTTGC
>JAESQH010000096.1 GCA_016765235.1 Paracoccaceae bacterium
TTCCTGGAGGTATTTCTTGAGAAAGTCGTAATCGATTTCGATTCCATTAAAAAGGGCCTGATTTTGGCGGAGGCCGAGGAAAACCATGTAGATTGGCGCAGCCACAGCCACATTCTGATTTCCGTTGCGGGCGCAATAGGTGCTGCAAATTTGCAACATCTGGCCCAACATTTGAATGTGGCCGCGAATGCCTGCGATAAACAAACAGCACAGCCGTTGAACTTGGAGTGCATTGACGCTATCTCGAAGGTTGTGGCATTCTTGAACAACGAAAAAACAGGTTAACTAATAATGGGTCGGCCAATACTTCTGGTTGAGGATACCCCCTCGCTTTCGATGGTGTATGAAGCGGTTATTCGCAAGGCGGGTCATCGCGCCGAATGCGTGTTTTCCGTTAGTGAAGCCCGCGACAAATTTACAAAAACCAAACATCAGATCGTACTGCTGGACTTGCTTTTACCGGATGGCGACGGAATGGAGTTGTTGTCCGAATTCATCGCGGCGCAACCCGACATCAAAATAATTGTGATCACGGCGAATGGTTCGATTAATCGCGCAGTCGAGGCGATGCGTCTGGGCGCGTTTGATTTTCTGGTTAAGCCGTTTGATGAAACCCGCCTGCTTTCTGCGGTTGAGAATGCCCGGAAGGCTTTGGCGAGCGATGTGAATCTACCCCACACTCAAACCGAAGGCGCAGGCGAATTTCAGGGCTTCATCGGATCATCCGATGCCATGCAAGGCATTTATGACATGGTGCGCAATATCGGGCGATCCACCGCTACGGTTTTTGTGACCGGCGAAAGTGGCACCGGCAAAGAGTTGTGCGCACAAGCTATCCACGATGTTTCCAACCGCGCGAGCGGCCCGTTTGTGCCTCTGAATTGCGGCGCAATCCCGCGTGGTTTGCTGGAATCCGAGGTGTTCGGGCATCTGAAAGGCTCCTTTACCGGGGCCATTGCTGATAAGAAAGGCGCGGCTGCGGCGGCGAGTGGTGGAACGTTATTTCTCGACGAAATATGCGAAATGGACCTCAGCTTGCAGACAAAATTACTGCGGTTTTTGCAAACATCAACCATCCAGCCAGTGGGTGCAACGAAGGCACGAATGGTCGATGTGCGCATCGTTTGCGCCACCAACCGTGACCCGCTGACCGAAGTTCGTGCAGGGCGTTTTCGCGAAGATTTGTATTACCGCTTGCATGTAGTCCCCATCCATCTGCCCCCGTTACGGGAGCGGAACGGGGATATTATGCAGATCGCGGATGAAATATTGGCGAAATTCAATGCCGAGGAGGGTAAGAATTTCACAGGTTTTAGCCCTGAGGTTCGCGATATTTTTACCTCTATGGCGTGGCCCGGAAATGTTCGCCAGTTGATGAACGCGATCCGCAATGTCGTGGTTTTGAACGACGGCCCGATCGTTTTAACCGAAATGCTGCCCTCCGAAGTTACCATGCCTAACCGAACATCGAGCAGCGTTCGTTCGATGTTGAAGAGTTCGCCGGACGCGATGCACACAGAAGAACAACCGAGTAACGTTTCGGCATTCATCGGCACGTCACTCGCAACTTTCGAGCGCGAATTCATCGAGGCGACGATCGATTTTTGTGATGGTTCGATTCCGCAAGCGGCGCGCTTGCTCGACGTTTCTCCGTCCACACTCTATCGTAAAAAGGAAAGCTGGGAGAAAAGCTGACCAAAAGGTAGAAATTTCCCCGCATTCCCTTGCCCAAAATACTGGCTGATCTATAATCGGGCTTTGAACCTTACATTTCACGAGGGATTCCCGATGGACCTTTTCAAGGCTGCGATGACTGTGCGCGAAAATGCCTATGCGCCGTATTCAAACTTTCAAGTTGGGGCGGCCATTCGCACGACTTCCGGAAACATTTACACAGGGTGTAATGTCGAAAATGTGGCGTACCCCGAGGGGACTTGTGCTGAAGCAGGCGCGATTGCTGCGATGATTGCGGCCGGTGAAACCGAAATTAAGGAAATTTTGGTCGTCGCTGGCGGGGCGTCCAAAGTGTCGCCTTGTGGTGGTTGTCGCCAGAAAATATCGGAATTTGCGAAGGGTGATACCCCCGTCTACATGGCCGATTTGGCCGGTGACATCGAAGAGATCACGATTAGTGGTTTGCTGCCCGCCGGCTTTGACAAATCTTATCTGGAAGCGAACTAACGATGGCACGCGCATTAATTCTGGTGCTGGATTCGGTTGGCTGCGGTGGCGCACCAGACGCAGCGCAATTCGGGGATGAGGGCTCAAACACTTTGGGTCATATAGCAGACGCCTGCGCCAACGGCGCGGCGGAAGAGGGGCGAAGTGGCCCGTTATCGCTGCCAAATCTCGACAATCTGGGTCTGGGCGCAGCCCTTCATTTAGCGTCTGGGCACGTTGCACCGGGGCTGGATGCAGGTGCGGTCGGGACTTACGGCGCGGCGACCGAAGTTTCGCAAGGTAAGGATACGCCGTCGGGCCATTGGGAGATTTCCGGTGTGCCTGTTCCGTTTGAGTGGCACTATTTTCCACAAACCGTTCCGGCCTTTCCGCCGGACAAAATCGCGGAATTCGTGCGGCGCGCGGAGATTCCGGGGATTCTGGGCGATTGCCACGCATCGGGCATGCCGATTCTACAAGATTTGGGAGAGGAACATATCCGCACGGGTAAGCCTATTTGCTATACGTCAGCCGATAGCGTGTTTCAGATAGCTGCGCACGAGGAACACTTTGGGCTGGAGCGATTGTACGAAATTTGTGCGATTGCTGCCGAGATTTTCCATCCCATGATGATAGGCCGCGTTATTGCGCGCCCATTTGTGGGCGAGACAGCGGAAACGTTTACGCGCACGATCAATCGGAAAGATCTGGCGATCGAACCACCCGAGGATACCATTTGTGACCGTGTAGTAGCAGCTGGCGGGCGCACCCTAGCGGTTGGCAAGATCGGGGATATATTTGCCCATCGTGGCATTACAAAGTTAAAAAAGGGTAAACGGGATCTGGAATTGGTGGATGACCTGCTCGATTTCATATCCGAGGCTAAAGACGGGGATTTCATTTTCACCAACCTCGTGGAATTCGACAGCCTTTATGGCCATCCCCGCGACGTCGCCGGATATGCCCGCGCGCTTGAAGCGTTTGATGTGCGATTACCCGAAGTAACCAGTGCGCTAAAGGTCGGGGACTTGTTGATAATCACGGCGGATCACGGTAATGACCCGACTTGGCGCGGCACTGATCACACGCGCGAACGGGTGCCGGTTTTATGCGTTGCGCCGGGGATGGCGGACCGTGAAATCGGGCTGGTCGGCATGGCCGATATTGGCGAAACAATTGCGGCGCATCTTGGGTTGGAACCCGGGCGTCATGGTAGGAGTTTTCTATGATTGATTGGGCTTCGGTTCCAAAAACCGAATTGCATTTGCATATCGAGGGGGCTGCGCCTCCGGATTTTATCCGCATGTTGGCCGCCGAGAAAAACGTCGATTTGTCGAAGATTTTCAAAGATGACGGCAGCTATGTCTGGAAGGATTTCGCGGAATTCCTGAAAACGTATGAAGCCGCGTGTTCTGTGCTGCAAACGCCTGATGATTTCCGCCGCTTGACCGAAGCAGTTCTGGATGTGAGCGCTGCGCACGGAGTCGTCTATACGGAGATGTCTCTTTCGCCTGACTTCTGCGGTGGCGGTGATTTGGAAGTGTGGAAAGATTATCTGGCCGCGATGACTGCGGGGGCCGAAAACGGCAAGGCCAAGCACGGGATTGAGACGCGGTTCATCTCCACCTGCATCCGGCATTTCGGGCCTGAAAAGGCCGAGCAGACGGCGAAGATTACAGCCGCGACGGCGGGTGGACTGTTAACCGGCTTCGGAATGGGCGGCGAGGAACGGCATTTGCAAGCGTCCGATTTCACTAAAGCATTCGAGATTGCAGGCGCGGCAAAGCTTGGTCTGACCAGCCACGCAGGCGAAATTTGTGGGGCGGATAGCGTTCGCGAGACGCTCGATTCCATGAAAGTTACGCGGATTGGCCACGGTGTTCGGGCGATTGAAGATGCCGATCTGGTGGCGCGATTGGCCGAGGAACAGATCGTTTTGGAGGTCTGTCCGGGGTCGAACATCTCGTTGAACGTCTTCCAGACGTGGGGCGATCACCCCATTGCCAAGCTGCGCGATGCTGGCGTTCCGGTGACTGTTTCCACCGATGATCCTCCGTATTTCTATACCGATATGACGCAAGAATATGGCAATTTGCACAAGACATTCGGCTGGGATTTGGCCGATTTTCAAGATATAAATCGAACAGCGATGAACGCCGCGTTCTGCGATGATGAAACACGACAGCGCGTGATGGCGAAATTTGAATAGGGAACCGGGACAATGATGAACGAACACTTAACAGTCGTTAAACATCCGTTAATTCAGCACAAACTTTCGCTGATGCGCGACAAGGGCACACCAAGCAGCCTGTTCCGCCAATTGCTGCGCGAGATCAGCCAGTTGCTGGCGTATGAAATTACGTCTGAATTACCGATGACGACCAAGAAAGTTGAAACGCCCTTGGTGGAAATGGACGCGCCTGTTTTGGAAGGGCGCAAACTGGCGTTGATCTCCATTTTGCGGGCAGGCAACGGGTTGCTGGACGGCGTTCTGGAATTAATCCCTGAAGCGCGTGTCGGGTTTGTCGGGCTTTACCGCGATGAAAAAACGCTGAAACCTGTGCAGTATTATTACAAGGTTCCGGCCCATCTGGACGAGCGCGTGGTTATTGCCGTGGACCCGATGTTGGCGACGGGAAATTCATCGGTGGCAGCGATCGATTTGTTGAAGGCGTCGGGCGCGAAAAACATTCGGTTCTTGTGTCTACTGGCCGCACCTGAAGGCGTTGCACGTATGAAAGAAGCTCATCCAGATGTGCCGATCGTGACGGCCTCGCTGGATGAACGGTTGAATGAGCTTGGATACACTTTGCCCGGATTGGGCGATGCGGGTGACCGGATGTACGGAACTAAATAGTCAACGCTTCAAGTCGGAGGCGCGCGATTTGGTGAACTTGATCGAGCGCCTCACGGAATTCCTGTTGCGTTGAATTATCAACGCGCGCGCGAAAATTATCCAGAATCTCAACACGGTGACGCCCCTTGACCGCAAGGATATAGGGGAATCCGAACTTTGTCTTGTAGGTATCGTTCAGGTGCGTGAACTCTGCGAATTCTTCGGGTGTGCATTCATCAAGACCAGCGCCTGCTTGCTCGGATGTGCTTTCGGCTGTCAGCTCGCCGGTTTTGGCCAGTTTGCCTGCCAGATCGGGGTGGGCGCGCAGGAGGGCGAGTTGTGGGGCTTCGCCTGCCGCCTCGATAATCGCGCGAAGCGTGGCGATCATGGATTCGACGCCTGATGGTAGGCCGTCATCAAAGGCTTTCTCGGCGACCCATGCGGAATGCTCGTAAACACCACCAAATTGTTCCACGAAAGTGGACTTTGGCAACTTTAATGGATCGTTAGTGAATTGCATGCGGGGCCTCCGGTTTTGGTGTTTAGACATAGCGAGGCCGCCCTCTCTTGGAAAGGGCGGCCCGGTATTTACAGTACCTTAATCTTCTTGTGGAAGGATCAGGTTTAGCACGATCGCGATAACGGCGGTCGGTAGTAGGCCGGAGATCAACAGGGTATTCAGCGTGCCTGTGACGTGCTGAACGGCAGATGGAACCTGGCTAAGACCAAGGCCAACCGATAGCGATACAGCCATGATGATCATGTTGCGGCGGTTCATGTTAACCTCCGCCAACATGTTTAAACCTGCTGAGATGATCATACCGAACATTACGATCACGCCGCCACCGAGTACCGGTAAAGGCATGGAGGAAACGATCGCTCCAATTTTTGGAATCAGGCCCGACACAATCAGGATCAGCGCGGAAATGGTCACAACGTGTCGGCTCATGACGCCTGTCATGGCAACGATACCCGCGTTTTGCGAAAACGAAGTGTTTGGCAAACCGCCAAATAATCCGGCAACTGCGGAACCCAGACCATCAGCGTATGTAGCGCCGCTGATTTCCTTGTCCGTGGCTTCACGCCCAGCGCCACCTTTGGTAGTTGCGTTGGTGTCACCCACAGTTTCAATCGCCGAAACGATGGAGATCAGGATAACCGCGACAACTGCGCCGATGTTGAATTCAAAGCCATATGGCATGAATTTCGGGATCGCGACCCAGCTTGCGCTACCGACGCTGCCAAAGCTGACGAGACCGAAGGGTATTGCCACGATGTAACCAGCGATAAGCCCGATCAGGATTGCGGCGGCGGACATCGTGCCTTTAGTCCAGAATTTGAAGCCAATCGCGACGAATACAACCGTTAGGGCAGGCAGCCAATGTGCGAGCGAACCGAAGCTGTCTGCATTCATTTGGAAAGGTGCTGCACCACCGGCGGAGTATTTAATGCCGATAGCCACGAGGTTCAGACCAATTGTCAGGATGACAAGGCCCGTTACAAGCGGCGGGAACAGGAAGCGGATTTTTCCGATTACGGAACCAAGTGAGAAGTGGAAGATACCACCGATTATAATCGCGCCAAACATCGCGGCCATGCCGTCGTTGGCAGCGATAACCACCAGAACGGATACAAACGCGAAGCTGGTACCCTGCATAATTGGCAAACGCGCGCCAATTGGGCCCATGCCGACGGTTTGAAACAGTGTAGCAACACCGGCAAACAGCATGGCCATTTGCACGAGATATGTCATGTCTTCACCACCGAACGCGAAACCGGCAGCGCCGGCCACGATGATGGAAGGTGTTACGTTGGAGGCAAACATCGCCAACACGTGCTGGATACCAAGCGGCAGCGCCTGTGCAAATGGTGGGGTTGTATTCGGGTCGCTAAACGTCCCTTCGGATATGTCAGTCATTTCAGAACTCTCCTGTCCATTGTTAATCACGATCTTCATGTCGTATTTAGTCACCCCGGAGTTGGGGGATTATCGGCGGATTATTGCCTAAATAATCGAAATTGTATCTATTGAATAATGTGTAGGAGTTTCAATAAAACCCGAAGAGACGGCATATGTTGTAGGAATGATTTCCGTGGTCTCCATCCGTCGGGGTGAATATGTGAGGAGACGTTGGGATTTAGATTGGTACCGTTCTACCTAAACCATGCGTCACGATAGACAAAAAAACTTTAGATAAAAGGGTATCAACACCCTTAATCCACGTTATAAAACGCGTAGAAAACCAAAAATGTGGCATTGCCCGATGCCGAACCATCAGCGAGGGGACCGTATGCCCGAAAATATCATCCGCGATGATGAAGACATTTACGCGCTAGGCTCCGGTCTGGTGGATGCAGTGTTGGCGGCCGTCGAAGAAGGTTCGCAATCCGCACTGCTGCTGTTGTTCGAAGACCTGCACGAAGCNGATATCGCCGACCTTTTGGAGCAAATCGGGAAGGATGATCGCCGCCGCCTTGTCCGCCTTTGGGGGGATCACGTTGACGGCGCGGTTCTGTCCGAGCTTGAAGAAGGNGTGCGCGANGAGATTATGGCCGACACGCCGGACGAAGTTCTGGCGGAAGTGGTCAAAGACCTTGATACCGACGATGTGGTTTATCTGGTCGAAGATCTGGATGGCCCGCAACAAGAAGCGTTGCTTGGCTCGCTCGATGATGCGGATCGTGTCGCGGTGGAGCAGTCCTTGCAATACGAGGACGACACTGCCGGTCGCCTTATGCAGCGCGAGATGGTCATGGCCCCAAATCACTGGTCCGTCGGCGATGCGATTGATTTTATGCGCGCCAGCGAAGACTTGCCGCAAGATTTCTATGATGTGATTGTGATNGATCCGGNCATGCACCCCGTNGGCTCNGTTCCGCTTAGCCGGATCATGGGGGCGGCGCGTGAAATACCNNTGATGGATTTNGCGCATGANGATTTNCGCGTCATTCCCGTNGATCAATCCGAGGAAGACGTGGCTTATGCCTTCAACCAGTACCACATGGTTTCCGCCCCTGTNGTNGAGGCNTCTGGCCGTTTGGTNGGNGTGATTACCATCGACGACGCCATGGAAATTCTGGAAGANCACGCAGAGGAAGANATGAANTTGNTGGCNGGCCTGATCGACGAAGATCTATCCAGCCGCGTTTGGAAAACCATGCGCAGTCGNTTTCCNTGGTTGGCCGTTAACCTGTTCACCTCCGTTNTGGCATCNATCGTNATCGCNCAGTTCGCCAGNACGATCGANGCGATCGTGGCCCTTGCGGTGCTGTTGCCNATTGTNGCCTCGATGGGTGGAAATGCAGGNACGCAGACNTTNACNGTTGCCGTGCGCGCGCTTGCGACACGCGATTTGACACCTGCGAATGCCTCGCGGATCGTCTGGCGGGAGTTTCTGGTTGGCGCGGCAAACGGGGTTGTTTTCGCTGTGATTATCGGCGGTGTCGGCTTTGTGTGGTACGGAAGCGTCATGCTGGGCGTGGTGCTTGGACTTGCGATGATCGGCAATTTGCTGGTGGCCGGAATGGCGGGGATATTGATCCCTATCGGGCTGGATAAACTGGGCGCTGATCCGGCGCTGGCGTCCGGCGTGTTTGTAACAACGGTGACGGACATCGTCGGGTTTTTCGCGTTCCTTGGGTTGGCGAGCGTGCTATTGCTTTAGATCGTTCGATCCAACCGCTAACCCTCGGCNGGCAACTTCAGCGTTTTGGTTTTACTACCCTTTTTNAGGCGAACCTGACTTTCTGCGATGGCNACTATCGTCCAGCCATCAACCTTGTCGCCGACCACTAACATCTGATATTTGCCACCACGTTGTCGCAATAAGGCGCGGTAATCACCCTGTTTTCCGAACACGCCGATCAGGCTGGTTTCGCGCAGGTTAATCCCGTTTTCAATCGTGGCTGTACGCGCCACATTGGCCGACGTCGGCACGTTAATCTGGCGCGGAGCATCGTTGAATGCCGGGGTTACGCGGGCCTTCTCCGCGATTGATTCAGCCATCGCCTGAACTCGTTCCGCAAATCCCGCGCGCCGATGNAGCGGTACCANCGAAGTGGGNACGGCTGGCTTCGCNAGNGCGGCAACAATTGCGTTTAGTTCAACTGAATCCGGTCGCGGTAGTGGGCGTAATAGTTGTGGGCCTGTCAATTCGGGCGCCGGTTCAACCGCGATAATGCCCGTACCGCCGACGATTTCATCGCCGCCACGAAGTAAGGGTAAATTGGATGGGCGCCCTGTTAACACATTTGCAGGACTGGCCTGCAAGGCTGCAATTCGGGTGGCCTCGTCTACTGGATCAAGCGGTTCTGGCGCAACCTCTGCCTCGGGCTCCGGCGTAATCGCTGGGGTCGCGCTAATTTCCACGCCGCCACGAAGCAGCGGTAAAATTTCGGGCCGCCCCTCGATTACGCGAGGTGGTATGCGTTGCAATTGTTCGGTGGTCAGTCCTGACGTGATAGTGGTGAACTGGACTGATGGTTCGGCCTCGGGCACTTCTTCAGCGGCGGTTGGTTCATTAACCGCGACCGGTTCGGGGTCAGGTGGCAGATCAGCGACACTACGACCGTCGCGCAACATGGGCGTGATGGACGGCAGACCTTGTGTGACGACCGGTGGTAAAACCTGAAGTTCTGCGATGGTTAACGTTGGGATAGCTGCTGGTGGAGTGGGTAGCGGTACATCCGAAATCTCTACGCCGCCGCGCAATACAGGCAAGATGTTCGGGCGGCCGCTAATCACATTGGTCGGCGCCCGTTGCAGCGCTTCGGTGCGTGCCATCTGGATCAGCGCCGCACTGTTTTCGCGCACCTGCGTCAATCCCAGACTGTCGTTATACTTGCGAAGCTGCGCTGGCAACACAACGGTACTGTCATCGCGTGGCAACACATCCGTTAAACGTGGGGAACTTACATAAGCCGCTTGCGGCGGAACAACGGCGTAACGAACCATCGCTATTCCACCCTCGAACTCGGAAGCCGCGGCGCTGTCTTCAAAGGTTATCGATTTGGTTGCCACGACGGGAAATCCGGTCGTTTCGGGGGCGGGCAGGTTATCCGCATTTGCCACTGTTAACGTTACGGGCCGGGCGGTATTGGCGTTAACCACGCTCAGCGGTGTGGCAAGGTCCGGCACTTCGGCCATTTCCAACGAGGAAGTAAGAGGCGCCTGTACAACCAATGCCTCGAACGGCGTGATGGAGACGTCGCGGTCAGGCAATGCCTCCAAATTGTCGTCAAACGAAATAATTTTTGGCGTCGGGCGTTCAGCATTTGTGGTAACGTCCGTGGGGCGAATGGGCGCGCGCGGGTCCTCGTCAATGTCAAGGACGCGTTCTTCTGTGGCTTGGATCGCGATGCTTGGGTCGGGGGCAAAATCGATGTTCTGATAGGCCCAGTATCCGCCTGCAATCACCGCAGCCAAGGCGACGCCAACGCCAGTGAAAAAGCCGATTTTGGCGTAGTTTATCTTGATTTTTGGCGGGGCCGAAAGCATGAAATACGGTTGTTCATAGAATCCATCGATGCGGTCGCGTGAGGTGAAACCTTCGGTCGCAAAGCCGTATCCGCTGGCGAAACGGTTCGCTTCTTGCAGTATGGCACGATTGACGGCGGCGATTTTTACGTTGCCGTTTACGTCTTCTTCGCCGTAATGGATTATATATTCGCCATCTGAAAAGGCTGGATCGGCGCGCACGAGGGCCTCGGCTTCGGCTTGGCGCTCATCCGGGTCTTTGGCGGTAAGTTTTACCTCCAACCCTTTGATTTGTTCAGCGGGTAGCCATATCTGGTTCTTGAAAAACCGGCCCTGCGATGCCCGTGCCGCCTGTTTCATGGCAACCATTTTTTTGGGCAAAAACGGGTCGTTCAGCGCAGCCGCAGATATCCGGCGCCACACGCCGTCGTATGACAGCTCGTGCAGCAAGATTCCATCCGTGGATAGTTCCAGTGCCAGAACGGTTTGCATCAATTAATCTGCCCTTAACCATTTCCCTGCCTGATCGGGCGGGAATATCATTATACCTAATGCATTCTTAAAGGCTTTGATCCCGTTTGTGGAGCCGTTTTTCGTCTTCGCGCAGCAGATCGCCCTGCTGCGCGAAAATTGGCTTGTTATTTGACCGCAACAGCCAGTGCCTGATCAAGATCGCGGATCAAGTCGTCGGCGGTTTCGGTCCCGATGGACAAACGCACGACGTTGGCGGATGCGCCTGCGGCTTCTTGTTGGTCAGCCGTAAGTTGCCTGTGCGTTGTTGATGCTGCGTGAATTATCAGGCTGCGGGTGTCGCCCAAATTGGCAACATGACTGAAAATCTCGACGCTATCGACCAGCTTCACACAAGCCGCATATCCGCCTTTAACGGCAAAAGTAAATATCGCCCCTGCGCCCTTCGGGTAAAGGGCTTTCGCACGGTCGCGGTAAGGCGACGAGGGCAGGCCCGCGTAGGTCACGAAATCGACGCGCGGATCGTTTTCCAGCCATGTGGCGACGGTCATCGCGTTTTCTACGTGGCGTTCCATCCGCAGGCTTAGCGTTTCAATGCCCATAAGCGTATAATGCGCGGCTTGCGGGTTCAGGGTCATGCCAAGATCACGCAGGCCAATGGCGATGCCGTGGAATGTGAAAGCGAGGGAACCGAACGTTTCGTGGAAAGTCATACCATGATAGGCAGGTTCTGGTTGCGAGAGAGACGGGAATTTATCGCTGGCGGACCAGTCAAAATTGCCACTGTCCACCACGACTCCGCCCATAACCGTGCCGTTTCCGGTCAGATATTTGGTGGTGGAGTGCACGACCAAGGTCGCCCCTTGGGAGATCGGTTGGCACAGGTATGGCGTGGCCAATGTGTTGTCCACAATTAGCGGAACGCCCAAACCTTCGGCCACCGCCGCGACAGCCGGAATATCGGTCAAATACCCACCGGGGTTGGAGATGCTTTCACAAAAAATCGCCTTGGTGTTTTCGTCACCAGCTGCGGCAATCGCATCGAGGTCGTCGAAATCAACAAACGTGGCCGACCAACCGAAACGCTCAATCGTGTGGCTGAACTGCGTGATCGACCCTCCGTAAAGACGGGTAGAAACAATAACATTGTCACCCGGACGCATCAGCGGGAAAAGCGCCATAATTTGCGCGGCGTGACCGGATGAACACGCCACAGCCCCGACGCCACCTTCCAGCGTTGCCACACGTTCTTGTAAAACGGCAACGGTCGGGTTGGTCAGGCGGGAATAGATAAATCCGACTTCCTGAAGGTTGAACAACGCCGCCGCATGATCCGCATCGCGAAATACATAGGCCGTAGTCTGGTAAATCGGCGTTTGCCGTGCGCCTGTTGCAGGATCAGGGCGCGCGCCTGCGTGAATTTGCAGGGTGTCGAAGCCATAGGGCGTGTCAGTCATGGAAATCTCCGTTGGTTGAATNGGTCGGACGCTAGCGCAAGAAGGGAGTAATTAACACAAATATATACCACAAGTGTTTATGCACATAGTATATATGTGAATATTGGTTCTCCACTTTAAATTTCAGGATTGTTCGCGAATATACCGTTAGGCGCAAATTTGGAAACCGCTAGAAATGTCGTCATGTTAGCTCATACGACATCACAACTTCGACGAAATAACGCCGGTGTTAAACCCTGCCTTGCGCAACTCGCCAAAGAGGCGTTGGTGTTCAATCTTGGGACAACGGTTCATGATAACGTTCAAACCGGCAGCCTCGGCTACCGCCTCGGCGTCAGTGTTTGTGACCCCGATCTGCATCCATATCGTGCGTAGGCCGCGTGATGATAGCGCGGCAATAGCATCGTCCACAATCGGTCCGACTTGATCGGAACGGCGGAATATATCTACCATGTCAATCGGTCCGACCNCCGATGGGATATCGGCCAACGAGGGATAAATCATCTGCCCGAACAACTCTTTTCCGGCATGTCCGGGGTTTATCGGCACTATTTTGAAGCCTTTCAGGTTCAGGTAACGGGCAACGAAATACGAAGGACGCATTTCGTTCAAGGACACCCCGACCATGGCGATGGTTTTGGTGGTTTTCAGCAATTCGCGCAGGAATTTATCAGTATAATTATTCATGGCCGAGACCATACTTGTGATGGAATCTGTGCGCCAGACAAAAAAGCGCCCAGACTAAGCTGGGCGCAGGTTTGGAACGAGGGACAGTGATAGAAGCGAGCGTGTTCCATTTACCCGCTTCGTTAATATACGTAAGCTTACACTATCCAATTTAAAGTGCATCTCAGGTTATTGTGAACGCTAGTTTACTTTGGGCCAAAATCCGCTCAATGCAGAATAGCAGGCCAGTTAGCTTCGGCGTCGGCAACATTGCCCGCGACATTACGTTGCCATATTCTGCGTGTGCGTAAATTGAGGTTTAAATACAGTTTGCCCTCATAAATCGTCCAAGCATCCGGCACAGACGACGCTATCGCACCTTTAGCCGCAGCATATGCGCAATATCCACCAAATTGCGGGGCGTAAGCTTCAGGGTTTTCTTTAAACATATTGAGGGTTTTGGTCGTCGCAAACAACCAGATCGCGCCGTTCCACTCGGTGGATATCAGCGGCAGGCCGGATACGGGTTCCGACACAGTGAAATATGCGACCGTATCGTAACCGTTGATCGCCATATTATTGGAATCAACGAATATCGGAGGGCTGCCCGCAAACGCAGGTGTGGCCATTGTGGCGGCGAGGATGGCGAATATGGTGCGGCGGGTATACATTTTGGCGCTCCTATTAGTGGTTGGGTCGAACTTACCCCATCGCGCACGGGTTTGGAATTGCCCTCACGACAACTTGAAACGGATTGATTAAGTTCAGAATTCAGACTTCCAACGGTTCGCCGCATAAAGCGATACCGCCGCAGCGTTCGACACGTTCAGCGACCCGAACTCGCCAAAAAACTCGATTTTGGCGATGCGGTGGCAGGTTTCCTTGGTGGATTCGCGCAAACCCGGCCCTTCAGCGCCTAAAACCAGCGCAACAGGTACGTTTGGCAAGTCAGCAACGGCCTTTTCTAGCGTCAAATCGGCAGTGCCATCCAGCCCGATCAGAAAATATCCCATCTCTTTCAGCGCCTCCATGGCTTTAACCAGATTACGAATGCGCAAATATGGTTGGCGTTCCAATGCGCCCGAAGCTGTTTTAGCGAGCGCGCCCGTTTCCGGCGCGGAATGACGATGCGGGGCGATAACCGCGCGGGCACCGAACACTTCGGCAGACCGCAGAATTGCGCCAACGTTATGCGGGTCCGTAACGCGGTCCAGCAGTAAAACCAGCGGTGCTTCATCGCGCGGGGCACAAATTTCCGATACAGAACCCCAGTCCAGCGGTTTCACTTCCAACGCGGCCCCTTGATGCACTGATTGCGGGTCCAACGGCACGTCAAATTGACGTATCTCGACAACTTCCGGCTCGATGCCGGATTTGTCGATCGCCTCGGCCAAGCGATCGAAGGCGTTTTTGGTAACCACGAGGCGCAGTTTTTCGCGCATCGGGTTTTCCAAAGCGTCGCGCACGGCGTGGATTCCGAACATCCAAACCGTTTCGGCAGCACCCGCAGCACGGGCGCGTTCCTTTTCGACTATCCACAGGGGTTTCTTTTTGTTGCGCGGGGCCATGGTATATCCTTTTTCAAGGCTCGTGCATTGCCACGTCGCCGCGCGGTTTGCAAGCTACGGTGTCATTATTGCGGAACGCTGATAGGTTTCGGTGTCCGTAGTACCATCGTCGTAAGTAATTTCAACGATCACGGTTTCGACGCTGCCCATTTCGAACGTAATAAAGGGCAATCCGTCTTCCATCTTCATAGCGTTGGGAGCGGCCTCGTCAACGTAACACGTTTCCTGTTCCCAAACCTGATCGGCGACATCCGAGTTGACGCCGTATTTCACCTCGTCCAATCCGCAGCGATAGCTTTCCAGCATGGTGAAATACAGCAAGTCGTTGCCATCATATTCACGAACCGAGACCCACATTCCCTTAATCATCGTTAAAATAGGCTTAACCTCGGCAGTCGTCATTTGCGACTGTGCGGGCAAGGTGGAAAGTGTCATGGCACCGATAAGCAGCGCCGTTGATAATTTCTTAAACATTACGGTTCTCCCTAAATATCCATCCAAGTATCCACATTTCAAAATTAATTGCGAGACATTTGCGCAAACCGAGGTTTTCGTGTTGACGTGGCAAGATAGTCCGACTAATCAGCCCTTCAGAAGTGATTGGGCGTCAGGCCGCAAGGTGTGGCAGGGGACTGTAACTCCCTCGGGGTGACCCACGCCTGGTTCGATTCCAGGGTCGCCCACCACTTCTGTAATTCCCTAACATCGGTGCGATACCCATATTCGCCGCCCTCGCGGTGATTGTTGCATGGGTCGATTCTTGTCAAACCCGCATTAGACAGCTTGTCACCTTTCGCATATGCCTGACTTCATGAAATTTTTGCGTGGATTGATATTTTTGGGGGTCGTGACTTTCGGCCTCGCTGCGGCTGCGGCGTATTTTGGCCAAGGCAAAATGCTGTATAAGCCGGATGCGCGATTGCTGTCTGATTGCAACCTTCCCACAGGCGTTGAAATCTGGAACGAGGACGGTGAGCAAGGCTTGTTGTCGGCGGCTGGTCGCGACAATCTGCTGTTGTTTTTCCAAGGAAACTCCGGTTCTGCCTGCAACTGGCGGTTCCTTGGTGTTAACCATTTGGCAACCCATGGCTATGATGTGCTGGTGCTGGAATATCCCGGATATGGCGGCGATAGGCGCACCCCTGGCAAGCAAAAAATCGAGATCGCTTTAGGCGTTTTGGCCGTTTGGGTTGCGAAGCAGGATTACACAAGAGTTTCCGTGATGGGGTATTCACTTGGCACAGGCGCGGCATCAATTTATGCGCGCGACAATGGCGCGGCGCAGGTGGTACTGTTTGCACCTTTTGACAGCATATATAATGTGGCGGTTTCACAAGGCTTGAAATTCCCGCGCGCGTTGTTGCGCGAGGATTTCGATAATGTGGCGGCTCTAACCGATGTAACCGCGCCGATCACCATCGTACATGGAGAAGATGATTTAGTGATTCCGGCTGAACATTCCGAAAACCTTTTGCGGGAATTAGAGATATTGGGCCGCGATGTACGGCGTGAAGTTCGCGCCGGTGTCGGCCATAATGGCCTTTTCGAAAGCCCCGCGTTTGACGATTTCCTGCGCTACACGCTAATCCCCTGAAAGAGGTGACACTGTGATTAAAACAATAGCATTGCTTGGAACCGGCATCATGGGCGCGCCGATGGTTCGCAATCTTGCCGCTTCTGGATTTACCCTGCGCGTCTGGAACCGCACCAATTCCAAGGCCGAGGCATTGTCAGGCGTCGCCACCGTTCACCCCACCCCCGCCGATGCGATTGTAGGCGCGGATGCCGTGATCACAATGCTGGAAAATGGTGCAGTGGTCACGGAAGTGATGTTCGACGCTTTAAGCGCGGCAAGTGCGGGAACACTTTTCATCGACATGTCGTCAATCGAGCCAAGCGTTGCACGGGATCACGCCAATGCACTGGAAAGCAAGGGCTTGCGTCATCTGGATGCGCCCGTTTCTGGCGGCGAGAGGGGGGCGATCGATGCGACNCTCGCCATTATGGCCGGTGGAAACGTTAGCGATTTCACGGACGCGNAACCGTTGTTTGAAGCCATGGGCCGCGCCACACATGTGGGCATACACGGCGCCGGACAGGTGGCGAAACTGGCCAATCAGGTTATCGTCGGCATCACCATCGGCGCGGTTTCCGAGGCGTTATTGCTGGCCCAAGAAGGCGGATGTGATCCGGCGGCGGTGCGCGAAGCGTTGATGGGCGGCTTTGCGACCTCGAAAATTCTGGACTTGCACGGCCAACGCATGCTGGATCGAAACTGGGTGCCCGGCGGCCCCGCGGCGATCCAGTTGAAAGACTTGAACAATGCACTGGATGCTGCTGCGGCGTATGGCTTGAAACTTCCGCTCACTGAATTGGCCCGCAAAGCGTTTGCCGAACTGGTCGCGGACCCTGCGTTGGCGCGTAACGATCATTCCGCGTATTTGCGTTGGCTGGAAATCCAGAACCCGAAAAAACGGTTGGGGACAGGCGAGGACAAAGTACCGTAACTATTTGTTAACGATATCGTCCTCAAGAAACCAGCGCACGGTATCCTCGAAAGATTTATCCGCGATAAACCCCATCGCCAACGCCTTTTCCGGCTTAAATTCGGCGCGCCATCCGTTCACAACCGCCTCCACCGCTGGATCGCATTGCCATGTAATTAACGCTTCGGCTTCGGGGCCTGCGATCGATGTCATGGCACTTATCATGTCGCCAATCGTATCTGTGCGCCCCGGCAGGTTGATGCAGCGGTTAAAGCCAAATGCCGCAGCGGGTATTTCGGCTGCAAGTAACAGGTTGGCGATAATCGTGCGCGGCGCAGAATGCCAAACCTTAAAGCTTTTCGAGACAGGGCAGTTCGCACTTTCCCCCTGCATAGTGTCGCGAAAAATAGACGACATGAAGGAAGATGCCGCTGCATTCGCCACCCCCGGCCTGATCGTCACCGTGGGCAATCGCACCCCGCGACCATCGACAAAACCCTTGCGGGAATAGTCCTGCAACAGCTTTTCACCGATAACTTTTTGGGTGCCGTACGACGACTGCGGGTTCAATTCTACCCCGTCCGTCACGATTTGCGGTGCCTCGCCACCATGTGCGGCAACGGAGGATGCGAAAATCACGATCGGAACATTACCAGCTTGGCGCGCAGCCTCCAGAATGTTCATTGTGCCGCCCAGATTAACACGCATGCCAAGATCAAAATCCGCCTCGGCCGCACCGGAAACTACCGCCGCNANATGATANATCACNTCGGGNGCATTNCTGAATAATTGGTTAACGNCTGTGGCNNCGCTTATATCGGCCGCAACGNANTCGACAGGAAATGGCGCGTTTATCGGCGCAGGGNCGACCAGATCGGCCAAGATNAGTCTGGAAACGGNTTTACCTGCGATTAACGGTTCGCTAACTAGCGCCGCCGCCAGTTTTTGCCCCAAAAATCCGCCACCACCCGTAATCAGAACCTTCATATCAAATCCTTTGCNTGTTTTCNTGCGATTACCTGTTGCACGCCGCCCAGCATTGGGCAAGTCTTGCGTGAACCAATTTCCAAAGGACAAATCATGAAACTGCTGCGCTACGGNCCAAAGGGTCAGGAAAAACCGGGGTGNCTGGATGCGGAAGGAAATATTCGCGATCTGTCGATGGCGATTTCGGATTTCGCGGGGGAAAGTGTTTCGATCNGCGAATTGAGCCGCTTGAAATCCTTGAACATCAACGAATTGCCACTGGTTGAGGGTGCTGCTCGGATCGGGTCTTGTCTGGCGAGCGTTCCGAATTTTTATTGTATCGGTTTGAATTACGCCAAGCACGCGGCGGAGGCCGGTATGGATATTCCCAAAGAACCGATCTTGTTTTCTAAAGCCACAAGCGCCCTTTCCGGCCCGTTTGATCCTGTATTGATTCCGCGTAATTCCACCAAAACCGATTGGGAGGTGGAGCTGGGCGTAGTTATCGGCAAAGCGGCGTCTTATGTGTCTGAAAAAGACGCGCTGTCGTTCGTGGCAGGATATTGCACGATCAATGATGTGTCCGAGCGCGCGTTTCAAATTGAACGCGGTGGGCAGTGGATCAAAGGGAAATCTGCCCCTACGTTTGGCCCCGTTGGCCCGTATATGGTGACGGCTGATGAAATTGACGACCCTCAGGATTTGTCGCTTTCCTTGCGGCTGAACGGGGAAGTCATGCAAGATTCCTCGACCAGTGATATGGTGTTTAGTGTCGCTGAAATCATCTCCCATATGTCCCAATTCATGGAGCTTCGCCCCGGCGATATCATCGCCACAGGCACGCCCGAAGGTGTCGGTATGGGGTTCAAACCGCAACGTTTCTTGAAGAATGGCGATGTGATGGAACTGGAAGTCGAAGGGCTTGGAATGCAAAAACAAACGGTCGAAAACGCCTGATGTTTTCGGGTTGCGGGCCACAGGCGGCGGCATGACACGCTTTTCCTCCAACCTCGGATTTTTGTGGACAGAACTGACGTTGCCTGACGCCATCCGTGCGGCAGCGACAGCCAAGTTTGAAGCGGTGGAGTGCCATTGGCCTTACGACACCGACCCGGTGTTTATAAAATCGGCATTGGATGAAACTGGATTGCCAATGTTGAGCATGAACACGGTGCGGGGCGGTGGCAACGGGCTTTCAGCGCTGACGGGCCGCGAAATCGAAGCACGGGCGGCGATAGATCAAGCGGTCGATTATGCTGTGGAAATTGGCGCGCACAACATTCACATCATGGCCGGTTTCGCGTCAGGCGAGGCCGCGCATGAGGCGTTCCTCTCTAATCTACGCTATGCACTTGCGCGGGTCGCAGGCCACGGTATCTCGCTGTTGATCGAGCCGCTGAACCAGTTTGACGCCCCCGGATACTTTTTGCAAACAGCGGATCAAGCTGCGGAAATTATCGCGGAAATTAACGATCCCAACCTGAAACTGATGTTTGACTGCTATCATTTGCAGATTATGCAGGGCGATCTTTTACGCCTTTTGCAGGCCATGCTGCCAATTATCGGCCACATCCAGATTGCCGCTGTCCCAAGTCGCGCAGAACCGGATGAGGGATATCTGGATTACCGGCAAATCCTGAAACACATCGAGGCCATTGGATACAAAGGGTATATCGGCGCGGAATATCACCCGTGTAGAACCACAGACGCTGGTCTTGGATGGCGCGAAGCGGTGACGTAGTTACCCGCCGGTATGGCTCATATGCCGTTTCATCTCGCCTTGGATCTGCTGGCGGGAATAATCGAAATCGTGGCCCTTGGGTTTGCGGGCAATCGCGTAGTCAATCGCATCGCGCAAAGGTTGGTTATCGTTTGGGTGATCACGCAGAACTTTGCGCAAATCGGCGTCATCCTCTTGCCCCAGACACATGTGCAACTGGCCCTTGCAATCGAGACGCACGCGGTTGCAGCTTTCGCAGAAATTATGCGTAAGAGGCGTGATAAACCCGACGCGACCGCCGGTTTCTTCAACACGAACGTAGTTCGCAGGGCCGCCTGTGTTCAAAGGAATGTCGCTCAGCGTCCAGTTTTTGGCCAGTTCTGCGCGAACGTCCTTCAGCGACCAATATTGGTCGCGCCGATCCGCATCGCCCATGTCACCCATCGGCATAACTTCGATAAATGTCACGTCAAACCCGCGCTTTCCGCACCATTCCACCATTTTGTGGGCTTCGTCATCATTCGTGCCCTTCAGGGCTACGGTGTTGATCTTTATGGCTAAACCAGCCTTGTCAGCAGCGTCGATCCCTTCCATCACCTGACGGAATCGGCCCCAGCGAGTGATCACCGCGAATTTTTCTTCGTCCAGTGTATCGAGCGAGATGTTGATACGTTTCACCCCTGCGTCTTTCAACGGTTGGGCATATTTGTGCAATTGCGTCGCGTTGGACGTTAACGTTAATTCTTTCAACGCACCCGATGCCAAATGGCGGGACATATCATCGAAGAAGGTCATAATCCCGCGCCGCACCAAAGGTTCGCCGCCCGTAACGCGCAGTTTGCTGACGCCCATATCAATGAAGGTAGTGCAGAGGCGGTCTAGTTCCTCAAGGCTCAACAGCTCTTTTTTCGGTAAAAACGTCATGTTTTCAGACATGCAATAGAAACAGCGCAGATCGCAGCGGTCGGTTACGGATACCCTGAGGTAGCTTACCTCCCGCGCGAACGGGTCGACTAATTTTGGCATGTGTAACATGGGTGTTCCTGTTGTTTCGAACTTGAAATTAGACCACAATACGCGGCGTTACAAGGGTAGGCGTTACAAGGGCAATCGCTTGGGCATATAGGTTTAGGTGTTTTGAGACTTACGCAGCTTCAGCTTGATTTATCCGAAGGTACTCCATCACTGTCTTACCGTTCAAGGCGTGATGCGGCTTGAATCTATTAAGTGATCACGTGTCAGTCGCGGCGTAAAAATGGGCCACAGAGTTTGGAGTTATTTTGCGCTTTGGTGCGCGTGCTCCCCATAAAGCGAACGTGTGCCAAAGTTCAGGTTGGCCGTTGGGTCAACGCCGCTAAGCGGCTCGTCCAGTCGTTCTTTTGATATCGTCATTGTCATCATGCTCCTTCAGTTTGGAAGCATGGACCAGTTCACTCATACACAGAAGATAGGACATTCTCTCGCCTGATCATGCCATCACCAATTTTCAGGCATAACTACGAATTTTAACGCCAGAGAATCTGATATCTCAGCATAAGGCTAACTTTCCATCCGATTATATCGCGATATGCAGTGATCACCAGTAACCCCCTCTGTTGATCGCAGTAAAAAGTGGACCAGTTTTACGCCGCGATTGGCAATCGTTAAAAGTCAGACTTGGTTGTTCAATAAATGATTGCACCGACAATACGAAACACCTTTCGAATTCCCCTCAGTTCTTGGCCCATGCAAAAGGAACGTCACGCGTCAATTCGTTTCACTTATATCCTCAAAATGTCCATATATGCAGCTTCGGTCCAGTTAGGTCACCTTCGTTGGGATGAACCCATTTTTGACAAGCAATATTGGTGAATTGGTTACCGATCAGTTCCAGAGACAGCGCTTGGCGAAATGGAGTCGTTTTCTATTCGGCTTTCAGTAAATGAACCCTGAAAATGCTGCCCTTTCTGAGCTGACTTTCCGCCCAGATTTGGCCGCCACTGCGGGTGATAAGTTTGTGGGTGATAGATAACCCCAGCCCGGTTCCTTCGGCGCGTTTTGTGGTGTAAAAAGGGTCAAACATGCGCGAAAGCACTTCCGGAGTCATGCCCATGCCGGTGTCTGCGATGGTAATCAGGACTCCCTCCTGATCTTCTATTTTGTAATCTGCCGTTGAAATCTTCAACGTACCTCCATCAGGCATGGCGTGGATGGCATTCACAATCAGGTTGATTAAAACCTGTTGCAGTTCGGTTCGGTTGAAAGACACTAAATTGCCGGCCATAAGCTGAAGATCAAGCTCGATTTCTACTTTGTTGAGCAAATATTGCACTAAAGGCAAGGTATCAGTGATCACCGCGTTAGGGGAATGGCGGTCAACCGAGCCGGCGTATTCTTCAGGGCGGGCGAATTGCAGGAGCTTGTTTACCAGTGTGTTAATCCGGTGCACCTGCTCGTATATCAGTGAAAATTCGGTATTCAATGCCTTTGAAGCACTGCCTATCGACTCACGGATCAAATCGGTATTTCCTTGGATAACCGCCACGGGGTTGTTGATTTCATGGGCTACGCTGGCGGTAATTTCACCTATTGCCGCCAGTTTTCCCGAAACCACCAGCTGCTTGGTCGTGGCTTCCAGTCGCTGGTTGGCATCCGACAGTTCGCGGGTGCGCGCCGCCACTCTTGTTTCCAGCTCGTCAGCCCATTCGCGTAAACGCTGGTCACGTTCCTGAACATTATCGAGCAAGGTATCAAGCTGGGCGGAAACCAGCGATACTTCGTTCTCTGTGTTTTCCAGACCCGTGCGGGCTGACAGATTACCTGCTTCAACCGCCGAGATAGTTGAAACCATTTCCTCGAGTGGTCTGAATATTCCGCGTGCAAGCCTTAAAAGCAACGGCACCGAAAGCCCGAGCAACAGTAAAAAACCAACCGCAATCAGCCACAAGGTCTGGGCTTTGGCGGCACGGTAGGGGCTATCGAGAAAACCGACATACAGCATACCGATGCGGGTACCGAAACTGTCGACAAGGGGTTCATATCCGGAAATATACCAATCGTTCACCACAAAGGCTCGGTCAAGCCATGTGCGACCGTCATCCAGCACCGCCGCACGAACTTCCTTGGAAACCCGTGTGCCCAAAGCGCGGACATCTTCAAACAACCGCACATTTGTTGAGATGCGGACATCATCCAAAAACAGGGTCGTTGTGCCAAGGCTGCCCTCAGTGAGGCTGGCCTCGGGGTAGACAAGGGCATTTATCGAATCAATGAAGTCAAGGTTCTGGTTTAGCAGAACTCCGGCAACAAGCGCGCCTTGGCCCGCCGTTGCGGGGGCTGCGCTATGCACGACCATGCCACGGGTTTCTTGTGTGCGATTAGTTGGCACGGCTGCTTTGGTGGGGACCAGCGGGATATTGGCCTGAACGACGAGTTGGGGCGAAATGCTGGCAAGTTCGTCGACTTGGAATAAATCAATTTCAGCGCCGCCACCACCGTCAAGCGCACTTTTGACAATGGGCCATTTTTCGGGAGTGGCAGGTGCATTCAAAGCATTGGCCATGATGATGGCCCCATCCGGATTGATCAAATACAGGAAATCAAATCCGTATTTCTGCCGCTCGGCCTCGAGCAGCTCGCCCAGCGTACCGGTTATTTGCGCGTCCGAAAAAGCCGCTGATGCCCCCAATGCCTGGAGATTCTCGAAACTGCGCACCTTCAGGCTGGCTAAGTATTGATGAGCGATGGTCAATTCGCCATTCACCTTGGCGATCAGCAAATCATCAAACCGTTGTGACCAATTATAGATCACCACGCCACCAAACAGGGGCATCACCAGAAACATCGGCAACAACGCGATAAACAACAGCCGTGCGCGAACAGATTTGTTCCACGGAATCAGAGGCCTGGGATTATCTTCAGGCATTCCACATCGCACATTTGCGATCAATGGTCTTGCGTGAAACCCCCAAACGCCGCGCCGCTTCGGCCCGGTTTTCGTTGCTCTCGGCCAGTACATTCAAAATATGCCGACGCTCTACGGCGGCAAGTGAATCCACCGCCATTTCATCATTGTTTTCCTGATCAGTGAACTCGGGTGGAAACTCTCCAAGGATCAGCGAGCGTTCGATCAGGTTGCGCAATTCCCGCACATTTCCGGGCCAGTCATAGCTGGAGAGCCTAAGCAACACGCCTTCCGTCAGCGGTAGGGGGGGTACCCCCAGCTCATCGGATATTTTTTTCATGAACATATTGGCCAGTTCAAGAAGGTCGCCCTTTCGGTCTATCAGGCGTGGCATTTTAATATTGACCACATTGATACGGTGAAACAGATCCTCGCGGAAACGGCCTTCGGAAACAGCAAGCCCAAGATCGGCATTGGTTGCAAACATGAAACGCAAGTTCAAGGGAACCTCGCGCATGGAACCGATCGGTCTGATACGCATCTCGTCAATCACCCGAAGCAATGTTCCTTGTACTGGCAATGGCAACTCGGCGATCTCGTCCAGAAACAATGTGCCGCCACGCGCATGGAACAGTAAACCGTCCTGATTTGTATCCCCTGATGGATCACGACGAATGTATCCAAACAATTCATTGGCGATGGTCTCGGAGGAAACGGCAGCACAATTAACCGGAACAAAGGGATAATTGGCCCGGTCTGAAAGGTTGTGTAAAGTTCTGGCAACAACCTCTTTGCCCGTGCCAGTTGCCCCCGTGAATAAAACCGATGTGGGCAAGGGGGCGATCCGTTCAAGTGTATTTCGAATACTTCTAACTTCTTCTGACCGACCAAGGAGCCGTCCGTGCCCACAAAGCTTCTCGGCGGCCAATTCATATTTGAGCAGATAATTTTCACGACGCAACTCACGCCGGTCAAAACAACGGGCCACTGCATTTAGCAGCTGATTGGAGCGGAACGGTTTCAAGACAAAATCAGCGGCACCGGCCCGCAGCGCCTCGATAGCGGTGTCAAGATCCGCAAAGGCGGTAATCAGGATCGCGTCGGCAAAAAATCCGACTTTGCGTTGACCCTTAAGCCAATCCAACCCGTTTTGGCCGGGCATGATATTATCCAAAATGACGATATCAAAATGGTTTTCATCCAAAAGCTTTTCTGCTTGCAAGACATCGGCGGCCTGCTCAACCTGTTTGCAGCGCGACGCTAGAATTTTGGACAAAAAATTGCGCATCCCTGGTTCGTCATCAATGATCAAAACCGAAATTTGCGCCAAACCCGCGCCAAAATCTGACGTGAGTTTGGTTGGTTCGCTATCTACTGCCAAAATTGGCCTTGCCATCAGTCACGTCCCGTTGTGGCTATTCCGCCGAGTTTTCCTTGGCTGTTTTAGCCATGACTTCTTCATACCAGAGGTCATGATGCTCTTTTGCCCATTGGGTTTCAACCCTTCCTTTAACCATTGAGGGCAAGGCGCCCTCCATGCCCACACTGCCAAGGTAGATATGCGCCATGATCATTGCGATAAAAATAAAGGCAATAATAATGTGCACCAGATTGGCAAATTGCATTTCCTCTTGCGGGGCCAAAACCGTGCGAAACTCGCCAATGCCAAATAGTTGCGGCACGCCAAGGTCGTTGGCCAGTGATAGAATCGGTGTGAAAAAGTTGATCTGGAACGGAAACAGAAGAGACAGGCCGGTCAGGGAGATGATGAAACCAAGGATCATGACCATCCAGAAGATGATTTTTTCGCCTGCGTTGAATTTACCGGACGAGGGATGAACGCCCTTTGTCAGCAAACCACCTGCTTTGACCAACCACATAAAATCGACCTTTGCCGGCAGGTTTTTCCGGGCCCACAATACAAAGCTGAGCACGAGGCCCAACATGAACGGCCATGCCAGATAATTGTGCAAAAACTTGCCTATGTTGGCAATTACAGAAAACGCTTCTTGGCCCAAAAGTGGAATGATGGCGATACGGCCAAATAACAAGCTTAGGCCAGTTAATGCCAAAACCACAAAGGGTATGGCCATTGTCCAATGGGCAATGCGTTCTATTTCCCGAAACCGCAGAACGGTTTCACCAGTTTTTTCGCCCTCGATGCGAATTTTGCCACGCACAATATAAAATGCAAGCAACAAGACCAGTGTCACAGCGAGCAGGTATCCGCCATAAGTCCGCAGCGGTCCGTTACGCCAGCTTAACCAGCGCATGCCGCCGTCTTGGATCACCACATTCCCCGCAGGGGCTGGATTGCTGGAAATAATATCAGCCGAACCGTAGCGAAATGCGCGCCACAATTCCGGGTCAGCCACGCCGCCCAGCGTGCCAAGCTGGTTTGATAGGGGGGCTGCCAAACTCGGGTCGCCAATAGCATCACGGCGAAATTGTTCGTCAACGATCTCTCCGCGCTGACGGGCGAGAATATCTTCAAGTGTTTGCGCGCCGCCCGTCTCAATACGGGAAGGGCTAGGGGATTGCGCGGCAACCGGTGTTGTCGCCATAACCACCATGGACAAAGCCAACAGTAGAGCTGCCAATTTATGCGCCAACATGGAATACTCCTTAAAATGCATCAAAGAACACGGGGCGAAATCTCGCCCCGTGTCTTTTTGTATGGTTCGGTCTAAAAGCCAGCTATCAGCCGCCCTTTTGGCCATAAGCTGTGCCCCAGCCCCAAGCGCCAGACCCAAAGCCGCGTGAAACAACGCGTTCGCGGTAGATGGAGGAAACGACGTCCCCGTCACCCGCCAGCAAGGCTTTGGTTGAGCACATTTCCGCGCAGATCGGCAATTTTCCTTCTGCAATACGGTTGCGACCGTATTTCTGGAATTCTGCGGCTGAATGATCCTCTTCGGGGCCACCAGCACAGAATGTGCATTTGTCCATCTTGCCACGAGACCCGTAATTTCCAGCCTGCGGATATTGCGGCGCGCCAAACGGGCACGCATAGAAACAATAGCCACAGCCAATGCAGAGGTCTTTTGAGTGCAGCACGATGCCATCTTCTGTTTGGTAAAAACAGTCGGTTGGGCATACGGCCATACAAGGCGCATCCGAGCAATGCATACAAGCGATCGAGATTGACCGCTCCCCGGGCTTGCCGTCACCAATGGTGACAACTTTGCGCCGGTTGACCCCCCATGGGACCTCATGCTCGTTTTTACAGGCAGTTACGCAGGCATTGCATTCAATGCAGCGTTCCGCATCACAGAGAAATTTTACTCTAGCCATTTCTCAATTCTCCTTAAGCTGCTGAAATTTTGCAAAGAGACGCCTTTGTCTCCTGCATTTGAGTAACGCTGTCATAACCATAGGTCATGGCAGTGTTCGCGGATTCGCCAAGTACAAACGGCGCTGCACCTTCGGGGTATTTGTCCCGCAGGTCTTTGCCTTGGAAATGCCCACCAAAGTGGAATGGCATAAAGGCAACACCTTCACCCACCCGATCGGTGACCATGGCCATGATCTTGACTTTGCCGCCCTCTGGCCCTTCAAGCCAAACCTGTTCGCCGTCACGCACACCAAGGTTATTGGCGTCGCGGGTATTTATTTCGACAAACATGTCTTGTTGAAGTTCCGCCAACCAAGGGTTGGAACGGCTTTCGTCGCCACCCCCCTCATATTCTACCAAACGACCCGAGGTCAGGATCATTGGATACTCCTTGCTGAAGTCGATTTTCTGGATCGACTCATACATGGTTGGCAAACGATAAGCTTGCTTATCCGCATAGGTTGGATAATCCTTCACCAGATCACGGCGGTTGGTATAAAGGGGCTCGCGGTGAATTGGCACAGGGTCCGGAAAGGTCCAGACAACGGCGCGGGCTTTGGCATTGCCAAACGGCGCACATTCATGGGCGATTGCCACCCGCTGAATACCGCCCGAAAGGTCGGTTTTCCAGTTGGTGCCGTCACCAGCGCCAGCGGCCATTGTTGCCAGCTCGTCTGCCGTCAGTTCACTATCCCAGCCCAGCTCTTTGAGCATGGCCAGAGTGAATTCAGGGTAACCATCCTGAATATCCGAGTCTTTCGAATAGACGCCCTCAGCCAGCAGATTGACACCATCTCGTTCAACGCCAAATCGGGCGCGGAAGGTCAGTCCTCCTTTTGAGACAGGCATAGACATGTCATAAAGGTTTGGCGTGCCCGGGTGCTTGTCCTCAGGGTTGCCCCAACAAGGCCAAGGCAGACCGTAATATTCACCATCAGCAGGGCCGCCAATTGCCTGCAAAGTGGTGCGATCAAACGTGTGCTGGTTTGCCATGTGCAGTTTAATGCGCTCAGGACTTTGGCCGGTATAGCCAATAGTCCACATACCACCGTTAAACTCGCGGGTGATATCTTCGATGTTTGGCTCGTCCTCACTATCCATACCGATTTTGCGAAACAGCCGATCAGCAAAGCCGAACTTACGCGCAAACTTCGCCATGATGATATGGTCGGGAAGGCTTTCAAAAACCGGATCCATAACCTTGTCACGCCATTGCAGCGAACGGTTGGAAGCTGTCACCGAACCACGGGTCTCATATTGCGTAGAGGCTGGCAGCAGGTAAACCCCATCAGTGCGGTCATGCAAAACCGCTGAAACCGTTGGATACGGGTCAATCACAACCAGCAGATCCAGCTTTTCCATCGCGGCTTTCATTTCTGGCCCACGGGTTTGGCTGTTGGGCGCGTGGCCCCACAAAACCATGGCGCGCACATTGTCGGGCTGGTCGATATTTTCTTTATCTTCCAAAACACCGTCAATCCAGCGGGATACCGGAATACCCTTAAGGTTCATCAGCGATTTTTTCGAGCCATCGGCAGCGGTCAGATTATCAAACCGCCCTTTGAGCCAGTCGAGATCTTCATCCCAAACCCGTGCCCAATGCGCCCAAGCCCCGCCAGACAGGCCATAATAGCCTGGCAAACTGTGGGAAAGGATACACATATCGGTAGCACCCTGAACATTGTCGTGGCCACGGAAAATATTGGTGCCGCCGCCAGCAACCCCCATGTTGCCAAGCGCAAGCTGCAAGATGCAATAAGCGCGCGTGTTGTTATTGCCGGTGTGGTGCTGGGTGCCACCCATGCACCAGATCAAGGAGCCGGGGCGGTTGTTGGCCAAGGTGCGCGCAACGCGCTCCATCTGGCTGCCAGGCACGCCGGTTACGCGCTCCACTTCTTCCGGGTTCCACTTCTTTACCTCGGCGCGAATTTCGTCCATGCCGTAAACGCGGGTGCGGATAAACTCTTTATCCTCCCAGCTGTTTTCAAAGATGTGCCACAAAAAACCCCAGATCAGCGCAACATCCGAGCCCGGGCGAATGCGGACATATTCGTCAGCATGGGCCGCGGTGCGGGTAAAGCGCGGGTCACACACAATCAGTTCCGCATTGTTTTGCTCTTTGGCCTGCAACAGGTGTAGCAAAGAAACCGGGTGGGCTTCAGCAGGATTGCCGCCAATAACCAACATCACCTTGGAATTGTGAATGTCGTTATAGGAGTTGGTCATGGCGCCGTAGCCCCATGTATTGGCCACACCGGCTACTGTAGTAGAGTGGCAAATCCGCGCTTGGTGATCCACGTTATTGCTGCCCCAATAGGCGGCAAATTTGCGGAACAGGTAAGATTGTTCGTTGTTGAACTTCGCAGAACCCAGCCAGTAAACTGAATCGGGACCGCTTTCCTCACGAATGTCGCCCATCTGGTCGCCGATTTCGTCAATCGCGGTTTCCCAGCTAATGC
This sequence comes from Paracoccaceae bacterium, assembly GCA_016765235.1. Classification (GTDB taxonomy): domain Bacteria; phylum Pseudomonadota; class Alphaproteobacteria; order Rhodobacterales; family Rhodobacteraceae; genus NORP23. The sequence continues at coordinate 29,483 of JAESQH010000096.1, forward strand.
GCTTCCATTCGCCATTTACTTTTTTCATTGGGTATTTCAGCCGGCGTTCGCCATGTGCGGCGTCGCGGCACGAAGCTCCTTTGGCGCAATGGGAACCAAGGTTGAACGGGCTGTCAAAGCCCGGCTCCTGGCCGACCCAAACCCCGTTATCTACTTCGGCGATCACTGTGCAGCCGACCGAGCAGTTTGCACAAACGGATTTTACCGTTTTCAAGGCTCCCGCTATGGTGTCGGATGTTTGCGCTTGGGCAACCGTGCCGCCAAATGCGCTGATCGACGCCAGACCACCAATGGCCAGTCCCGATCCGCGCAGAAAACTGCGGCGATCAACCGGTTTCCCGGCAATATTTGACAAGAGGCTTGTCCGCTGGGGGCGTCTCGCAACCCCGTTGGTTTTTTTCCTCAGCATTATACTCTCCCTGAGTTTGTTTTTTGGTTTTCATCTGCTGGCAGTCGGGCGTCTCGCAACCATTCGCCAGCGTCAAAGAAACCCCTTAAAAGGTGATGCTATCGAAATAGGCGCGGGTATGCGCGGTATCGCGAAGGCCACTGCCAGTTTCTTCCACTTGCTCGGCTTGAACCGCCGAACCGCTGGCCGTTGCAACCGCAACAGCCGGTGCAGAAACCGCAGCAAATTTCAGAAAATCACGGCGTCCGGTTTTGACACTGTCGTCCTTTTCACTCATTTAGTTTTCCTCCCAGTTTTGGCCCAAGAGCCGGTTACACGGATCACTCCGCTTCCATTCGAAACGCTTCGCGCTCGATTTCGATAAAAGCCTTGCCAGTTGCGCCGACAGGGGCATAAAAAATTGACGATTTAGCTGCTTCCAAATCCGCAAAAAAGTGTCCGGCCCAAGAGCCGATATGTTTGTTAAAAAAGGTCACCTGCTGCGCCAGTGTAGCCACCTCGCCAAAACGGCCGGAGATCAACCCAGCCATCATTTCCAACAAGCTGGCGATGTTGTCTTCCGGTTCAAAAGTGTTGGGCGCGCGGGTAATGCGCATCGCCAGCATATCCTTGCGCAATTGCGCCAAGGGTTTTTCGTTCAAAAATCCGGTCAGGTAAAAACTGGTATAAGGCAGCAATTCACCACGGCCCAGACCGATGAACAGGGCGGTATATTCGCTTTCAACTGCCGCTGGCCGGGTTGCTTTTGCCNCCCGTGCCATCGCGTTTATCGCCTCGCCCAGTTCACTGCTGTCACCGCTCAGCGCAGCGGTTTTTGCCAATAAATTCTTATCCGGGGCGCGCGCCAACAACAGGCCCAAAAAGTTGTACATATCGACCCGAAGCTGGTCTTCATCCGATATATCCGAAAGTGGTGCCGAAGCATTCATGATAGTTCCATTCCATTAATTTCAGGCTCATTGCCTTCTTGGAAATTAAATCTCATACGCCGACGGAGTGCAAGATCAGGCGTTTTCGGTTCAGAGAAGGTAGGCAGGGGGTGCTGTTCGATCTCTGGCACCGGAAGGGTGTCCTCCTCTTCCTCATCCAATGCGGCCACTGCAACCGGCGCTTCCTCGATGCCGTCGGTCGGCGCCTCTTCGATTTTGTCTTTCAGCATGCCCTTGCCAACCTGATAAATGGTTTTAACCACGGCCAACGCATCGCCTTTGCCGGTAAAGTCTTCTCCATAATCGACCAGCATATCGACATTAGCCAAAACCGGATCGCTGCGCCAAAGGGTGCGCAGCGCGCGATTGCGTAACTGTGTCGGCACCGCGGCCTTCATGAAGGCGCTAAAGTCATCCCCCGGGGCCATTTCGTCTGGGTTGGGTAGATCCAATTCAGCGAGAACCTCTTCTTCCGGCTTTTCCGCCAGTTCCGCGTGCTTTTCAGCGATCAAAGCTTTGGTCTCGGCCCGCTCAAGCGTCTCGGCTTCAGCCTGAACTGCCGCCCGACGCCGCGCCCATGCGCCTGAAGGTTTTGTGAGGGTCGTCAATGCATCTGCTCCAGCTTGGAGCGCGGAGCGCGATAAACATCAGAAACCTGACGAATTCGCTCGTCTCCAATCCCGTCCTCAACCATCCCGACATGGGTTTTGTTGCGGCGGCGTTTGATGAATGTTTCTTCCTGATGGTGCAGGTCTACCCAGTTTCGCACCAGCGCAATAAGTGCCGGGGGCATGGGAACCAGCTCCACAATATCCTCGCCGTTATCGGCGTAATCCTGGCCGTCAAACGGAGAGGCGGTGGCCAGCACAACCTCAAGCGGGCGCTCGGCATCGGGGGTTTCGCGCATAACAACATAAATGGCGGGAACCTTGGTCGAAAGGCCCGTCAGGTATGCCTCGGTATCAGCACGGTGAAGCTCCAGAGGAACCGTGGCGGCGTGATACTCGATCACATCGCCGTCACGCCGCAGTTCACGCCATTCTGCCGGGCCTGCCCCGGGCAATACCGCTACAGCCCGCCAAACCCATTTTGCCCAGCGGGTCACCCCCGGAGATTTCCAGAGAACAATTCCCAAAGACAAAGACATAGATTTCTGCTGCATAGACTCCACCATTTCACCAGACACACTCGTCCGCATAGTTAGGGGGGAAGGTTGCAATAACTTTTGGACTACAAAAAGAGATACTTTTTGAATTCAGGAAAATAGGTCGAAATCCGGACAATTCGACCATCGATTTTCGCTCTTACCGGCCCATGAGACATTTTGTCCAGATTGGTTATTTTTTGACTTCTGTTTGTGCAAATAAATCGGCCGAATTCCGAATCAGCTCCATGGCTAAGCCAAACAAAAAAAACCTTTACTCTTATCGAATATGCGGTCTATGTGAGGTGTTGAATAGGGAAATGTTCACGAATTCACAGGGGAAAGTTTTGTCTAACACACTGGTTTTATGCAATTGTTCTAACAGTCAGCTTATTGACGCTAAAAAAATTGGCGACGCGACCGGATTGCGTTGCTCCAAAGTCTACTCGTCACTTTGCACTGATCAAATCGGGGAGGCAGCTGCGCTTCTCAAGACGGACGGCGCCTTGGTTGCCTGCCTGCAAGAACGCCAGATTTTTGAGGAACTCGCCGAAGAACTTGAGGTTTCGATCCCCGAATTTGTCGATCTGCGTGATCGCGCCGGGTGGTCGGACGAAGGGGGAAACGCGGGCCCGAAAATGGCGGCGTTGGTGGCTGAATCACAATTACCCACCCCGATAACTAAAATGCTAAGCGTCACCTCTCACGGGCAATGCCTGATCCTCGGGCCGCAAGATCTGGCGCTGGAAGCGGCGGCACAATTGCGCGATGTTTTGAACGTTACCGTGTTGCTTGAAACCCCAGACGACGTGCCGTTTGATCGCAGCTTTGATATTATTTCGGGGAATTTACGCCGGGCAACCGGGGCGCTTGGGAAGTTTGAAATCAGAATTGATGCGTTTCAAACCACGATTGTCGGTGGACGAGGCGAGGTGAAATTCACGCCTCCGCGTGACGGTGCCACCTCCACGTGTGACCTGATCCTTGACCTTCGGGGGCAGACCCCGCTTTTCTCGCATAAACGCGACGGTTATTTACGGGTTGACCCGGGAGACCCAAAAGCGATTGCCAGCGCAGTTTTTGAAGTGGCTCAATTGGTGGGTGAATTTGAAAAGCCGTTTTATGTCGCATATGACCCCCATATCTGCGCCCATACCCGCTCGGGCATTTCCGGGTGCTCAAATTGCATCGACGCCTGCCAATCGGGGGCTATAACCACTAATGGCGAGCAAGTAAAAATTGATCCGAATATTTGCAACGGTTGCGGAGATTGCAGTGCCGTCTGCCCAAGCGGGGCGGTTTCGTATGACACCCCGACCTTTGGGTTTTTACTGCAGCGCCTGAACGTATTGGCCAAAACATTCCGTGACGCGAGCGGGAAAGCACCGCGCCTATTGGTGCATGACAGCGCCTTTGGCGGCGAAATGATTACTTTGTCAGCCCGTTATGGACAAGGCCTGCCCGCTGATGTTATTCCCCTTGAGGTTGAAAGCTTGCCCGCTTTTGGCCACGCCGAAATGCTGGCCGCCCTCGGCACCGGATTTGCGGCAGTTGATATATTGCTGGCGCCCAAAACCGAGCGGGCCACGCTTGACAGCGAGCTGGAACTGGCCTTGACGATCAGCGACAAAGCGGCCCTGCGCCTGCTTGATATTGCCGATCCTGATGACCTGAGCGCGATCCTTTACGCGCAAGCGCCAGCCGCGCCTATTGCGCCGGTCTTGCCAATTGGCAACCGCCGGCAAGTAACCCGACTGGCGGCAAAAGCATTGCGTGGACAACTGGAAACTCCCATTAGCTTACCCAAAGGCGCACCTTATGGGGCGGTGATTGTTGACCAAGACGCCTGCACTTTATGTCTGTCTTGCGTATCCCTGTGCCCTTCCGGCGCGCTTTTGGATAATGAAGACAAGCCACAATTGCGCTTTCAGGAAGATGCCTGTCTGCAATGCGGAATTTGCACCCAGGGCTGCCCTGAAAACGCCATAAGCCTGATACCCCGATTAGATATTTCTGATGCGGCGTTCACCCAAACCATATTAAACGAGGAAGACCCCTTTGCTTGCATATCCTGCGGGGCATTTTTTGGGGTAAAATCCACCATCGACCGAGTGATGGACCAACTGGCCGGAAAGCACCCCATGTTTGCGGATTCCGAATCCGGAAAATTGATTCAAATGTGCGACAAATGCCGGATCGAAACCCAGTATCACAGCGATTCAAGTCCATTTCAGGGCGGCGCGAGGCCAATGACCCGCACGACGGATGATTATTTGAAACGCCGGGACAGTTGATGTCAATTCTGAATAAGCGGCGCGCCGAGATCAACCGGTGCTATTGTGGTAACATATGTCAGAATGTCTTCGACTTCATCAACTGTGAGATAAACTGGCAGGTTGGCGGGCGGGCTGGTTGGCGAAAAAGGCTCGCTCACCCCGTCTATTTGGATGATCGAAGGGTGGGGAATGCGGACATGAAAAGTTTGAAACCGTTCGGCCCAATCCGTCAGGCTGCGCAACGCCCCAAAAGAAGGCGTCGACCCGATCCCGTTCATGCGGTTTTTGTCATTGATAACATGGCAGCGGGCGCAATGGGTAAAAGCCAACGCCTCGCCAAGGACCGCATCCCCGTAAAATTGTATATCGACAACGGTTTCAGCCGTTGCGGCAATCGGCATAAACACGATCTCCCCGTCAACCATAAACTGCTCAATCGTGCGTTTGCCAATGTCCGAAACCAGCCAATCTGCAAATACCTGCGCATTTTCGGTCTCAACTGTATCCAAAAGATCAAGACTAATAAAGTAGGTCTGACCAAGCCTCTTCATAACCGGAATTCCAGTCTCGGTATTCAAACGGGCATGGGCGGAACCGTCGGAGAAACTCACCTCAGGGCGGATACGCATTTTCAAGGTAAACCTTGGCAGCAGGAATCGCAAAAAACCGTTATCTTCCAACGCTACAGGGCTGGACAAGGTAAATTCTTTGGCCTGGCTTGCCGCGATGTTTGGCACCAGAAAAATGGCTGCAATCAAGATGGACTTCAACACGACATCGCCTCGCTTTTGGGTGCGGGCAAAACTAGGCGGGAAAACTTCCTGCTGTCAATGGAATGAATGAAAGGGTTCGAAATGGACGAAGAATTTAACATGAGCATGCGGAAATTCCTGAAAAAGGTTGGCGTTACATCGCAACAGGCGATCGAGGAGGCTATCCGCGAAGCAAGCCCTGCCGAGGGGCAGGAATACACCGCCAAAATAGTCCTGACGATTGATGGTCTGGATTTTGAGCATGTGGTCACGGGCACCATTATTGGCGCTAAATAGGGGAATTCGATGACAAAACGTGATGAAGTGCTGGCAGCGCTCAAGGGTGTGAAAACCCCCGCTGGAACGGATATCGTTAGCGCGGGGATTCTGAAGGCCCTGACGGTGGACGACGGCGTGGTGCGCTTTGTGTTTGAGGTGCCAGGCGCGCAAGCCGAAGCGCTGCAAGCCACCTGCGCCGAGGCGGAAACGGTTGCGAAAACCGTGGACGGGGTAAAAAGCGTTTCCGCGGTTATGACCGCCCACAGCACCCCCGCCGCCCCGCCAAATCTGAAGCCAAGCGGCAAAGCCGAGCCAAAAGGCCCGCAAAAAATCCCCGGCGTTGATAAAATCATCGCCATTGCATCTGGCAAAGGGGGGGTGGGTAAATCTACCCTTTCGGTAAATCTGGCAGTGGCCTTGGCCGCCGAGGGCAAGAAGGTTGGCCTGCTGGATGCCGATGTTTTTGGCCCCTCGCAGCCACGAATGTTGGGGGTCTCTGGCCGTCCGGCCTCGCCAGATGGCAAAACCATTTTGCCGCTGCGCAATCACGGTGTTACCATGATGTCTATCGGGTTGATGACCAATGATGACGAGGCGGTGGTATGGCGCGGCCCGATGTTGATCGGCGCGTTGCAACAAATGCTGATGCAAGTGCAATGGGGCGCGTTGGATATATTGATCGTAGATTTGCCCCCCGGCACTGGCGATGTGCAAATGTCCTTGTCCCAAAAGACCGAACTTGCCGGAGCGATCATCGTTTCCACCCCGCAAGACGTTGCCCTGATCGACGCCCGCAAAGGCATAGATATGTTTAACAAACTCGGGACGCCAATCCTGGGGATGGTCGAAAACATGTCGTATCAAATTTGCGAGGAATGCGGCCACAAGGGCCATCCGTTTGGCCATGGCGGCGTGGCGGCCGAGGCCAAAAAACTGGGGGTTCCGCTGTTGGCTGAATTACCGTTGCATCTTGATATCCGGATTGCATCCGATAGCGGCGTGCCTATAGTTGTTGGCAAACCCGAGTCTCCGCAAGCTGTGGCATTCCGCAACTTGGCCAAAAGACTGATCAAGGACGGAACCATATGATCGACGACATATTCGAGGTAGAGCAGCCGGCAAGTTTTCCGCCGCTATTTACCGGCGAGGCGGTTAGCGAAACCACTGATCCTTTTGCCAAGGCGTGTGCCCAAGCCATGATTGGCGTGGATGCCGGCCTTCTGGTACACTCTATCTCGCCCGACAGCATCCGCGCCGCGATTGTTTTTGCACCGGAAAGTCCGCTGGAACAAGCGATGATTGCGCTCATTGCCTGCGGGGTCGGCTTTCAGAATGCCATGGGGGCTTTGGCGCCAGCTGAAGTCGCGGTGCATCTGGGTTGGCAGGGCGAGATTTATGTCAATGGCGGGAAGGCCGGACGCCTGCGGGCAGCGGCTTCGTCAGACGACCCGTCAGTCGAGCCGGACTGGCTGGTAATAGGGTTGGAACTGGATCTGCTGCCGCGTGGGCGTGGCGACGGCGAGGCCGGCGACAACCCGAATGACACCTGCCTGATGATGGAAGGCTGTGGTGATATCTCGCCGATCCGGTTGCTGGAGGCATGGTCGCGGCACACCTTGGTCTGGCTCAATGATATAAACACCGATGGCCCCCGCGCCCTTCACGAGCAATGGCGTGGTTTGGTCAAAGATATAGGAAAAGACATTACCCTGGCCGTAGAGGGCGGTATCAGTGGAACCTTTGTCGGGATAGACGACGCCTTTGGCCTGCTTTTGCGCGACGGCATCCAAACCCGCCTGATCCCGCTATCGAGCTGCCTTGAAATCGGAGATCAGCCATGAACCTTGCCCGCGCCATCCATTTTGACGAAAGCGACACGATGGTGTTTTTCAATCCGGCCCGCACTGGCGAATGGGCGGTTTCCGGTGGCTTCGAGTTTTCAAACTGGGGGCAGGGCGACCTGTCCGGCAAGGCCCGGCAGGCGTTTGCCAATGGCTGGCTCGGGCTGGAAACCTTTGGCCGCGTTACTTTTGTGGCGGTTACCAAAATTGGGCAATCCGAATTTGAACTGCTGGTTACCGCATTGGCCGAGCATTTGGTAAATATCTACGGCGCGCCGTCGGTCGAGGCCGCCTATCCGGTAGCGCTGGACGAGCTGAACCATATGGTAGAGCTGTGTGAAGACCATGCCCCCAACACCCTGCTCACGGTGGCACGCGAACTTGAGGATGCGGGGGTGGCCGAAGCTTACCGCGTAATCAATGCACCGGATGCCGAACTGGATATTCTGGCCGTGCATGGCGCGCTGGAGGAGTAACCCGCAGCCCGCCCCACGCCCTCAGCGCGTGGCGTTAAACGTAAACAGCTGCTCTCCGCCAAGAGTGTAGCTATTAATCAGCGTTTCGGCCTTTTCACTGGTCAGCCAACCTTCCAGCTGCATAGCAAGGTCATTTTTCACATGCGGCCAGCGCGCGGGGTTGACCGGAATAAAGGCGTATTGATTAAAAAGCGCCGGATCTCCGGCATAAAGCAGGGCCAGATCCCCCTTGTTGCCAAAGTTCAGCCAGCTGGCGCGGTCCGATACCACATAAGCGTTCATGCCACTGGCGGTGTTCAGGGTGGCCCCCATGCCAGATCCGGCAGCCCTGTACCAGCCTCCCATGGGGGTTATGCCCGCCTCGGCCCAGAGCGCCAGCTCTTTTTTATTGGTGCCGCTGTCATCACCCCGGCTCACAAACGGGGCCATGGTACGGGCAATGCTTTGCAAAGCCTCAACCGTGGTTTGGGAGCCAGCAATTTGGGCGGGGTCGCTTGACGGGCCTATCAAGATAAAATCGTTATACATGATTTCGCGGCGATGTGTGCCATAGCCCGCCGCCAAAAAAGCGTCTTCAGCTGCGCGGGCATGCACCAGAATGGCATCCACATCCCCCGCTTGACCCAAGTATAGTGCCTGTCCGGTACCAACCACAATAAGCTCTACATCGAGGTCTAAATCATTCTTTATTTCGGGCAGCAGCACATCTGACAGGCCAGAATTGTAAAACGAAGTGGTGACCGCCATTTTAAGCGATTCCGCATGGCTGGCGGTTGCCATCACCGTGGCTGCTACAAGGGCTTTCCAGATCAGTTTCATTCAACAATGTCTCCTTTGATGAAGGCGCGCGCCTCCGGGGTTAAGGGGGTGGCAAAGAATTCCGCGGCAACACCAGTTTCATGCATCAGGCCTTTATGCATGAATATTACATCATCCGCGAGGCGTTTTGCCTGCCCCATATCATGGGTAGACATCACAATCCGGGTTCCCGCGGCTTTGGCCGCCAGCAATATTGCTTCAATTTCACGGGTGGCGCTACCGTCAAGGTTGGCGCAAGGCTCATCTAAAAACAGCACTTCAGGCTCAACGATCAGCGCGCGCGCCAACGAGAGCTTTTGTTTTTCGCCCCCCGAAAGCATAGGGGCCCAGCTGCTTAGCAAATCTTCCAGCCCAAAACGCTGCGCACATTCTTGTGCCCTGCCCCGCGCTGCGCGCTTAGCCATGCCGCGCAGCCGCAAAGGGTAGGCGAGGCTATCTATAACCCGGCGGCGCATCATAATCGGCGCCTGAAAAACAAAGGCCTGGCTTTGCCGGGCCTCAACATCTGGCACCGCCCAGATGAGTGCCCCGCCCGAGCATCGCTGCAACCCGTGCATCAAGCGTAACAGCGTGGTTTTACCGGCTCCGTTTGGGCCAATAACAAGGGTCATCCCACCTGAACCAAGGGTAAAATCCACCGGCCCGACCAGCCTTTTACCCCGCATATGGGCGGTGGCGGCCGTTAGCTTCAGAGGTAAAATGCTTACCATGTTCCGGCCCGTTCAGTTTTGCCGATCATGTGGATCATCAGATTGATGATAATCGCCAGCGCGATCAGCACCAGCCCCAACCCCATGGCAAAAGCAAAATTACCCTTGCCGGTTTCCAATGCAATCGCCGTGGTTAGCACCCTGGTGGAGTGCTCGATGTTACCGCCAACAATCATAATCGCGCCAACCTCGCCAATGGCACGGCCCAGCCCGGCGAGCGTTGCGGTCAGCAAGGCCCGCCGGCCATCCCAGAGCAGGGCCATAATCCGCTGCGCCCGTGTGGTGTTCATCGAGATCAGCAGATCATGGTATTCTGCCCAAAGGTCACGGATGGTTTGGTGGCTGAGCGAGGCAATAAGCGGGGTGATGATGATCACCTGCGCGATAATCATGGCGCCGGGGGAGAACAGCAGGCCAAAGCCCCCCAAAGGCCCGGAGCGTGACAACAGCATATAGACAAACAGCCCCACCACTACCGGCGGCAGCCCCATCAGCGCATTCAGCACCGCAATTACATAGCGACGCAAATAAAACCGGTTAACCGCAAGCCAGGCGCCAAGCGGCAATCCTATCAATGCGGCAATAATCACTGCCGAGATTGTAACCCGCAAAGACAGGAAAATAATTTCGTAAAGATCAACATCAAAGCTGAAAACCAGTGCCCACGCGTCCAAAAACCCCTGTGCCATATCAGTTAGGCCTCTAATCCAGTATGCGTAATGATAAAATTGGCCATTGCTGAAATATCATTGATATTCAGCACCGGAACCGCCAGTTCCGGAACCCTATACCCCGCGGCCACCGCAGTGATATGGGCACCCTCAAGCGCCAAAAGTGGGTGCCTACCAGGGCTAAGCGCAGCTTCAATTTTCGAGTGCGATTCTCGCTTGTAACCCTCGATCAACACCAGATCGACAGGTGCCAGTTTCCCAAGCAGTTCGGCCAATGGCGGCTCGTTTGCACCGCGCAATTCGTGCATCAGCGCCCAACGGTTGCTTGACGTCAGAATAACTTCTTGCGCTCCGACTTTCCGGTGGCGAAATCTGTCTTTTCCGGGTTGGTCCACATCGACGTTGTGATGTGCGTGCTTGATGGCAGACACGCCGAAGCCACGGGCGCAAATCTCGGCCACGAGCTTCTCCATCAATGTGGTTTTGCCGCTGTTTTTCCATCCGGTAATACCAAATACTTTCACGGGATTTCTACTCATCGTCCTGACCCGCCTCGACGGGTTGTCCCGACTTTTGCAGTAAAAGGGTCCGCATCCCACACCAAACGGCTTTCACCGCTGAGGCAAATAAGGCGCTGGCCGCGCATCCTCCCGATAAGCGTAAGCCCGACTTGCCGCGCAATCTCGGCTCCCCAAGCGGTAAAACCCGAGCGCGACGCCAGCACCGGGATGCCCATCAACGCGGTTTTGATCACCATTTCCGAGGTCAGCCGGCCAGTGGTATACAGAATTTTATCAGCGGCAGTGGCGTCCTCCAGCTGCATCCATCCGGCAATCTTGTCCACCGCATTGTGGCGCCCCACATCTTCCATATAAACCAGTGGTTGGTCTTGCCGACAAAGAACCGAGCCGTGGATGGCACCGGCTTCAAGATACAGGCTCGGGGTGGTATTAATGGTATGGGCAAGCGCATAAAGCCAGCTTGTCCGCACCTCAGATTGCGGCAGGGTTAGCGCCTCTAACCCTTCCATCATATCGCCAAAAACCGTACCCACTGCGCAGCCCGAAGTTCGGGTTTTCTTTTTGAGCTTGTCCTCATAGTTTGTTGCCCGAACCGTGCGTACAATGACGGTCTCGACCTCCTCGTCATAATCAATAACCGTGATTTTGTCGTCCTGTAAAAGCATGCCCTGATTGCGCAAATACCCCACGGCGAGGTATTCCGGATGATCGCCAATTGTCATAGCGGTCACAATTTCCTGCTTGTTCAAAAAAATCGTCAACGGCCGTTCTTCTACGACCTTTATTTCCTGCACCGCCCCGTTTTGGTCAATGCCCGACACGGTCCGGGTCAGCCGCGTATTGAATGGATCAGGCGCAATAATGTATGGTATTTTTTGTTTGACGCTGGTCATCCGATCCCCAATATTCTACAGAGCTTTATCAAGTGCTACCCGAACATTATTCCCAAGTAAAATACATTCGGCATCAAATATTTTCGCCGGACATTTTGTCCACATTTGCATATTGAATATCTCTTGTTGGGATAAAATGGCACGATGCCCCCCCGCTAAAGAGTATTCGAAACCCGATTACTGGCTGAATGGTTAAGTCCCGAGTTTGAATGTCGACACGGCCACTATCCCGAAGCAAACCCGCCGATAGTTTCCGCCGCGATCAATGTTGTGCCAGACCCATGGACGGCTCATAAATCGCCTGACCCGGTCTGGAATTATTCAGGATCGGGCGGCGCATGGACCTGTCGCGCTTTACCGTCACACCGGTAAGCATTGCGTTTTTTACCACCGTTATCATTTGGTTTGGCCGACCAAGTATCGTTACAAAGTTTTACAGAGGAATATCCGACTGCGGGTGCGCGATATTATCCGGCAGGTTTGCGCTGAAAATGATGTCGATATTATCCGTGGCATTCTGTCGAGCGACCATGTGCACATGTTTGTATCGGTTCCGCCAAAGCTGGCGATAAGCGACCTGATGCGCGAGATGAAGGGGCGGCCCTCCCAAAAGGTGCAACGTGAATTCCCGCAGCTGAAAAAGCGGTACTGGGGGCGACACTTTTCCCTCTCATGCATGTGAACATGCACTTCCAGTCAGCGGAAGCAGGCGCTACTTTTCAACCACCAACGGGGCAATCACCGAGGAGATCGTACTTCAGTACTTGGAAAAGCACGTCCAAAATCCTGCCGACGCCAGTCGGTAGTAGTTTAGTCCCAGACTTTGATGGGTTGGATTTACAATGAACCTTTTTGGCTCTTCTTGAATAGCCCCAAGAATTGTTGACACTTTCTTCCCTAAAAATGAGGCAAGGAGGCCGACATGCGCTTTGGCACGCGTTAGCTTTATGAAGAGCGCACGCGCCAAAGCGCAGAACAACTCCAAACTTTGCGGTGCATTTTTACGCTGCGATATGGGCCAGTTTTACTCCGTGATTGACAATCCAGTTCTCGCATTTTTCGATGCGATTAGCATGGATCACATCACTTGGTAGAACACCTGAGCGGTTTTGCTGAAGATTATTACTTATCACGCACTCAAACTGCCGCCAGAGTCCGTAGGTGGGCCAACGGGCGCGATTGGCGTTGACGTGGGATGCAGTAGCGAATTCGCTTCAGAGATTCTGTGAAGACGTCTCCGATGGTGTAGCGGACATTTTGCCAACTTTTTCTCTCGAACTGATTGCGTAGTTGTTTGGAGCCAAGACGGAACTCGAATCGCCAAACTTGGCTTGCGCGGCGGTCTTTGAGGTTAAGCGGCGGTTTGACCGTTAACGCTGTACGGACCTCGAGGTACGAAGAACTCCCGGCCCCGGACCGCTGATGCTACTCTCGACGCTGGCAACGGATCGACGTTGTTGGTCCGGATATGTCATACCGGCCCTTCGCGCGTCCGAGGCGGTGGCGTTGATGGACCCGTCAAAAAAAAGCACCATGCGGCCGTTGCGTTTTGCCTTCTGGATAGCGCCGCGAGACAGCTTTGAATCGGTGGAATATTCCCTCTCGCTCATTCCCTGTATGGCTGACTCCGATAGTGATTAAAGCAATGATATTGCTTGGTCTTACGTTGATTACACTTCGCTCTAGAGCGATTCCGGTTGCAGAAGCGGCGCGATCGGTTGCGCAGCAAAACCACGGAGCCAAATTCCTGACCAAACTCACCGACACCCAAGCCCGCATTCTGAATGAAGCGTCGCGTCACGCTGGCAATCTTGCGATGCCGCTTCCCAAAGGCCTACATGGCGCGGTCGCCAAAAAGGTCGTTGGCATGATGATCGAGCGCGGGTTGCTTGACGAGGTTGATGCCAACACCAAAAAGCAAGAGCCTCTCTTGCGCGAAACCGGCGATGGTTGGCCCCCACCTCGGCCGAGATAGGCAGGCGGTGGATTTTGCGCTGCTTGGTGGTGGTTGCAGGTTTGGACCAGCTGCCAAGTTCCAAATTAAAGTGCTCGAAGCGGGCTTGGCGGACTTCGCCGACGCGTGCACCGGTTAGCAGGCACATCCGGATGATGGTGGCAGCACGCTGGTCTTCTGCCGCGTCTAGGGCTTCGGCCAGCTTGCCGATTTCTTCTTTTGAGAGAAAACGTTCGCGTTCATTTTCCAGGCGGCGCCGGAAACCCGAGGCAGGATTGTCGGCCCGCCATTTCCAGCCAACAGCAAGAGTGAACATCTTTCGGAGCACCTCGCCTGTGCGGTTTGCCCGAATGGGCGTTGGTTTTGATCCCTGTAATTTACGGGCGCGATTATTTGGCTTGGCCTTCGAGGGACGGGCACGGCCCGCGGCGATCTTGGTCAGCAGCTTTTCCACGTCCGAGGGTGTGATCTCGGCTACAAGGCGATTGCCCCAATCCGGCTCAACCAGCTTGCGCAGCATGGATTTCTGGTCCGATGCGTTGGTTGGCGCCAGATGTGGCAGGTGTTCTTCAATATACCGATCAATCAGATCTTTGAACCGTGGAGCATCGCGCCCCTGTTCCCGATCCCCGAGAGGATCCGCACCAGCATCAATCTCGCGTCGCAGTTCCTTGGCGCGTTCCCGCGCCGCCGTCGTGCTCCATTCCGGCCAACGCCCGATGGTCATCCGCCGGTGGCGCCCAGCGCTCCGGTAATCGAGCGTAAAAGCCCGGTTGCCAGAGCGGTATTTGCAAATGGCAAAGCCACGTACCTCTGTGTCAAAGACCTGATAGTCCCGACCTTTTATCAGCGGGGCCTCCCGTACTGATTTTTCGTTCAATCGTATTCGCTTGGGCATGAGTCGCACCTCCGTTCAGGCATCACACAGGCGTACAATTGCGCCTTTATCAAGTGAAGCATGTAAGAAGGGATGGCGGGGTGGCGCAGGGTGGCGGTGAAAGAGGGAAGTGTGTGCCACCCCTGTGGTTTATGGGGTTTTTGGGGAGGAGGGTGACGGCTTTAGGCGGGATGCAGTCGTTCGCGACAAGTGCGAGATTTTATCTTAACTTCCTCGAAGCGGACATTGGCTGCCGCTACTTTGATTGATATGATCAACCTGCCACGAAGACGATATGTTGCTTTTCATTTGGCTAAACTGCGACGAAACCATGAAATCTGAACGTGCATATATACGTGGCATCGGTGCCGACAAAACTGACTTTTTGCGTTCTTTTTCGTGTGTTCGGCGGAGCGGAATTTCGTAAAGCGAAAAACTATCAACCTCCTAGGTCGCTCCAAAATCAACTATTCGAAACAGACACCCGAGCTTCCCCAGTTGCAAACCGTGTGCTGCGAACTCTGACAACCACGTCGCCGGATTCGCGCTTTGATCGAATCCAAAACGCGGTAGCTCCGCCTCTCAGCGCAGTCGTATCCGGCCCGATTAGTGTGGCGGGACCATCGACTTCAATGGTTATTGGCAGGTCGATATAGGGCAACAGGTTGCCAGCTTGATCCAATGCTTTTACGGATATTCTTACCTCGTTTCGAGCCTGCGAAAGAGTCGGGCGATCAGATTTTACTTCAAGCCTGGTGGCGATCGGGTTTGCAAGCAATCTTCGTGTGACTATCGGATTATTATCGACATAGCCTACTATTTTGATGTCCGTCCACAGCATGCCCCACTGACCAACCTCACTGCCTGATAAATCGTCCTGCCGCAGCATGAACGGAGGATGCGGCAAATGGGCAAATGTCTGATGATCCGGGAGAAGATCAAAACTGGCTCCGTTTGGAAAATTCAACCGGATGAAGTCGCAGTTCGAAAGGATCATAAGCGGTAGTGTGCCACCAATATTGCGTTCACCGCGCGCCCAATAGGTTACCGGTTGTAGAACCACACGATTTTCTGGCGAACCTTGGCTTGCATAGGCGTATGCGGCGAATTTGGGTTCGCGGAAAATTGTCAAGACACCATGGTGACAGATGCGATCACCCGAGCCGAAGTCTTTGTGGGTGTTGTAATCGAACATGCACCAACCGATACAGCCAGCGATATTATCATCGCCGTGGGCTGCGTTCAGCACCTCCAAGTGACGTGTGACGTGTTCAATTTGGCGTTGTTCTTGGTCTGTAACTTTGGTTGGAAACATGTGCCCGTTGTATTCGGTTACCAAATACGGAGTTTTTTGAGGCAGCCCGGTCACTTCTGACGGCGATCGAAGTGGTGATCGGGGGCGGTTTTCATGGGGCAATTCAAATTCACCAAGAACGAAATCGTTCATGGTGTAGACGTCTTCCAAAAGGGAACTGCCAGCGTGCTTTCGAATGCCGCTGGTTTGGCGCGTAGGGTCGAGCTGGTGTGCCAATGTGTTTGTTCGCAGGTAAAACGCGTCGTCATCGTCAGATTCATTAATTCTAACACCCCACAAAATTATAGAAGGGTGGTTCCAGTCCCGCTCAATCATGCGCCGAACGTTCTGAACAGATTCTTCCTTCCAAGCGTCGCCACCAATGTGCTGCCAACCAGGAATTTCCTCCAAAACGAGTAAACCAATTTCGTCGCATCGGTCCAGAAATGCGTTTGATTGCGGGTAATGAGAGGTACGGACGATATTGCAGGCAAGTTCGTATTTCAGAATATCCGCATCGCGTTCTTGCGATGCAGGGCCTTGTGCATATCCGGAATACGGAAAAGATTGGTGGCGATTTAGACCGATCAATTTCAGCTTTTCGCCGTTTAACCTAAAGCCATCGGCGGTAAATTCAGCTGTTCGAAATCCAAATTTCTGGCGAATTTGGTCAATGCCCTGATCAGATCGTAGTGATAGTCGAACTTCGTACAGATATGGACGGTCAAGTGCCCAAAGTTGGATGTTGGCCAACTCGGGAAACTCAATAGCTGATTCCGAATCTGCGATTTCGATAACTTGTGCCGCAACCGAGTCAGAATTTGCATCAAAGATTTCCGCCTTCAACGTTCCGTTCAGTGCAAGGTCGTCGGGATTAGACAGGAAACAGTTGAGCCGCACCGATTTGTTCGTTTCAAGGACCCCTTTCGTTTCTATCTTCACGTTTTTGATCGATACACGATCTGTTACCTTCAACCAAACTTCGCGGTAAATTCCCGCATAAGTCAGATAATCTATTTGCCCACCAAATGGGGGAATTTCAGGATTTTCGGCACCGTCAACGCAAACTGTAATCAGGTTACCTGTTGGCTTGAGGTGCGGGGTTAACCTGATTTCGAAGGGTGTGTACCCATCTTTGTGGCCACCAATTTGGACGCCATCCAGAAATACGCGGGTGTTCGCCATTGAGCCGTCAAAAACCAGACCAACTTCTTTACCTTCGAACTCTTCGCTCCAATTGAGTCGCTTTTGATAAGTAAACTCACGCTGGTAGCTGGTTTCATCGAAGTAATCGAGTGGAAGTTCAACTGCGGTGTGTGGCAGTTCTACAAAGCAGTCATCAGATGGATCAGTCGTCCATGATGGCAAAAACCCTTCTTTGAATTTCCAAGATTGGCAAAAGTTTGATAGTCTGGGCATGATCGTTCTAATCCAAAGTCTTGAAGCTACTAGCGCAGTCGCAGGTTTGTTTTTTCGTTGAAGAAAATTACAGTTGCGTCATCAATAGAGATACCGAAGGCAGAACCGGTAATTAATTCTTCTTCGTTTTTCGATTCAACCACAACACGCTCGCCAGTGGGAGCGTTAAGGTAAATGTAAGATACACCGCCCAGTTGTTCTGCGATATCGACGGTGAAGTTGCCATCACCAGATTTGAGCGACATGTTTTGTGGCCGAATTCCAGCGATAATTGACGAACCTTCTGGCGGCAAATTTACTTCGGTGGAAATTATTTGATCGTCGAGTGTCGCGATTTTAACGCCGCCATCTGCGACCACGCCTTTCAGGAAATTCATTCCAGGTGACCCGATGAATCCGGCAACAAATTTATTGTCAGGATTACGGTATAACTCTAGGGGGGAACCGACTTGTTCTATATGCCCATCTCTTAGAACCACAATTTTGTCCGCAAGGGTCATCGCTTCGACCTGATCGTGTGTCACATAGATCATCGTAGCGCCGATTTTGTTGTGCAGGCGCGCGATTTCGGCCCGCATCTCCACACGAAGTTCGGCATCCAGGTTGGATAGTGGTTCGTCAAACAGAAAAACCTCTGGCCCGCGAACAATTGCCCGACCAATTGCGACACGCTGGCGTTGCCCGCCGGACAAGGCTTTGGGTTTACGGTCCAGATAGGGTCCAAGTTTCAGAATGTCGGAAGCTTCTTTAACTTTGCGTGCGATTTCGGCTTTGGGAACCTTGTTCATCTTCAAACCAAAACCGACGTTTTCCGCAACGGTCATATGAGGGTAAAGTGCGTATGTCTGAAACACCATCGCCACGCCGCGGTCTGCGGGATCAACGGTTGTCACATCACGTGAGCCGATCGAAATCTTACCGCCGGTGGTTTCTTCAAGCCCCGCAACCATTCTAAGCAACGTTGATTTACCACAACCCGACGGGCCCACAAAAACGCAGAACTCCCCGTCCGCGATTTCTAGATCAACGCCGTGAATGACCTGAATAGGCCCATACTTTTTAGTCAGATTCGAAAGTGTAACGCCAGACATGTAAATGTTCCTTATGGGTCTCTAATTGCGATTTTCGGGGAAGTGCCAGGACTCGGCTGCCTCGCCAATTTGTTGTGCGGCTGCCAGCAGTTCTGGTTTCAATTCTTCCAGATCGGCTAGTGAATGACTCTGCGTTGAACTTGTAATCGACAGCCCGCCGACGACGCGGCCGCTGTTCGTTAGAATTGGTGCCGCAATACAAATGATGTGAGGCTCGTGTTCTTCGCGGTCAAACGAGATGCCAGCTTTGCGGATTTCGTCCAACTCGGCGCGAAGCGCTTCGGGTGTGGTCAATGTGTTGTCCGTATAGGCAAGAAACGCCTGTTGGCCAATTGCATGATCCTGTTGTTTTTGGTCCAGAAACGCCATCATGACTTTGCCAACGCCCGTGCAATACCCTGGGCCTATTTTTCCGGCTTGCGAGAACATTTCAATTGGCGATGCGGCGTTGCGCTTGTCCACGTATAGAACTTGTCCGTTATCCAACTGTGAAAGATGAACCGTCTCGCCAACTTTTGCTGAAAGATCGTCTACAAACGGGCGGGCAATCGGGGCTAGGGAGCTTTGTTGCCAAGCAGCGTGCGCCAGTCGAACGAGACGTACACCAAGGCTGTATTCCTGGCGATCAGGGTCATATCCAAGCATGCCCTGATTCGTTAAAGTTTGCAGCAACCGGTAAAGTGTAGCTTTGGGATGATCACTTTTAGACAGCAATTCTGTGAACCGAACCGGACGACCGATGGAAGCCACTTCATCCAGCAATGCCAGCGCTTTACCTACGGTTCCGTCAGATTTGGTTACTTTGTTCATACTGTTTTCATTCCCTCAATCCACAACTGCTGCTGTTCATGCCTGTTGACAACCATATACATATTGAACATAGTTTCAATTAGTAAAACAGTGTTCCATTATTTGGAACCAAATGGGAGAGGAAGTCAATGACTAATATTATCCAGAAAAATCTCGTCGCAATTGCGGCGAGTGCGGTGCTGGGCACTACTGCCTTCGCCGGTGAACTCGTTATCAATACCGATTTATCGGACCCCGCACCAAAGGCGGCCATCGAGGCTGCTGTCGCGGGTTTTGAAGCAGAAAATCCTGACGTAACTATTACGTTGAATATTTTTGATCGCGAAGGTTACAAATCTTCAATCCGCAACTTCCTGACGGCTGACGCGCCTGATTTGGCCACTTGGTATGCCGGAAATCGTATGTTGCCGTTCGTTAATGCCGGCCTGTTCGCACCTGTCGACGATGTGTGGGAAGAAAACGGCCTGAATGAATCGCTGGCGTCTGCTTCCGGTTCTATGACTATTGATGGTCAAAAATGGGGCATTCCGTACACATATTACCAGTGGGGCGTTTACTATCGTAAAGACATCTTTGCTGATCTAGGCATTGATGTTCCAACCAACTGGGAAGAATTCAAAGCCGCTGGTGCAACGCTGACAGACAACGGTATTACGCCAATCACAATGAGTTAACCGCAAAAGTTGGTGACGGAGTTTGTCAGGCGGCGTTTTTGTTTTGGGTTTCGATTATCTCTATCCCGTCTTTGAATATGATGCCTTGGATGACTTTTGGCAATTG
>JAESQH010000097.1 GCA_016765235.1 Paracoccaceae bacterium
CTCCTTGAAGGTTACGATGAGACAGAAACCCTCCCTTATTCAATACCGCAAATCTGTTCCATAGGTGCTGACGTCAGACAATTGCACAATGCTCATCTCATTTTCTGAGCTTGTCTCTCCGGTAGAAAATATTTCAGCGCCCCAAACGGACTTAGCTAGTGTTACAAGCCTGTTTACTCCGCTACTAATCAGCGAACCTAACCCCACCTGTGGAACAACCTCTTTGGTCGCTTCCGGTGATTTTTCAGACTGGATAACTAACTCCAAATAGCGAATTTTTGTAGGTGCCATTACCATAAAGGCTCCAATTACCGTCCCCTGAAAGGCCTCGCGGATTTCAATTCCTTTTTCATCTGCAATTTCTTCGAGCGCAACAATATTGGGATAGATATCTCTAAGCCTAGCTCTGAGGTTCTCAACGTTTGTAAATCTTGAAAATCGGCCAATTAGCTCTTCAGTGTACAGCCATGGCCGATGCATCCAAAGTACTCCGACGTCAAATTCTTCCAATACTTTTCTTAGACCTCCCGCATGATCACCATCAGGATGAGTGGCAACCACATGGTCAATAAATGATGGATTTCCATAATGTTCTCGAATGTGATCGACAACCTTTTTCCCTGTATCTTGATAGCCGCCATCAACAACATGAATATAAGTGCGTCCTTCAATGCCATATCGGATTGGAATCGCGTCACCGCTCTTTGCGTTATCTATCGCAATAAAATCGATCTCAAAAAAATTTGCCACTATATCCACCTTTTTTATATTTGCTGATTAGCAACTATAAAGAAATAACGAATTACGACTGTCGCACAATTCTCTAATCTTTCACGCTAACCATGGAGATATACTCGCATATTGACTATTCTTTGTAAATTCCTTTCAATTTGCGAAATGGATATTTAGATGACGTCATAATTTGTAGCACCAGCGTAGCACCATACAAATCGACACACTAAAGCGCCGCCCGAAGGCTGTTCGTAAGTTACTGTTTATGTGGATTTTATTTTGGTTGCGGGGGTGGGATTTGAACCTACGACCTTCAGGTTATGAGATAGCTTAAGGGGAGTCGCACGCCGTACCCCCGATTTCGCCTACCTACCCTATCTTATTGGAATTGCTTATTTATTCTTGACGAAACACGCGTTCGTTTTCTATCTCTTACGCTGTGGTTTGCTTCCAGCTGCTTCCACAGTGCTTCCACGAGAAGTTTGACCGAGATAGGAGAGACCATGACAAAGCTAACGAAACGAACTGTCGAAGCCCTCAAAATCGAGGTCAAAGATTACTTTGTTTGGGATAGTCAGATAGCCGGGTTTGGTGTGCGCGTCATGCCTTCCGGGGCGAAAACCTATCAAGCCCAGTATCGCAAAGGTGGACGCACCCGGCGCGTATCATTGGGGCGGCACGGCAAGATCACTGCCGAACAAGCCCGTAAGCTGGCACAGGAAGTCATGGGATCGGTCGCCAAGGGTGACAACCCAGCCGAAAAGATCAGCCAGCACCGACGCGCCCCAACGGTTGCCGCGCTTTGTGATCGGTTTTTCGAGCAACATGTTTTGCAAAACTGCAAACCCTCGACACAGGGCGAATACCGCCGAGCCATTGAATTGTTTATCAAGCCAACTATCGGCGCGTTTAAAACCGTTGACGTAGAACGCAAGGATATCGCTGACCTGCACCAAAAGCACCGGGACAAACCTTATCAGGCCAACCGAACACTTGGCGTACTTTCCAAGATGTTCAACCTTGCCGAGATTTGGGGATTACGCCCGGACGGGTCCAACCCTTGCCGCCATGTTCCAAAATACCGAGAAATGAAACGCGAGCGGTTTTTGTCGAATGTTGAATTGCAACGGCTGGGCGCGACGTTAGCCGAGATCGACGCGGATGGTTCGGAATCCCCCTTTGTCGTGGCCGCGTTCCGTTTGCTAATTCTGACAGGTTGCCGCCTTGGGGAAATCCAAACCTTGCGTTGGGATTACATTACGCCCAAGGGCATGGAGTTGCCGGACACCAAGACCGGAGCGCGGCGCATCCCCTTGCCAAAGGCCGCAAGGGCGGTTCTGGACTCTCTGGAGTCCCCTGAGGGCAACCCTTACATCATCGCAGGGAAACTTGAGGGATCGCACGTAACGGACCTCCAGCACCCTTGGAGGCGCATTCGGGATCGCGCAGGATTGCCGGGCGTTCGCATCCACGACCTGCGACACACCTACGCATCGAATGCAGTATCGGGCGGAATGCCAATTCAGATGGTTGGAAAATTGCTCGGACACAGTCAAATTCAGACAACCATGCGTTACGCGCATTTGGCTGATGATCCCGTTAACCGCGCCGCCGAGGAGAATGCCGCCCGGCTAAGTGAAGCCCTATCTTCTGGAAGAAACGACAGGCCCCGGTTGCGAGTTATCGGGTGATCGGGTTACGAGCCTATAGGTCGTATAAGGGTATTTACGGTATATTACGTATATAGGGGCTTCCCCCGGTACGTTACGTAGGACAGTAAGGAATGCGATTAGCCTTTAACTCGTCCCTACGTACGGTACCGTTACGTATACGCAGGGACCGGATTGCCCCTACGTAGCGGTAGGTACTTTATACGGGTATCGGATTGATCAGATTATTTGATTTATAGAATAGGATATCTAATTGGCACGTAAGGTAAAGCCTAGATGGGGTTGGGACCGTTCCCGAGATTACGATGCCTTTAACCGGCGAATGAACAATATCTCTATTGATCATTTGTGTTCCCTTATCGGTTTTAATGAATCGAATTCCGGAGATAACCGCCTCGGGCTATTTGAACACTCCATCGGCACTTTCTATTTCGATCAGTTTGGAATCAAAGACCCTTCCAGCAAAGAGACCCAAGCCGCGCTCTCCGAACTGAAAAATGCTACCGAGAGATTTAAGTTTTGCGTTTCAAATTTAGACGGAATCTCTAAAAGCGTTTTGGGGCAAGGTTTCGAAGAAAGGTTTGTAGATTCTGACGATGGCTCGTATGCCGCCGATATAGCTGACCTGATTTTTCGAGAAAAGGAGAAGTTGGAAACAATGCTTAGCCGCCTTGTCGAAGCTATCGACCAAGCACCCAATGAGGAAAGGCCTACCAAACGAGGCCCAAAGGGCAATCCGGCCGTATACGATTTGATTCGGCAATTTGGGCATTTCTACGAGCGTAACACCGGCAGGAAGGCGTTCGACGGCTTCATAAATGACCAATACGATGATGATCCAAGCGGTGGCCCATTCTTCGACGCCGTAGAGTATTTCATCAACGGTTTTGCGCCAGACCTGAATTTGTCAAACCAATCTATCGGCGAATATATTCGTCGGACTGTCGGAGACAAGGTGAACCGTTAATGGCCGCTTAGAGCCCTTTTGCGACCCTAGAAATCAAGACCGGTACGGCCATTTTGGGTGCCAGTTCCTGGAGCGAAACTTCGTACCTTTGCATCTTGGGGCTCAGTGGTCTATGTGGACTATTCAGCAACAATACAAAGCATTCACGGAGCACCTCATGCCCACCACAAATCTTGAGAAAAGCGATCATTTCAACGAAACCGTTGCCACGTTCGGCGACCGCCTCGAAGCCGCACGCGAGGCGAAAGGCTTGACCGTGGTAGGCTTGGCCGAAAAGATCGGTGTCGATGAGCGCAAGGTCGAAGCTTGGGAGAACAATGTCGACGCGCCGCGCGCGAACCGCATCCACCTACTGGCAGGTTTGCTAAACGTATCCATCGCCTGGCTGATCAGCGGCGAAGGCAACGGCACCAGCAAGGTCACGGACACCTATGAGCGCCCCACAGTTGTGAATGACGCTCTGGGCGAGATATCACAGCTGAAAGCAACCCTGTCGGGTGCGCTCGACAAACTCGAAAAACTCGAAAAACGGTTGCAGTAGATCGAGTAGTGATATCAAAAAACGAGATTAAGTTGCTGCAACATCGGCTTCAGAAACCAATTCGAATGAATTAGATAGGTATACGTACGAAAAACGGCGGTCTGAACGCTGTCCAAACCGCCGCCTTAATATTATTGAGTGACAGGAATTCCCGTCAAAATCAGCTTATGCGAGTGCAAGAGCAGTCGCAGATTCTTTACCATTGCGGCCAGCTTCTAATTCGTAAGTGACTTTCTGGTTGTCTTCCAAACCGGAAAGACCAGCCTGCTCGACTGCAGAAATGTGTACAAACACGTCGCTGCCGCCATTGTCTGGTGCGATAAAGCCGAAGCCTTTAGATGCGTTAAACCATTTTACGGTGCCGTTAGCCATCCGTTTATCTCCTAATAATTACCACCCACAAAACGCGGTGGCCTTGGTGCAGTGCGATCTTAAATTGAAATCGACGATCTGCATAAGGAGTCGGAAATTTCGGTGAAAGAATACCTCACCGCGCTTAACTAGGATCAAAGTGCCGTAATTGCAAGGTGCCGAGAAAAGCACTTCGCTGATAAGATTTGAACGGCAACTTAGTCCGAATTCTGTTGAAAAACTCCAATATTTGGATTTCGAAAATTTCCGCCAAAAGCATACCTTTGCTGAAACTCAATGAGGATTGCCGCGAAAGGCTCCAAGGAGCCGCAACAGCGCTTCAAGCCCATTTTATCCGAACCCCTCGCCAAAATTTTCCTCCAGCTCTGTGCAGGGAAATATTTTCCGATTTTGGTCGAAATCGGAGTTTTTCAACAGAATATCCGCTGAGCGGTCATTCAACAATCCTAATGGCATAATGCGTACCGCACGGTACGCATTATGCCATTATCGCGTGTACACCACTTCCTAGTATTACCTCCCCATAAGAGCAGAAACTCGCAATGGAGGATAATATGACCAGCGATACACTACAGGCAGAAAACCCCAACCAGTTAATGAAGGAACGCGAAGCTGCGAGTTTTCTTTGCATTTCTCAACGCACGCTTCAGAAATGGCGCGTGACAGGTTTCGGTCCTGAATACATCCACATTTCCACTCGTGCGGTTCGGTACCGTTATGGCGACATCAATGACTGGATGATGGATCGTCGTGTCCGCAGCACATCGCAATACAATCAATAACGAGTTTTGCCCGTGCGGGGTTGGCAGCACCTCACGGGATTTTGGGGCCGGTTGGTCCAAAGCGGGGCGCGGGATCATTCCCGCGCCCTAAAAGTAAGAGCTACCGTTAAACCTTATTAACGAGACTTCCCCACGCGCGCCGGGCTTCCTGCCCGGCCCCAAAACAAAAGCTGCCCCACCGGAGGTGCAATTCGGGTGCGAAGCGCCCGCCCCGCGAAGCGGGATAGATATCGGAAACGATTGGCAATTAGGGGGGGCTTGTAACACCCCCCTCCACGAATACGAAAGTGTAGGTCAGAGTAAATGGACGCGGTTATAGTACACAGCGGGTTTGATGGGCTGAAATTCACTATTCAAACCGACATTCCCCCTGCATTACGCGAAAAGCTGGCCTCGGCCAAAGCCCACGCAAAAGAAACCTTCAGCGATTGCTTGGTAGACTTCGGTTCCGTCTCCCTCAGCGTAACCAGCAAAGGGTCGCGAGGCTTTACGACTCACACAGGCGATCATGGAGCAATCTGGCTCTTCCAAGACCCGGAAGACCCAATTCCAAACAACCCCGGCATTACCGTAGATTTTCGCGCCTTCGGTCTTGCTACAAGTGGTCTTGAAGGGGCCGAAGCGCATTTCCGCGAATGTATGGACGCGTTCGGGATTACCTACGTTGAGACACAGCTGCGGGTCACCCGCGCTGATTTCGCGGTGGATTTCGTCGCCCCTTGGTTCGAACCAAATCGCGAATGCTTAATCCTTCCACCAGGAACAAAGTCAACCGAGTACGCGGACATTGATAAAACCGAAACCGTCTCCAGCGGTGCGCATGTCACTGGCCTTCGCGCCGGGGCCATAGCAAACCGCCAGTTGGCTATTTACGACAAACGCGCCGAGATCATTCAAACGAACAAAATGGGGTGGCTGACAATCTGGAACGCTGCACTGGAAGCAAAGGGCGAACCGCCCCTTGACCTAACAGACCGCGATACAAGCCAAGTCTGGCGGTTCGCGCTGCGCCTCGGGTCCAAGCAACTACGCAATCGGTTCGAAATGCGTAGCTGGCAAGATGTCCGTGACATCATCGGAGACGCCTTCTCAGACTCACTGAAGCGTATTCGCTACTGCATCCCCACCGCAGACGCTAACCGCGCCCGCTGGCCCACCCACGGACTCTGGCGGCAGTTTGCGNAAGTGATAAATGACGACCTTCTGCAAAACCGCGCAGGTGTCCTGCCAAGCGATGTGATCCACGCCAACCGCATCGCAAAAATGCGGGAAATGGATGCGCTGCTGTCCGGGGTATTTATAACCCGCGCCGCGATTTCAGGTGTATCTGCCGACGAATTCGAAGAATTCATGGAACGCCATGTTGAAACGCTGATGCGATTGGTCGAAGATCATTCGATTTTGCTAGAAGAACGGATTGCAAAGGCACGGGGTCGGTATCGGTTGGAATAAGCAAAAATCACATAGGCGTTGCCGCTTGCCACCTGGCAAAATTACATCACTTATGCCAACTAACTCTTACCTTTGCTACGAGGTCCAGAAAAATTGGACCATTATTGATCTTAATACAAATCGAGAGTGTGGAACGTCGCAAAGCGAAAAGAAATTATACCGTGTTAAATACCATCAGTGTATCGTATGAAGTGACATGGCCCTGTATAAAAGTATCGACCTTTCGGCAGTTATCAAAATTGATGATTGGCACGCCCTTGACGAAGAGTTGGCTGGGTCACGGGTCAAAAGAACGATGGCTAATCCCCAATCAGATGAGCTGTTCGTTTTCAAAGAGCCAAAAGCACAACGGGAAGCACAAATTTGGTCAGAACTAATTGCGTCCTTCATATCAGGCGATTTATTAGAATGGCCTGTTCAACATGCGCAGATTGCTATGAGAGATGGTCGCGTCGGGAACCTGCTGAAGTATGTATATGATCCACATTTGGAAACGTTTTTAGCAGGTGAGCAGTTTTGCAAACATGTTGACCCCGGTTTTGATCCTGTTCAAGGCAAGCGCCACACGTGGGAACTAATTAAAAAAATTCACAACGGATTCTTGGGATTGAATGAGGACGGCACAATTCAAAATGGTCCAATGCGAGATATGTATTTTAAATTTTGGGCAAGAACGATCGCGTTCGACACATTGATATCTAACACAGATCGTCATGCTGAAAACTGGGCTATTTTGCGATCGGCAGACGACTTCACAATGGCCGCTTTTTATGACAACGCCTCAAGCTTGGGTTGTGAAGTGGAAAATAACGGACTCAATAAGTGGTTCTCGAAAGATGATTTTATCATCGAATCGAAAGTTTCCAGCTATACGGCGAATGGTTGCCATCACTTGCGAGAAGGTGACATTAGGTTTAAATTTGAAGCACTAACAAAACTCGTTCTAAACGAGCTTCCTGAATTTCGTTCAGAGTTTGAAGCAATTGCAAACCTTGACTTGAATCCAGTTGAAGGTGTCTTAAATGACATTTGTGCTATAAATGAAGTACCAGAACCCGCAAAAATGACCTCTAGACGCCGTGTTCAGATCACAAGGCTGTTGCAAGAAGGTCAAGCAAGGGTTATCCGAGCCCTAAAGGAATGACCATGATATCGAACCCGATACACACAAAATCTGCCTTTTTAATTTGGCAGAGCCCGTTGGAAGGCGGCGGNTCTAGGCGGCGGTTGCCGGTTGCTTTAATGTGCGCTAACGACGACAGCACAGGCGTGTCTTTTCGATATCTGCGCGACACCTCTGATTTTGAAACAGCCCTTTCAGAGGGATTTCAGGGCTATACAGGCATTCCATTAGACCGTGAAGATACGTCGGACGCTATAAACACGCTAGGGCGGCGTTTGCCAAACTCAGAACGTGCTGACTATGTTGAATTCTTGAATCGTTTTGGCTTGAGTCCTGAAAATAATCTGCCCACCCTAAGCTTATTGGCCTACACAGGTGCAAAACTGACAAGTGACTCTTTTAGCGTAGCCGATACGTTCGAAGGGTTTGATCACTCTTTCCAATACATCTTTGACGTTGCTGGTCGCCGTCACAATTTTGATGCTACGCCTTCGCCCCAAAAGGGGGATGCAGTATCGTTTTGTCCAGAGCCTGAAAACCCACACGATCCACACGCCATTGCATTACGTGACGATGACGGAAACCGTCTTGGTTATGTTAACACATGCCAAGCCGCCGCCGTGAACACATGGTTGGCAAACGGTTCAATAAGTGGTGAGGTCTTTCGTGTGAATGGACGTACTAGCTATCCGCGTTTGTTCGTGATTGCGGCTATTGAACCATCTTTGGCAAGTAAAGTCGCGTAACCGAAGTTCATTTTCAGGCGTCGATGCACTACATTCTGGCGATTTTTTTTCCGGGCTAGCGGTGGCAGCATAAGCACAATAATACCGATTCAGGCATCACTCCACCTTTGATGCTTGCGGGCGCAGAGGGTTTCGCCGCGTATACTCCACTCCTGAGTCAGCGTTTACAATCACATGAATTTTATCGCGTAGTCGTTCAAACATGATGTGTACGCGCGGA
>JAESQH010000098.1 GCA_016765235.1 Paracoccaceae bacterium
AGCTGCGGCAACACTTGTTAACGCAATGCTACGCCATGCCATGCAGCTTCTTGACGGTCGCGACGCAAATGGTGATGGTTCTGTAACATGGCAAGAAGATGAAGGTGGCTTGCTGGACACTCAAAAACACATGGGCTTCATGCGCACAGGCGAAGATCTGTAACTATATTGTATCTGGCCCGCAACATTGGGGCGGGCCAGATATTCGACTATGAATACGGACAAATACAGTATGTTTCAAAAGAACAATAACCGCGTGTTCCTCAAAGCGTTAACGCAGGAAACGCCATACTTGCGGCGTTTTGCGCGGTCCCTTGTCAACAATACAGCGATGGCGGACGACTTGGTCCAAGACACGCTGGAACGGGCGATAAACCGCATGCATCTGTTTGACCATGATCGCAAACTCAGGCCGTGGCTTTTCAGAATTCTGCGAAACCTGAACATCAGCGAGTATCGGAAAATGCAAAACCGGGACCAGCATATCGAGTTCGACACAGTGTCCGAAACGCATTCCACATCGGCGCAGCGGCCAGACAGCGGTTTGATTTTGCACGACATATCGAAAGCGCTTGATGAATTGCCCTATGAACACCGCGAAGTGCTCGTGCTGGTCGCGCTGGAGGGATTGAAATATAGAGAAGTCGTTGATGTCCTTGATATTCCGATCGGAACGGTAATGTCCCGATTAAGCCGGGCACGCGAAAAACTACGAGAATTACTGGATTACCCTGAACACAAAACTTTACGGCGAGTGAAATGACCCAGAACCCGAAAATCGAAGATTCAATGCTGCACGCTTATGTGGACGGCGAACTTGACCACGGTGCAATCGTGGAAGTTGAAGCCTGGTTGAGAGAAAATCCGGCGGATAATGCACGCGTTTCCGCATGGCAGGCACAGGCAAGGGGATTGAAACAAACGTTTGATCCCGTCGCCTCGGAACCGCTGCCGCCAGAACTGGCAAAAACACTACGCCAGCACGGGCAAAGTGAGTGGCGTTACTGGGGTAGACAGGCGATTGCTGCGAGTCTTCTATTGGCTCTCGGAGGTTTGGTAAGCTGGAATTTCGCGCCAAAACATCAACAAGGAGCAACCGGCATAGAATTGGTTGTGGCGCAGGCCATGAGCGCGCATAGTGTCTATTCACCAGAGGTGCTGCATCCCGTAGAAGTGGCCGCGACCAAGCAAGAACATCTTATAAATTGGCTGTCCAAACGGCTTGGACAACCGTTATCTGCACCCGACATTAGCGCGACAGGCTTTATGTTGATGGGCGGGCGCTTGCTGGCCGACAATGGTCAGCCTTCTGCACAGTTTATGTACGAGAATAGCGATGGCAGTCGCATAACGTTATACGTCACCGTTAACTCAACGGATCAGGAAACCGCTTTCAAGATCGCCAGCGCCAACAGTTTGAAAAGTTATTATTGGCTCGACGGAACGCTCGGGTATGCAATTACCGGAGAGATCGGGCAACAAGAACTTCTGAGTATTGCTCAAAGCGCATATGACCAGTTGACGATTCAAATCTGAAAATCGGAGTAGCGAATTTCAGTTCCTTGGAGAGAACGCAACACTTTACGAGAAACACACTCTTGTCATTTCGTCGGCAAATATCCGCATCCGGCGATTAAAACGGCGGCCTTCGCTGTGAACCAGATATATTCCCAAATCCGGTTCGGATACGCGCGGCAAAACGGGAATCAAAAGCCCCTTCGCCAACGCGTTTGAAGCGATGAAATCGGGCAACCGTCCAATTCCAAGGCCTTTCAGGGTGGCCTCTAGCAAGAATACTCCGCTATTGGAATTTACGAATGGCTGAAATTCAAAAGGTTGTGGTTTACCGTTGTCCGTTACAAAATCCCAGATCGCACGGCGGGCGGTTCCAAAATACAAAAGTTTGTGAGCGCGCAGTTCTTCCAACGTCAGAGGTTCTGGATGCATCTCGAGATACGTTTGGCTGGCATAAAGACCATGTCGAACCGACCCGATCCGCACCTCCGAATTCTCGCCCTTTGCTTCGGGTGCAATGCGGATTGCAAAGTCATAATTTTCGCGGGAAAGATCAACCGTGCGGTCATCAAAATCAACGGTCAATTGAATCTCGGGGTAACGCTCTTTGAAGGTGATTAACGTATCGATAAGAAAAGCAACGCCGAAGTCACGCGGAACCGAAATTGATAAAGGGCCGGCCAGATTGGTCGAAGCATTTGCGAAGTCATCTTCGATTTCATCGACATCTCCAACCACGCGCATCGCGCGCTGATGCAGCTCGCGCCCGCTGGCCGTGACATTCCAAACGCCCGGCGTGCGATCAATCAGGCGTGAACCATAGCGTTCCTCTAGCAATCCAAGTCGTCGACTTACCGCTGACTTGGCAATCCGCAGCTTTTCCGCAGCTTTGGATATACCGCCGCGCTCAACGACATGAACGAATAATCGTAAATCTTCTATCTGGCCCAATGTGTTCTCCCATTTAGAACGTTTAGGTCTGAATATTGTCACTTGCCGCACTAATTAGAACACCCTATCTGTTGTGTCTAGCTATTTGGCAAAAGGAAAGAGCATGGGATTACTGCAAGAAGGGCGCTGGGTCGACCAGTGGCACAATACAAAAGAAACTAGCGGCCGGTTCGTTCGCAGAGCACCGCAATTTCGCAATTGGGTGACGGCTGACGGTTCGGCTGGTCCAAATGGCGATGCCGGGTTCAAGGCCGAGGCTGGACGCTATCATCTCTATGTATCGCTAGCCTGCCCATGGGCCCATCGCACCTTGATATTCCGCGCTTTAAAGGGGCTGGAGGACATGATCTCTATTTCGATCGTGCATTGGCACATGGCCGACGAAGGTTGGACTTTTGCGCCGGGCGAAGCGGTTGTGCCTGACACTGTGAACGGGTCCGATCTAATGTATCAGGTATATACTGCGGCCAAGTCTGACTATTCGGGCCGTGTGACAATACCTGTGTTGTGGGACAAGAAAACCAAAACGATCGTGTCGAATGAATCCTCCGAGATCATTCGCATGTTTAATTCCGCCTTTGACGGGATTGGAGCAAAGTCCGGTGATTTCTACCCCGAACCGCTACGATCAGAGATCGACACGCTGAATGATCGCATTTACGACACCGTTAACAACGGCGTTTACAAGGCAGGGTTTGCAACCACTCAAGAAGCTTATGAAGAGGCGGTCGTGCCCATGTTCGACACGCTCGACTGGTTGGAAGATCGATTGGCATCGCAGCGGTATTTGACCGGCTCTACGATTACCGAAGCCGACTGGCGATTGTTCACGACGTTGGTGCGGTTCGATCCGGTCTATGTCGGGCATTTCAAATGCAACATTCGTCGCATTGTCGATTATCCAAACTTATCGGGATATTTACGCGACTTGTACCAACAAGACGGCGTGGCTGCGACGGTGAACATGAAGCATATCAAAGGTCATTACTACACCAGTCACGAGTCAATTAACCCGTCGCGCGTGATACCGGTGGGCCCGGAAGTTGACTATTCGGCCCCGCACGAACGGGCGAATTTGGGCTAGGATTAAGCAATGTTAGTTGCGCGATGTTGATAATTCGCCTCAGCTTGCCGCAAAGGTTTATGTTTCCATCGGAAAGGGGACGATACATGACTGACAAGATTGTAAATACTTCGGTTGAAGAATCGCAAACCGACGCCGCCAACCGTCGTGCAAGTGGCGAGTTTGTCCGCGGCTTGAGCGGTTTTCGCGGTTACTTGGGTGACAAGGATTTCCCTGCCGAGTCGGGTCGGTACCACCTGATCGTCGCATTCAACTGCCCTTGGTGTCACCGCGTAACTTTGGCGCGAAACCTGCTTGGTCTTGAAGGAAGTATCACGCTGGACGTGGTGTTTCCAAACCGCACGGGTAATGGTGACGCCGCCGGGCCAAACCTGTGGGAATTCAATCCCGCCCGCATTGCAACACTGACCGGTGATGCGTTGCCGGAATGCACAGTTGAAACGGGAACCGGCAAGGGCCATCGGTTGGTCAAACAAATATACGCCGCAGAAGGATCGAACGAGGGTTCCGTGCCAATTCTTTACGATAAGAAACAAAATCGGATCGTCAACAACGAAAGCGCCGAGATCCTCCGCATGCTTAACGATCAGGCAGCGGCGCTGGGCAGCTCCCTTGGCGACGCTGATCGCCCTAATCTTTACCCCAGTGATATATCCTTACGCAGCAAAATCGACACGCTCAATGGCGAGATTTACACCAATATTAATAATGGAGCCTACAAAGCCGGATTTTCATCAGATCAGGCGATATACGCTGCCGCTTTCGATAACTATTTCAATATGTTGGACACACTTGAAGCACGCCTCGCGTCCGATGATCGGCCCTTCCTGACCGGCGATGCATTCACAGAAGCGGACCTACGATTATTCCCGACACTTTATCGCCACGACCCTGTCTACTATCTTCGAATGAAATTGAATGGCGCGCGAATTCTTGACTACCCGAAACTGTGGCGCTGGCTGTGTCGTGTATATGCGCTGCGCGGTGTGGCACAAAGCAGCCCGCTCGATCATTGTCGGCAAGGGTATTTCGGCCGTTCGTGGAATAACGTTATACCACTTGGGCCGACTAAGCCTATGTCCTATCCGAAGGCTTACAAGCATCCCGATTTGGCTAAACTGCGATAGATAGGCTGGGTTTGCAGCAGGCACAAGCACACGCCCTGACCCGATAACCATAAAACGTGTCATTCGGATTTTAGGGCATCAACAAATAACTGTGTGACCGGCAAGGTCATTGTAGACTCGGATGCGACAAGATTGATCGGCCATACCAACCTTGCTTTCAGAGGGCGCAGTGTCAGCGCCGCGCCAGAAAACAATGCGCCCGTCAGGGGGTCGATCACACCCCGCCCGATGCCGCTGATTACATATTCCGCGAGGGCAGCTTGCGTTCGCGCTTCGGCGCGCACCGTGAATGGAATACCTGATATGGCCAATTCAAGTTCGAGTGCGCGACGGAACGGGCTGTCCGGTGGAAGCATCACAAGGTCTTTTTCCGCGAGTTGAGAAAGCGACACCTCCGCCTCCTGCGCAAGCGGGTCTCCTGAAGGCAGTGCGGCAACGGGCCGGATTTCGCGGATCAATGTGCTTACAAAACCTGAATCACGTGGGCTGGAACAAATCACCGCGCAGTCAGCATTGCCTGATCGCAGCATCGCCAGACACTCCTGCTCGCCCATAACATCAACGTCGATCCGCAAATTGGGGTGCTGTGCCATAAGATTGGCAGCCGCGCGCGCGACCAGCGTGTCCGCAACAGCGGGAAGCGCGACCACGTTCAACACCCCCGCAGTGCCACTTGCAATCATTGTTGCCGCATCCACAATCCGGTCAATCCCGTAGTAATGGCTTTTAATTGCAGCACTCAGACTGTGCGCGGCCGCCGTCGGTTCGAACCGGCGCCCCGATCGATCAAACAACTGTATTCCCATTTCGGTTTCAAGTTCAGCCACAACACGGCTGATAGCAGGTTGCGAAATATTCAGTGCATCCGCTGCCTTACGTGTGGACCTATGGCGGTAAGCCATTTGGAAAAGTTCGATTTGTCGGGCTGATATACGCATAAAAATTGATAATCTATATGTATCAATGAATGCAATAAGATGATTTTTATATTATGTATTTTGATGATAGCACGAAGATCGAAATCAACTGTTCGGATATCACAATGCCTGCCGACCTCCTCTTTTTACTTCTTGCCATTATTGCCGGTGCCACACTTCAAGTTGGCGTTGGCGTTGGCTTCAGCATTGTTGTAGCGCCGATTATGATGGTCTTGATTGGCACCACTACTGCTGTACCCGTGCTGTTGATGCTAAATACGTTGGTTTCAGCAGCGGCCATCGATACAAAGGTTTTTTCGGGTGGGCGAACCCTGATCAAAAATGCAATTTTCGGGTGTGTCGCGGGAATATTTTTGGGATTGGTGATCTATCCCTACCTGTCGGAACGCGTTGTTTTATCTTTGACTGCCGCCTTATTGCTGATCGGAGTCGTCTCAACTTTGATACCAATGAAATCCAACATTAGCCTGTTTGGGTACAGGGCCGTTTCGGGCCTATCGGGGCTCGCCACTGTCTGGGCCGCGACGCCGGGGCCACTGATGATGTTCGGGCTTTTGGCAATTGGCCGGTCAGCACAAGAGGCCCGCAGACTGGTTCAACCGGTGGCGCTGATTGCATACGGCGTAGCTTTTGCCCTGCATGGATTGACTGACTGGCAAGCATTCGCCAGCGCTTCCAATTTACCACAATTCGCGCTAGCGGCGGTTTTTGGCAGCATTATAGGGCGTTTGATTGGCCCGAAACTGCCACAAAACATTATCACCAACACTATCCGTGTGATCTCGATAGTTGCCTGCGTCGTGCTTTTCCGCCGCGCATATTTGATGGGATAAGAAAGATGAATAAACACATTTCGATCAAAGACCGGCTTGAGCCGTTCCCCCGTGCGCACCTGATGACCGCGGAAACGCCTGTGGAGCGCCTTGACCGAATGTCCGATCTGCTTGGCATTGACCTCTGGCTTAAGCGCGATGACCTGACCGGCCTTGGGCTGGGTGGCAACAAGACCCGGCAGTTGGAGTTCTATTTTGGCGAAGCGTTGGCGAAGGGCGCGGATACGGTTCTGATCACTGGCGCGGTGCAATCCAATTTTGTGCGCTCTGCGGCGGCAGCGGCGGCGCGTCTGGGCCTCAAGTCTGTGCTGCAACTGGAAGAACGTGTGCCAGACATGGGTGACATTTATTACAATTCCGGCAATGTACTGCTGTCCAAAATCCTTGGCGCAGAACACATCAGCTATCCACTGGGCGAGGATGAGGCTGGCGCA
>JAESQH010000099.1 GCA_016765235.1 Paracoccaceae bacterium
GAACCTCGAAGAACTTCTTGCCGTAGATGTTGGACCAGGTGTTTTCCTGACCGTCAACAACGCCGGCTTGAAGTGCGCCGTAAACTTCCGAGAAAGCCATTGGCTGAGGTGATCCACCGGTTGCCGCCATCTGCGCTTTTAGAACGTCAGACGCTTGTACGCGGAATTTCAGACCTTCGGCATCTGTTGGCCAGATAAGTGGCACGTTTGCCGACATGTTTTTCATGCCATTGTGCCAGAACGCAAGACCCTGAAGACCACGACGTTGCATCGAATCTTTCATCGCTTGCCCGGTATCGGACAACTGGAATTCGTTCACAGCGTCGATGTTTTTAAACATGAACGGCAGATCGAAAATGCGGAACTGTTTGGTGAACGCTTCAAATTTTGAAAGCGAAGGTGCGCCAACTGAACGTCGCCCTGCAACATGGCTTCAGGAACCTGATTGTCATCATAAAGTGTCGAGTTAGGGAACACTTCCATACAGGCTTTGCCGTTCATCTCTTCGTTAACGCGCTCAGCCAGAAGCGTTGCAGCGATACCTTTAGGATGTTTGTCAGTGTTTGTGACGTGCGCGAATTTGATAACAATTTCGCCCGGATCACAGGCTTCCTGTGCCGTAGCGGCCGAGAAGCTTGTCGCCGCGATAATCGCAGCAGCAGTAAGAATACGCATAATGTTCCTCCCATAGCGTAATTTGCCACGGGGTCCCGCAGCATTGCCGCTATCAAATCAGACAAAAGCAAACGGCCAAACCAAAACCTCCAATAATCTCGCTTTCATAAATACCTCTGTATTATCAAAAGATTACGAGAATATTGAACCCTGCATCGCAGCGCTTGCCAGATAACTGTGCGAAATATCACACAGGTACACAAGCGCGTGTCACAAAATCCGCACACAATCGGGAAATCAGGGAATCAGTCGTTGCGAAAGGTCTCGGGCAGAATCGCATGTCGTTTCATGCGGTCGTACAAAGTCTTGCGCGGGATTTTCAGTTCGTCACACGCCTGCGTCACTTGCCCATTGGTTCGCTTCAGGCAATCCATAATAATTTGCTTTTCGATCCGGTCCAACTGCGCATTCAATCCGCGTGGCAGATCAACCTCCGGCCCCTCCAGCCCCATGGCCAGACGATCCGCATGGTTTTGCAACTCACGTACATTGCCGGGCCATTGGCGCGCGAACAGCTCCGAAAAACTATCTTCGTCCATTTCCAACGGGGGCAAACCCATACGCCCGCGCGCCTCGGACAGGAACACACGGAACATGCCGCCCACATCCTCGATCCGCTCACGTAGCGGCGCAACCCGTACGCGTGCTACATCAAGGCGGAAAAACAAATCTTCGCGAAAATCGCCCTTTTCCAGCATTCTCGTCAGGTCTTCCTTGGTTGCCGCAATCACACGGCAGTTCAAGCGCAACTGTTCGCCATTCGCACGCTCAATCACGCGGTCCTGTAAAACCCGCAGTAAGCTAACCTGTTGATCCAGCGGCATTGATCCAACTTCATCCAGAAATAGAGTGCCACCCTCGGCGCGCTCAAATGCACCAAGATTATCATCGCCAAACAACGTCCGGCGCGTCAGATCCGCCGTTAGCATTCCACAATGCACCGCCACAAAATTCCCGCTTGCACCAGAAAGCTCATGCACAACACGGGCCGCCAGTTCTTTGCCAACACCCGTCTCGCCAGTGATCAGTAAGTCGGTCCCGGTCGCCGCAACCATCCGCAGCCGGTCCCGCAATTTGGATGTTGCTTCCGACCGACCGAGTATCAGCCTTGAGGCGGCATCTTCCCGCGTCAATTTTCGCCGCAACGCACGATTCTCCATGACCATTTCGCGCGCGGCACACGCCTTGCCGGCCACCTCGATCAGACGTTTCGGAGGACACGGCTTTTCAAGAAAATTAAACGCCCCGCGGTTCACCGCTTGCACGGCCATCGGGATATCCCCCTCGCCTGTCAGCAGTACGACTGGAATGTCAGGGTCAATCGCGGCACATCGCTCCAGTAACGCAAACCCGTCTTTGCCGGGCATTCGTACATCGGAAATCACTACACCGTCGAAATTCGCCGAGATATGATCCGTCGCCTCGATAAAAGACGCCGCTATGGTCACATCAAACCCAGCCAAATCCAGCGTTTGCCCTAACGCCTCGCGCACCGATTTGTCGTCATCAACAAGAAGAACGGTCTTCATACTGCCTCCGATGGTGTTAGCTCCATGCGAAACTCCGCCCCGCCTTCCTCATGGTTTTCACCCACGATTTGCCCACCGAAACTTTGCACGATCCCGTAAGAAATGGACAGTCCCAAGCCCATTCCATCGCCCTCGCCCACGGGTTTGGTGGTATAAAACGGCTCGAATATCTTGTCTTTGTCGATCAAACCCGGTCCATTGTCACGGACTTTCAAAAGCACCGCACCGTTGCGCGAAATATCAACCCATATTTGCGGATCATCTTGCCCGTCCATCGCGTCCGTCGCGTTAGAAATCAAGTTCAGCACCACCTGTTGAAGGCGCACGCCGCCGCCGATTACCAAAACGGGTGTCGCTGGCTTTTCCCAGTGCACAACCACATTTTTTTCACGCAACCGAATGCCCGCCAACTCCAATGTGTCCTCAACGACTTTAACCAAATCCACCTGCGTCGCCGGCTCGCCCTCTTTACGTGCAAATGCCCTGAGGTTGCGGATAATCCTCCCCATGCGCCCCGCCAGGTTGGAAATTTGGCTAAGGTTCGTACTGGCTTCGCCTGTTCGCTCGCGTTCAAGTAATATCACCGCATTT
This sequence comes from Paracoccaceae bacterium, assembly GCA_016765235.1. Lineage (GTDB taxonomy): Bacteria > Pseudomonadota > Alphaproteobacteria > Rhodobacterales > Rhodobacteraceae > NORP23. The sequence continues at coordinate 2,796 of JAESQH010000099.1, forward strand.
TCAGCGTAAGACTGAATTGCCGCTAGCGGTTGGTTCAATTCGTGACTGATACCAGCCGACATCTGCCCCAAAGCCGCCAGTTTACCAGCCTGCACCAGATGCTCGTTCGCCGATTGCAATTGCGCCGTGCGCTCCGCCACCCGAACTTCTAACTCAGCCGTGGCTTTTTCCTCGATCTCAAGGAGATCGGCCAAGGTTCGCCGTCGTTGCAACAAGTTCATTATCAGCAACCCGAGCATAACCAAAAACACCGCCGCCAAAGCGGTGCGCAGTCGCGCTTGTTCCTCGACCGGCTTCAGATTCAGCAAGATATTCCCCGTCATCCCGATCACGGGTAGCGGTATCTTCAGATAAAGCGAGCGCATCGGGATTTCGGTATCCTCGATCTGCAGCCACCGCGTATGTCCAAATTTTTCGTCCGCGTTGAAAGGGAACATCGTCTGAAGTTGCGTGCGGACATAGCGCAGGCTCTCCTTGTCGTCGGCAACCAGCCCTTCGTAATCCCCATACACCCTCAGCAACAAAGTGTGCCGGTTAGCAATGAAAATCACTCCGTTCGTATCGGTAAAAAAGATAATTTCAGGGTCGCCGCGCCATTTTACTTCGAGAACTTCGAGATCAACCTTGATCGAAATCCCGCCGGTAATATTTCCTGCGTCATCGCGCAAAGCTGTGGTAAAATAAAACCCGCGCGGATCATCGGCATTTTCTTGCGAATGATAAAACCCCAACGCCCCGTTCATTGCCCGCACGAAGTCGGGCCGCTCGGCAAAGTTCACCCCGATAAACCCATCGCCCCGCCAATTGGCAGCCGCCAACGTTGTGCCGGAGCGATCAAGCAGAAGAATATCCAACGCACCCGTTACATCGGCCGCGTGCTCCAGAAAAATATTAATATCCTGAAAGGATTCCTTTGGGTCACGAACGACGGCATCTCGCAGAACAGGGTTGTCGCTAAGGACTACGGGCAACTGTCGATACCGCTCGAACTGGCTAACAAGGCGATCCGATGCCAGTGACAAGTTGCCTTGCCCGCGCACCTCTAGCTGATCAAGCGCCTCGCTATAAGACCACTGCCACACGCCCCAAAGCAAAGGCGTCGCCAACAAAGCAATCAACAAGGCAATTACGACACGCTTCAACACAAAGGCTCCGGTTACGGGGTTTATTCAGGTATCCCCCGTCCCAGATATGGCGTCAAGCCGTCAGGCTTGTCATCCGGACTGTTCGGTCGCAGTATCGAGCGCGAATAACAACAGGATTCCCGAGATGCCGAAACAACCCAAGCAGTTAAACCTGTCGCCCGCCACCCGTGCCGCGCAAGCCTTGCATATGATAGACGAGCGCACCGGTGCCATCAGCCCGATGATCGACCTATCCAGCACCTATGCACGGGACGAAAACTATGATCCGCGCCAATCCTACATTTATGGTCGCGACGGCGGCCAAACCGTCAAACATGCCGAAGCGGTACTGGCCAATCTTGAAGGAGGCAAAGCCTCGCTGCTGTTCGCCTCGGGCATGGCGGCGCTGGTAACATTGTTGGAGACACTGGAGTCCGGTGACCATGTTGTCGCCCCGCAAATCATGTACCACGCGGGCATGACGTGGATTCACCGCCTATGCGAAAAGCGCGGCATCGAGTCTACGTTTTTTGATCAAACCGACCCAGCCGCGTTGTCAAACTCGGTGCGGTCTGGCAAGACAAAAATCATCTGGATCGAAACACCGACCAACCCGAACTGGGATATCATCGATATATCCGAGGCTGCCAATATTGCGCACGCTACTGGTGCGATCCTTGCCGTCGATTGCACGACTTCCCCGCCAAGCACGACGCAAGCGCTGGCGTTGGGGGCGGACATTGTGTTCCACTCGGCGACTAAATACCTAAACGGGCATTCCGATATCACAGGCGGCGTACTATCGACGCATAACGACAACGCACTTTGGAAGGAACTAAAGGATGTTCGCACCATGCACGGTAGCGTCATGGCAGGGTTCGAGGCATGGCTGCTGATCCGCGGTCTGCGGACATTGTATCTGCGCTACGAGCGGGCGTCGGCAAACGCCCTAACTCTCGCCAAGCATTTCGAGGGGCACAAGTTGATAGATGCGGTGCTTTACCCCGGCCTACCCGCGCACCCCGGCCACGAAATCGCCAAACGTCAAATGACGGGCGGTTTTGGCGGCATGATGTCAATCCTGATCAAAGGCGGGGCTGCGCAAGCGCGGGATGTTTCGCGGTTCACACAGGTGTTTGTACCGGCAACGTCGCTCGGCGGTGTTGAAAGTCTGATCGAGCATCGCAAAGCGGTTGAAGGCCCGCACTCCATCGTGGCTGACAACCTTATACGCCTATCCATCGGGATCGAGGACGTTAACGATTTGGTAGCCGATCTGGAACAAGCATTGGAGCGGGCGGAATGATCAAAACCTTCCACCAAGACCCGCGTGACCCGAATTTCGTGCAAAATCCTTATCCGTTTTACGAAAGTGTTCGCGCCGCTGGCCCGCTATTTCGTTGGGAAGAATACGGGTTTTTATGTTCGGTGGAACATAAAACCGTTAACGCCATCCTGCGGGACCGACGATTTGGCCGCGAAGCCCCAGAAGGATTTAAGCCAGTTCGCCCCGCTCACTTGAAACCGTTTTACGACTTGGAACAACACTCGTTATTGGAGCTGGAACCGCCGACCCACACACGACTGCGCGGCCTGCTGGTGCGCGCTTTCACCAATAGACGAATTGCCGAGCTTGAACCCCAAATCGAAGCATTAACCCATGAGTTGATTGAGTATTTTCCCAAAGAAGAAGTCGATTTACTACCCGCGTTTTGCGAAAAAATCCCGATTATCATTATTTCACGCCTTTTGGGTGTGCCCGAAGACATGGCAGATAAAATGTTGACGTGGTCGCATGACATGGTCGCCATGTATCAGGTGCGCCGTGATCGCGCGATCGAGGATGCCGCCGTGAAAGCCACACAGGAGTTTTCGGCGTTTATACGCGAGTATGTCGAAGCCCGCCGCGGGTATCCGAGGGATGATCTTATAACCAATCTGATCGCCGCAAGTGATGATGGCGAAAAACTGTCGACTGACGAATTGGTCAGCACTTGTATCTTGCTGCTGAACGCCGGCCACGAGGCGACGGTTCACGGGTTTGCCAATGCTATCAAAGCACTGCTGGAAGAAAGTGATGCTCCCACGCAGCATTTTGAAACACCGGAAAACACCGTCAAAATGGTTGAGGAAACTTTGCGGATCGACCCGCCTTTGCACATGTTCACCCGCTACGCGATGGAGGATATCACNGCATTNGGNCATGATTTCAAAACCGGAGATGTGATCGGGCTGATGTTGGCGGGGGCCAATCACGACCCGAATAAATTCACCTGCCCCATGGACCTTGATGCAGTGCGCGGCGGGATTGGTAATGTCTCGTTTGGGGCTGGCCTGCATTTTTGCATTGGAACGCCGCTGGCAAAGCTGGAAATGGCCGTCGCCTTGCCGATATTGTTCGCCGCTTACCCAGATATGAAACTGGCCGAAGTGCCTGTTTACACCGATCGCTATCATTTTCATGGCCTTGAGACCCTGCGCGTTAACCTTGGAGTAAGGAATGATGGATAAAATCGCGTTACCACTGCCATTGGGCAAATCTGACGAATTGGTTAACGACGAAACGGCTGGCTTGCCTCGGTTGTTGGAGATTATGCGGCGGCTGCGGGACCCGAAAACGGGATGCCCGTGGGATATCGAACAGGATTTCGCCTCCATCACGCCCTACACAATCGAGGAGGCATACGAGGTTGCCGACGCGATTGAGCGTGGCGAGATGGGTGATTTACGCGATGAGTTGGGCGACTTGTTGCTGCAAGTCGTTTACCATTCTCAAATGGCGCAGGAGGCCGGGTTGTTCGGGTTTGACGATGTTGTGGACGCAATTTCAGCAAAGATGTACCGCCGCCACCCGCATGTTTTTGGCAATGAAAGCCGCGACAAGACTGCCACACAGCAGGTTTCGGATTGGGAGCAGATCAAAGCAGCGGAACGCGGGGCGAGTGCTGTAAGCGCGCTCGACGGAGTTGCCGCTGGTCTACCGGCGTTAACTAGGGCGATAAAGTTGCAGAATCGGGCGGCGCGAGTCGGGTTTGACTGGCCGGAAACTGCGATGGTTCTGGACAAAATTATTGAGGAAGCAGGTGAGTTGGTCGAGGCACAGGATAGCTTGGGCAAAGACGAAATCGCCGAAGAGTTCGGAGATTTACTGTTCGTTATGGCCAATTTGGCCCGGCATCTGGACCTTGAACCAGAAACTGTTTTGCGATCAGCAAATGCCAAATTTACGCGCCGATTCAAGATGGTAGAAGACCTTCTGCCGGCGCAAGGCAAGACACCTGAAGGTTCAAACCTTGCTGAAATGGATGCGCTTTGGGATGAAGTTAAACGGTGCGAAAAACTTTCCTGATTATTTTAGTCGGCTATTGACCTGACAATTTTAGTCAGGTAATTCGGTTCTGGAAATCAAACTGGAGTTAACGATGTTTAAACGAATTGCCGCAATACTGACTGCCACTGTCATCGCCACACCACTGATCGCGGAAGTTAACATTTATTCATCGCGTGAACCGCAACTTATTAATCCGATACTGGAAGCTTTCACCACAGAGACCGGCATCAAGACAAACATCGTCTTCATCAAGGACGGGCTGATCGAACGCCTTAAGGCAGAGGGGAAACGCTCCCCTGCGGACATGGTTTTGACTACGGATATTTCGAATTTGAACGCAATCGTTGAAGCGGGCGTTACGCAGGCTGTAACCTCGGACGTTATCAACTCCAACATCCCGGCCACGTTCCGCGACCCTGCCGGCAACTGGTTTGGTCTGACATCGCGCGCCCGCGTGATTTATGCGTCCGTTGATCGTGTCGCGGAGGGTGAAGTAACTACCTATGAGGACCTGACCGATCCGAAATGGAAAGGGCGAATTTGTACGCGCTCTGGTTCCCACAACTATAATATTGGATTGTTGTCCGCCGTTGTCGCCCACTACGGCGAGGAAAAGGCGGAGGAATGGTTAACAGGATTGAAGGCTAATCTCGCCCGTAAACCGCAGGGCAATGACCGCGCACA
>JAESQH010000100.1 GCA_016765235.1 Paracoccaceae bacterium
ATGATTGGTTATGGTGCAACCGCGCCGGAAGGCCATTGGCCGAACGGCGCCCGTATCTCGGTGCAGTTTGTGATTAATTATGAAGAGGGTGGCGAGAATAACATCCTTCATGGAGATGCCGCGTCTGAGGCATTTCTATCCGAGATTGTCGGGGCCGCTGCTTGGCCTGCACAAAGGCATCCGAATATGGAATCGATCTATGAATATGGTTCGCGCTCAGGTTTTTGGCGGCTTCATCGGATGTTTACAGGGCGTCAAATTCCGGTAACGGTGTTCAGTGTTGCCATGGCGTTGGAACGTAATCCTGATGTCGTTGCGGCCATGAATAATGCTGGGTGGGAAATCGCTAGTCACGGATATAAATGGATTGATTACAAGGACGTACCAAAAGAAGTTGAACGTGAACATATTGCCGAAGCCATCCGTATTCATACGGAAGTGACGGGCAAAAAACCTGTGGGGTATGTATCAGGGACGTTCTTCCGAAAACACGCTCGATCTGACGATGGAGGCTGGGTTCGGGTATTCAGCGGACAGCTACGCTGACGACATTCCTTATTATGTCGATGGGCCGGATGGACCGTTTTTGATGGTCCCCTATACACTGGACGCCAACGACATGCGCTTCGCCTCGCCACAAGGGTTTAACTCGGGTGACCAGTTTTTCACCTACCTTAAGGACAGTTTTGATGTGCTTTATGCCGAGGGCGGGCGGATGATGTCGATCGGGTTGCATTGCCGGCTGGTTGGCCGCCCGGGGCGCGCAGCGTCGTTGGCGCGGTTCCTTGATTATGTGCAGGGGCACAAAGATGTATGGATGACGACGCGCGGCGAAATTGCTAAGCACTGGCGTTCAGAACATCCTCCGGTTTAATCCATTTTTGATAAACTGTTTCAACGCAAACAATAAGGGTCAACAGGTTGGTTTCATTGTAAGGTTGCTCAATTCAATTAATGATGGTGATCGCAGTTGACAAAAGACATGTACTACGCGCCCAAAGGCGGGCTTCCTTCGCAAAACGATATGTTGACCGGGCAGGCGATATTTACGGATGCTTATGCAGTAATCCCCAAAGGCGTGATGACCGATATTGTCACCAGTAATCTGCCGTTCTGGGATAAAACACGCGCGTGGATCATCGCGCGGCCCTTGTCTGGTTTTGCCGAGACTTTCGCGCAATATATCGTTGAAGTTTCACCGGGTGGTGGCAGTACGCAGCCCGAACCGGATGCTGAGGCTGAGGCTGTATTGTTTGTCGTTTCCGGTACGATTGAACTGGAACTTGACGGCGAGAAGCACAAAATGGAGGAAGGCGGATATGCCTTTATTCCTCCGCGTTCGAAGTGGCGTGTTAAGAACACGTCAGACGCTGTCGCAACATTCCACTGGGTGCGAAAATCTTACGAATCTGTTGAGGGCATCGACTACCCCGAAGCATTTGTGACCAACGACAAAGACGAAACGCCTGTTGCTATGCCCGACACTAACGGTGCGTGGTCAACAACTCGGTTTGCTGACCCCGACGATATGCGCCACGACATGCACGTCAATATCGTTACGTTCAAGCCGGGTGGAATTATCCCGTTCATGGAAACGCACGTGATGGAACACGGGCTGTACGTTTTGCAAGGTAAAGCGGCCTATAAATTGAATAATGACTGGGTCGAAGTTGAAGCCGGTGATTTTATGTGGCTTCGCGCATTTTGCCCGCAGGCGTGTTATGCGGCCGGCACAGAGGATTTCCGGTATCTGCTTTATAAAGATGTGAACCGTCATCCAAAGTTGAAATTATGATCAAAGTCGAGCCGTTAACCCCGCAAGCTTTCGCTCCGTTCGGCGTGGTCATCGAGGCGGACCCCTCAACCGCTGTCGAGATTAACGCTGGTTATACGACACGGTTTCATGCTTTGGCGGAGGCGGCCGTTGGCGATGGGCGGGCGATCCTCTCGATTTTTCGGGGTCGTCCACGCGAGCTAAGTGTCGGGATGCTGGAATGCCATCCGCTCGGGTCACAAGCGTTTGTGCCACTTGGTGGCCAACCATGGTTGGCGGTTGTGTCTCAAAGCCCCGATTTGGCGAACTGCCGTGCGTTTCATTGCCAAGGAAATCAAGGCCTGCAATACGATATCAACGTTTGGCATCACCCGTTACTGGTGTTGGGCGATGCACAAGATTTCCTGATCGTAGATCGGGCGGGGGATGGTGACAATCTGGAGGAAGTCCTTTTCGACTCCCCCCTAGAAATATCGTTCAGCTAGACAACACCCGTCCGGCGGCAGCAATTGCGCCTTCGCCGTGCGGGATCTGTAGCGCGGCCAAGCCTGCCTCGATTGTAGACAATGCCCCGAGTAGCATCACAGGATTCATATGGCCCATATGCCCGATCCGAAAAATCTGGTGGGGCTCGTAATCACCAAAACCGATGCCTACACCTAGCACCAATCCGGCGGTATCCTGACACCATTGGTGCAGCGGTAACAGGTCCACCGTATCGGAAATCACGGTTGTAACCGCCGTGGATCGTTCGTTGGTATTTCTGACGTTACAACGTATTGCACCAGCTTCGGCCCAAGTATCGATGGCAGCCCAGACAGCTTGCGCCTGTTTTCTATGTCGCGCCCAGACGTTTTCGATCCCTTCTTCATCAACGAGCATTATTAAGGCCTCGTCTAGCCCATATAGGTGATGCGTTGGTGGCGTGCCATTGAAACGCATATAGAATCTGTCGGGATTTGTCCTTGGTATCCAATCCCAATATGGTGAGGTCTTTTTAGTACTTTCAGACACTTGCGCCGCTTTCGCATTGTGAAATGTGAAAGCGGCACCGGGGGGAACCATCAGCCCTTTTTGGCAAGCGGCAACCATGACATCAACGCCCCAGGCGTCCATCTCGAAGGGTTCGCAAGCAAGTGACGCGATGCAGTCCACCATCAACAAAGCATGATGCCCTGTATCGTCGATTACTTTACGAAGCGCTGCAATGTCGTTGGTTACAGACGTGGAGGTATCGGTGTGCGTGGCCAGAACTGCTTTGATTTTGCCGGTGTCNGCGCGAAGCACCTCGGCAACCTTAGTGACATCGAAACTACCGGAAGTTCCGAAATCGATCACCTCAGCGTCAATCCCCATTGTGGTTGCAACACTTGCCCAGCCGGAGCCAAATGTCCCCGTAGCCAGGCACAATACCTTGTCACCGGCTTGAAGAACGTTNTGCAACGCNGCTTCCCATACACCATGCCCGTTNCTGATNTAGATNGTCGGGTCACCCGTTGTGCCGGCTACTTTGCGCAGCTTGTCCAGAATTCTATCNGTCATTTCNATCAAGTCGCCCTCGTAGATATTAGGNGCNGCGCGGTGCATAGCGTTTAGCACGCGNTCNGGAATGACGGAGGGNCCAGGGGTCATAAACAGGTCGCGACCNTGGGAGAGACTCATTGCAATANTCCTTAATAATTTTGAAGGAAGAATAACCGGAGTTTTTGGAATGGAAACTGGCAAAATCNANAAAACNTGCNTATTNTACGCAACGTCCTATTGAGGCGCGGTTCAGCAGTAATTAATCTGTAGCCCAACTGAATGACCGGAGAATCCCTAATGCAGCCCAAAAACAATTCNGAAGACGCAGGCTATNGGCGCTTATGGCGTGACTGGCTTTCGGAATATCGCGGGCTGATTTTTGTAAGCTTCGGGTTCATGATCATTGTTGCAATTACTTCCGCTGCTTACGCAAAGATTATCCAGCTGATTATAACGGCATATGAAACCGCTGATGCATCCGTGATTTACTGGGGGCCGATCAGCATTGTACTGATCGCCACCAGCAAGGGTGTGAGCATGTTTTATCAACAGGTTTCTGGCAATACCGCGCTGTTTCGATTTGAAGCAAAGCTTAAAAAAGCTATGTATTCCAGCCTTATCCACGCTGATCTTTTCCGTCTTCAAGGGGAAACTCCGGCGGCGTTGGCTGCNCGGTTCTCCTCGGATAGTGANTTGCTTCGAACTTCTGTCCAGGCCTTGATGGGCGCTGTTTCCAGTGTGNTGATAATCATTGCAGCCGTTGGGGTGATGTTGTCGATAGATTGGCAAATNACATTGATACTCCTGTTGATTTTTTCGTTGGCGGTNGCGCCAGTCAACAGCATTGGCACTAAAATTCGAAGAATATCCAAAGGTACGCAGGCGCAGCTTTCGGGCATGAATTCCGAGATTGTCGAGGGTCTGTCCAGCATTCGAATGGCCCGCACCTATCAACTTGAGGACCATTTGAACGCAACCGCGTCGAGCACTTTCAGCAAGATTGAGACCCTTCGAATTACGGACATGAAGTGGAAGGGGCGGTTGTCGCCACTCATCGAATTGCTAAGCGGGTTGGCTGTTGCGGTATTGTTGTTTGCGGTCTCGTGGGGGATTGCACGCGGTACCATAACCATCGCCGATTTTATAGGTCTGTTGACGGGTGTCGGCGTGCTGTCACAACCGGCAAGAACGCTTGGGTCAACCTTGGCCTCCGCCGCGCAGGGGCGTGTGGCGTTGGACAGGATATTCCCGATTCTCGACGCTAAGAACGAAATTGTTGATAAAGAAAACGCTGTTTCGCTGGACGGTGCCAAGGGCCAAATTGAGTTTGAGGGCGTGGAGTTCGTTTATCCAAACGGATTTGCTGCTTTGAAACGTTTGACCCTGAAAGTACCTGCTGGGTCCAAGGTGGCCCTTGTCGGCCGGTCCGGGGCGGGTAAATCCACCGTTTTCAATCTAATTCCACGACTGTTTGACCCAACCGGTGGGCGGGTGCTGATCGNCGGCACAGATCTTCGGGATATTTCGATCAAGTCACTGCGTCGCCAAGTTGCTGTCGTCAGTCAGGACGCCGTGATGTTGTCAGGTACGGTGCGCGACAACATTGGGTTTGGCCGTCTGGATGCCGACGATACAGAAATCGAGGCCGCTGCCAAATCTGCCGCTGCTGACGGATTTATTCGCCAATTACCTGACGGGTACGACACGGTTGTTAGCTCTTCCGCCAGCCATTTTTCCGGCGGTGAAAAACAACGTCTGTCGATTGGGCGCGCGATCCTTCGCGATGCTCCGATCTTATTGCTGGACGAACCAACTTCGGCGTTGGATGCAGAATCCGAGGCGGCAATCAAGTCGGCTCTCGACAAGTTGGCCAAGGGGCGGACGACATTTATTATCGCGCACCGTCTTTCAACGATTTTGGATGCGGATATGATTGTTGTTATGGATCAGGGCAGCGTCGTAGAAACTGGCACACATCAGGAGTTGTTGGCTAACGGCGGGCTTTACGCTGAACTTTACCGCCTGCAATTCGCCCATGTTTAACGGTAATATTTGGCGGCCAGTTTGGTCGGGTCCGCGCCTGTAAGGTAGCGCGATAACACGTTGAAATTTTTAAACGATCGTTTGATCCATCCGTCTTGGCGGTACTTTTCGGCACTTGTCTCGATGAACGCGGGCAATGCACTGAGTTTACCGCGCAATTTTTCCGCAATCGCCACATCTTCCATCAACGGGATATCGGGAAAGCCACCGATGCGTTTGTATAGTCGGCGACTGATCAGCAAGCCTTGATCGCCGTATGGTAGGCCCAACCAGCGGGCGCGCAAATTTGCCCAACTTGCGACCGTTCTTGCAGGGAACGTGGCCTCGTCAAAACGCAGTTTGAAATAGGCGGCTTTTTCAGGAGTAGTCAGGTGTCGGATCACGGCATCTTGCCAATCGCGCCCTAAAACGCTGTCGGAATGTAGGAACAACAACCACTCCCCGCGCGCAATTTGTGCGGCCGCGGCCATCTGGTTTCCACGCCCTATGGGGGTGGAAAGGAATGTTGCGCCCACGTCTTCAGCGATCTGCGCGGTGTCATCACATGATCCGCCATCCGCGAAAATCACCTCGGTCAGCAGCCCGTCCATGATCCCTTCGCCCAATGCTCCTAGGCAACTTTGCAGGTGCGGCGCGGAATTCAAAGTTGGGATGATGACAGATATTGGAGCGGGCATTTTGGCTTTCGAAAATTCGCAATAACGGGTGTGAAACGGGCGTGTGATGCCTATATATACTTCCAAAGGGGATAATAACATGACAAATGGATTCTATAACGCAGAGCGCACGGTGTTGCGGGTTACTGGTGCTGACCGCGAAGGTTTTCTGGAGGGGTTGGTAAGCAACTCCGTTGCGCGCATTGCCCAAGGGCCCGTGTATGCAGCGATGCTTAGTCCACAGGGGAAATACCTGTTCGACTTCATCATGACTTCCGGCCAAGATTCCATTTTGCTGGACGTGCACGCCAGCCGTGCGGCCGCACTGGCGCAACGCTTGACGATGTATCGCTTGCGCGCAGATGTCGAGATCACGGATGCGGGGCTGGCGGTTTTGCAAGGGTTTGATGCAATGCCTGACGGGGCGTTCATGGACCCACGCAGTGATGCGCTCGGCTGGCGGTCTTATGGCGATGCGGATGGAATTCTGGAGCTTGATATCGCCGCCTGGGATGCTTTGCGCGTAACACATCAAATTCCCGAAACGGGGGCAGAGTTACTGTCGGACGATAGCTATATACTTGAAGTCGGGTTCGAGCGTTTGAACGGTGTTGATTTTCGCAAAGGCTGCTATGTCGGGCAAGAAGTGACCGCCCGTATGAAACACAAAACCGAACTTAAGAAAGGCTTGGTTTGCGTTTCTGTTGAGGGGGATGCCGTTGCCGGCACTCCGATCACTGCCGATGGCAAACCAGCCGGAACCCTGCACACCGTATCTGGTGGTCAGGGTTTGGCGTATTTACGTTTTGATCGTGCTAAGGGCGATATGCAGGCAGACGGTGCCGTGATCCGGCGGATTTAGCCGTCGTTACGGATTAGTTTTGCGAAGCGGTTGAAAACAGGCTCGTTGGACGCAAGGATATCGCCACTTACCAGAGGGCTTTCGTCGGAATCGATGCTTTCAACAATCCCACCAGATTCTTTTACCAGTAGAATCCCGGCGGCGATGTCCCACGCATGCAAACGGCGTTCCCAGAAGCCATCGTATCGACCAGCGGCAAGATATGCCAAATCGAGGGCCGCTGCTCCCCAACGGCGCACACCAGCACAACCCGGCATAAGGCGTGCAAGGTCTTGCAATGTTTCTGGAAGATCGGAGCGACCACCAAATGGCACGCCAGTGGCAAATACCATTTCGATCATTTCGGTGCGGCCAGAAACACGCATCCGGCGATCATTAAGCCAAGCGCCTTCGCCTTTTTCAGCCCTAAACAATTCGTCTTTCACGGGGTCGTAAACCACAGCCGCGACGATTTCGCCACGATGTTCCAACGCGATCGAGATGGCCCAATGCGGCATCCCGTGCAGGAAATTCGTGGTGCCATCTAGCGGGTCAACGATCCAGCGGCGTGTAGGGTCCTCGCCAAAGGTTTCTTCGGATTCTTCGCCAAGAAAACCGTAGTTCGGGCGTGCCTCCGTCAGTTGCTCGCGGATGGTTTCTTCGGCTGTTGTGTCGGCTTTGGATACGAAATCGCCGGGGCCTTTGGAAGAAACCTGTAGGTTCTCCACCTCGGCAAAATCACGCAGCAGTTTGCGGCCAGCGATGCGGGCCGCTTTGACCATGATATTCATATTGGCGGAGGCATTAGACATATGTTTGGCTTTCAAGAGGTGCGGCAAGCGCCGCCGGAGTAAATGCGATCAGGCGCGTTCGACGTATTCCATAGTTTCAGTAGACACAACGATAGCCTCGCCTTCAGCAACGAACGGCGGGATCATGACCCGTACACCATTATCCAACACAGCAGGCTTAAAGCTGTTGGCGGCGGTCTGGCCTTTCACGGCTGGTTCGGTTTCTTCAACGGTGCAGGTAACGCGCTGCGGAAGGGCGGCACTTAGGGCCTCGTCATCGTAGTATTCGATCTGGATTGTCATGCTATCTTGCAGGAATGGGCGACGATCACCAAGGATGTCGGCTGGCAGTTCGATTTGCTCATAGGTTTCGGTGTCCATGAACACCAACATGCCGTCATTTTCGTACAGGAACTGTTGCGTTTTTTGCTCAAGCCGCACCTTTTCCACTTTGTCCGCCGCGCGAAAGCGTTGGTTCAATTTCGAACCGTTGCGAAGGTTCTTCATTTCTACCTGCGCAAATGCGCCGCCTTTACCCGGTTTTACATGGCTGACTTTTACGGCGACCCACAGGCCGTCGTTATGGTCAAGAATGTAGCCGGGGCGGATTTCGTTACCGTGGATTTTGGGCATGGGGCGCTCTCGCATAATTAATCATGTATGGCGCTCTATAATTCACCATTGAGGGGCTTGCAAGGTGGTGGTTTTGGACTAGCGTATCGGAAGGCTCGCGATACAGATTCGTATGAGCGTATAAGGACCTTTGACGTGCATTATTCGGCGCTCCAAATTCTGAAGAATGGTTTGACGGGAAACAAGGGATGGAAGCCTGTTTGGCGAAATCCCGAACCTAAGAAATCTTATGACATTGTTATTATCGGTGGTGGCGGGCATGGCCTCTCGACAGCGTATTATCTGGCCAAAACGTACGGTATTCGAAATATCGCAGTGCTCGAAAAAGGCTATCTCGGCGGTGGTAATGTCGGGCGCAATACCACGATTGTACGGGCAAACTATCTGCAGGACGGAAATCTGGAATTTTATTCGCATTCCTTGAAGCTGTGGGAAAATCTTGAACAGGAGCTCAACTATAACGTCATGTTCTCGCAGCGTGGCTGTCTGANATTGGCGCATGATGACGCGCAGTATGATGGTNTGGCGTGGCGCGGAAATTCCAATCGAGCGACGGGGGATGATGCAGTGTTACTCGACCGTGAAGACGTTCGGAAACTGGTTCCTTTCCTGAATTTCGACGATGCACGCTTCCCCATTCGTGGTGGCTTGTTGCAGCGAACCGGAGGCACGGCGCGACATGATGCGGTGGCTTGGGGTTATGCGCGAGGGGCCGATATGCGCGGAGTCGATTTGATCCAGAACTGCGAAGTTACGGGTTTTCGGATTGAAGCGGGCAAGATCAAGGGTGTCGAGACATCGCGTGGGTATATCGGCGCGGGCAAAGTGGGAATGTCTGTTGCGGGCCGCACCTCGCAAGTGGCCGAGATGGCTGGATTGCGGTTGCCAATTGAGAGCCACGTGTTGCAAGCCTTCGTGACGGAAGCCGTGAAGCCGGTGATTGATAACGTAATATCTTTCGGTATGCACCACTTTTATATCAGCCAGTCCGACAAGGGCGGGCTGGTGTTTGGCGGTGATATCGACGGCTACAACAGCTATTCACAACGCGGAAACTTGCCAATGGTCGAAAGTATAGCTGAGACCGCGATGGCCCTTNTGCCGATGCTTGGCAAATCGCGGATGCTNCGAAGCTGGGGNGGGATNATGGATATGACCATGGATGGNTCNCCCATTATCGACAAAACNCCTGTNGANGGTTTGTTCCTGAACGGNGGCTGGTGCTACGGCGGTTTCAAGGCNACGCCTGCGGCNGGTGCTGCGTTNGCGCACTTGNTGGCAACGGGGGAAAAAGCGGATTGGGCGACCAAGTACAACCTCAACCGTTTNGANACCGGACACGTAATTGATGACGAGGGCACTGGCGCTCGTCCTAACCTGCATTGAGGGAGCTGACATGAGGATAACCTGCCCACATTGCGGAGAGCGCGACCATCGCGAGTTCGAATACCTCGGGTCCGCTAAATTGCTGGATCGCCCCGAAGGCGGCGAAGCCGCGGCATTCCACGACTATGTTTATCTGCGGAATAATCCGACCGGCGAAAATGCTGAGTTGTGGCAACACGTGATGGGATGCGCCGCTTGGCTGCACATCGTGCGAAATGTCACGACACATGAAATCATCGACGNAAAACTCGCCCGAGATGTGAAGGAGGCGGCGAAATGAGCCGTTTATCATCAGGCGGTTTGATCGACCGCGAAGTGTCGATCCAGTTCACGTTTGACGGGCAGACATATACGGCACATCCCGGCGATACGTTGGCTTCGGCGTTGCTGGCAAACGATGTGCGCCTTATGGGGCGCAGTTTCAAATATCACCGACCACGCGGTGTGCTAACGGNCGGTTCAGAAGAACCCAACGCATTGATGGAAATCGGCGTTGGCGCTAACCGTACGCCTAATACACGCGCAACGACACAAGAAGTTTTCAGCGGCATGGTGACCCAAAGTCAAAACCGTTTTCCAAGCTTGAAGGTGGATTTGTTAGCTGTAAACGACCTGCTGTCGCCGTTCTTGGGCGCGGGTTTCTACTATAAAACTTTCATGTGGCCCAAAAAGTTCTGGGAGGCGGTATACGAGCCTATCATTCGTCGTGCCGCCGGCCTTGGACGTTTGTCGGGGCAGGCAGACACCAACGTTTATGAAAAGGCATGGGCATATTGCGATGTGTTGGTTGTTGGCGGTGGTCCGGCGGGCTTGATGGCTGGATTGACGGCGGCAAAAGGCGGAGCCAAGGTTATTTTGGCTGATGAAGATTTCATAATCGGTGGCCGTATGAACAGCGAACAGACCGAGGTGGACGGCAAACACTCACAGCGCTGGGCGGCGGATGTTGCGGCGCAATTGGTCGAAATGCCAAATGTCCGCGTGATGACGCGCACGACCGTAACAGGTGCATACGACGGTGGAACTTTTGGTGCGTTGGAACGTGTGGCGGATCATATTTCGGACGCAAATGGCGCTCCGCAACAGATATTCTGGCGCATCGTGGCGAAACACACCATCCTNGCNGCGGGTGCAACGGAACGCCCGATAGCGTTTCCAAACAATGATCGCCCCGGAATTATGCTGGCCTCGGCCGTTCGCACCTATGCGCATCGCTACGGCGTCGCGACAGGGCAGCGCGTGGCGGTGTTTACCAATAATGACGACGGCTGGCGNACNGCNCGCGATNTNNTGGCNTTGGGNGTGACCGTNACNGCATTGATAGANACGCGAGANGATGTGACTCCGAATGTAAATTGCCCCATCTTCACCGGCGCAGCGGTCATCGGTACGGGCGGGCGATTGGGTGTTGAGCGGTTGTCAGTGCGAAACTCGGACGGCTCGACACAGCAAATCAATACGGATTGTCTGGCGGTTTCGGGGGGCTGGAATCCTTCGTTGCATTTAACGGGTCACATGGGCGGAAAACCAACATGGCGCGAGGATATCGCGGCGTTTGTACCCACCGCTGGAACTATCCCGAACTTGGTAGCCGTCGGTGCGGCAAACGGAAATTTCTCAACTCTAGGCGCGCTGAAAGAAGGCATGGCGGCAGCCAAAGCGGCACTCAAAGCCCTGAGCTTGAAGCAGGTGCGGCCACATGTGCCGGTCGCTGACGATGCACAAAGCACGGTGGCCCCGTATTGGCATGTGCCGGATGTTAAAGGCCGCGCTTGGCTGGATTTCCAGAACGATGTGACTGTGAAAGATATCGTGATGGCACACCGTGAAAACTTCCGTTCGGTTGAACATATGAAGCGGTACACGACGTTGGGAATGGCNACNGATCAAGGNAAATTGTCCAATATGGGCGCATTGGCGGTGATGGCAGAACTGACGGGGCAGACCATTCCTGAAACGGGTACGACAATTTTCCGCCCTCCCTATACGCCGATACATATGGGCGCGCTTGGTGCTGGTGGGACGGGCAAAGGACTTGCCCCAGAGCGTTTCACAACAAGCCATGACTGGGCGATGTCGCGTGGTGCGGAAATGATCGAGNCTGGNCTNTGGCATCGGGCCTCGTGGTTCCCGAAAGACGGCGAAANCCATTGGCGGCAATCNTGTGACCGTGAGGTCAAAATGGTGCGCGAAGCTGTTGGTATTTGCGACGTAAGCACGCTGGGTAAAATCGACATTCAAGGCCCCGATGCCGCAACGTTTCTGGACCGCGTCTACACCAATATGTTCTCGACCCTCAAAGTTGGTAAAGTGCGGTATGGCCTGATGCTGCGCGAGGACGGGATGGTTCTGGATGACGGCACGACTGCACGAATGGGCGACAATCATTTTGTCATGACGACCACAACAAGCGCGGCTGGTCCAGTGATGTCACACCTCGAATTCTGCTCGCAATGCCTGTGGCCCGAATTGGATGTGCAAATGATTTCCGTCACGGAACAATGGGCGCAAATTGCTGTCGCTGGCCCGAAGTCTCGGGAATTGTTGGTGGAATTGATAGACGATGTCTCAAACGAGAAATTCCCGTTCATGGGCTGCGGCGACGTTTCGATCGCTGGCGTTCAGGGCCGTCTGTTCCGCATCTCTTTCTCGGGCGAGTTGGCGTATGAAATCGCGGTGCCAACCAGATATGGCGACGCTTTGATGCGTGAACTTGTCAAACGCGCCGAAGCGATGGGCGGCGGGCCTTACGGCATGGAAGCTTTGAACGTTTTGCGCATCGAAAAGGGGTTCCTAACGCACGCTGAAATGGATGGTCGTGTCACGGCGACCGATCTGGGAATGTCTGGAATGATGTCCACGAAAAAGGATTTTATCGGCGGGGTTTCCAGCCAACGAGAAAGTTTGCTGGACCCGATGCGTGAACAACTGGTCGGGATAAAACCTGTTGGTCCTGTGCGCCAACTGCTGGGTGGCTCCATTATGATCAATGTCGATGCGGAACCTATTCGCGAGAATATGCAGGGCCATATAACGTCGGTTTGCTATTCGCCAACGCAGGACGGAATGCTTGGGTTGGCCTTCGTTAAAAGCGGGCATGGGCGGATCGGCGAGACCATTCGTGCGGTCGATTTACTGCGCAACCTCGATACGCTGTGCGAGATCGTCTCACCGCAATTCCATGACCCAAAGGGGGAAAAGTTGCGTGGCTGATTTCAAATTGCACCCAAGCCAAGACTTGATTGCTCAACCCATCGCGATTGGCGATTCAGTTCTGGCCTGCGAGCAACCCGCAAACATCCTGTCGGTTGCACCCTTCAAAGGGCAGGGGATGGCGGTTAATGATGCCTTAAAATCGGAGATCAATCTCGCATTACCAAGTGTCGGTAAAGTTAAATCGAGGANAAATATTCGCGTTATGNGGGCAGGGCAAGGCCAATGGTTTGTAGTTGGCGATATCAGGCTGGAAACACTGANCGAGGCCCTCGACGCCAAAGCCGCNGTCACCGATCAAAGCGACGGATGGNTTGTTTTGACACTTNGCGGTTCNGATGCACCCGAAGTCATGACACGTCTTTGCTCGNTGGATCTGGATGCGCTGGAACANGGGCAAACTGCGCGTGCNGAATTCGCGCATATGATGTCGTGCATCACGCCAATTTCNNANGGTTTCGAGATNATGATCATGCGNTCGTTCGCNAAAACNGCCATNCANCACACNANNGANGCTATGNGNAAACTNGCCGCNCTTCGCACGTTGTAACTATTCCNGNGTNACGTCTTTGCCACTNACGTGTTTGGTGATNTCGACGGAGGGTTTGCAGTTCGTCATGCAGGTATCGATAAAGAACGGGTATTCGGCGGTTGGCCGATCATCGGAATAGAAATTTCCCTCATTACCAAGTGGAAGATTAAGAAAATTGGTTTTGGACAGTTCGGACGTCTCGTCATCGACGATCTCGTTTAAGAACATAATGTAGGTGGTCAGCGCATAAACCTCGTCCGCGCTTAAGGACTGCGCATTGCCAAAGGGCATCGCGCGGTTAATGTAATCCCACACGGTCGACAGATATGGCCAAAACGACCCTACAGTTTTAATCGGGCGATCACTGGTTAGCGTATCAAACCCGCCGGCCAAAGCCGGCCAGCGCCCCACGCCTTCGCCGAAATCCCCGTGACAAGCCGCGCATTTCCCTTCGAAAATCACTTCGCCCTGCGCCACAGTTCCCGACCCTTCTGGTAGTCCAAGACCATCTGGGCGGATGTCGATATCCCACGCAGCGACCTCGTCCGGTGTGGCTATGCGCCCGATCTCGCCACCAAAAGCAGGGGCGGTGAGGAGGG
>JAESQH010000005.1 GCA_016765235.1 Paracoccaceae bacterium
TTCTGTGCTTTTACCGAGCGGCATGCTCGGATTAAATCTGTTGGCGGTGACGTTGGCGCTGTTGGTGCTTACGCTTTTACTGAGCGGTTATGCGTTGGGCATGAACTGGAGTGAATGCAAAACTGTTGGGCGCGGTATGTGGCGCGGGTTTGTATCCTCCTATTTCGGGTTGCGTTGGGTAACGGTTAAACTTTCGAGCGCTGTGTATGCGGTGCTGGCGCTGCTTGGCGTTAAGGGGCTGGATGCGGCGAAGAACGCACGTGAAAAGCGGCGCGTTCGGGCAGTAGATGCGGCGGAGCGGCGTGAAGTCGGTGAAGTTCGGGTTTCCTCGGAACGCGGTGAAGGTGCGGCACCCACCGATGATCGGTTGAGCGCGCGGATATCCGCCGCGGTGCGGGCGCGTAAGGGGAAAGATGCAGGCGGGGCAGCACTTGGCGGTGTTCAACGCGGCAAGGAGGAGCCGCCATTGGTTGCGCGGCGGGCGACAGATACGGACGACGAAGTGGTCGACAATGGCCCGATGATCCTGAACAAGCCTGTGCCACGGGTGCAGCATAAGGCGCCCAAGCGACTGGCGAAATCTGCGCGGGCGCGCAAGGAAGAACAGCCTAGTCTGGCGTTGGAACCGAAAGATGATGGGTATGAAACGCCGCCGATCTCGATTTTGTCTAATCCGACGGCGATCGTGCGCCATACGTTAAGCGATGATGCGTTGAACGAGAATGCGCGGATGCTGGAAAATGTGCTGGAAGATTACGGGGTTAAAGGCAAAATAATTAAAGTTCGCCCCGGCCCAGTGGTTACGATGTATGAACTGGAACCAGAAGCGGGCATGAAGGCCAGCCGCGTTGTAGGTCTAGCCGATGATATTGCGCGATCTATGTCGGCATTGTCGGCGCGTATTTCGACGATACCGGGGCGCTCGGTAATCGGGATCGAGTTGCCTAATGACCATCGCGAGATGGTGTTGTTCCGCGAGATTATTGCATCCAGCGCGTTTGGGGACAGCAAATTCCAGCTTCCGCTTGCTTTGGGCAAGGATATTAGCGGCGAACCTGTGGTGGCGAACCTTGCGAAGATGCCACATTTATTGATTGCGGGTACGACGGGTTCGGGTAAATCGGTGGGGATCAACACGATGATCCTGTCGCTGTTGTACACCCTTAGCCCCAAGGAATGCCGCATGATAATGGTTGACCCCAAGATGCTGGAGCTGTCGGTTTATGACGGTATTCCGCATCTGCTGTCGCCTGTTGTGACGGACCCCAAAAAGGCGGTTGTGGCTTTGAAATGGGCCGTGGCGGAGATGGAAGAGCGCTATCGCAAGATGTCGAAAATGGGAGTTCGTAACATTGACGGCTATAATGGTCGCGTGAACGATGCGCTGGCCAAGGGTGAAGGTTTTAAGCGGACCATTCAGACGGGCTTTGATGATGCGACCGGCGAACCGGTGTTTGAAACCGAAGAATTCACGCCTGAAACTATGCCGTTCATTGTGATCATTGTGGACGAGATGGCTGACCTGATGATGGTTGCCGGTAAGGAGATCGAGGCGTGTATTATGCGGCTGGCGCAGATGGCGCGGGCCTCGGGTATTCACCTTATTATGGCGACGCAGCGGCCCTCGGTTGATGTAATTACGGGTACGATCAAGGCGAATTTCCCTACCAGGATTTCGTTTCAGGTTACGTCAAGAATAGATAGTCGGACCATTCTGGGCGAGATGGGTGCGGAACAACTGCTGGGCATGGGCGATATGCTGTACATGGCCGCGGGCGGTAAAGTAACGCGCGTGCATGGGCCGTTTGTGTCGGACGAAGAAGTTGAGGAAATTGTGAATTTCCTCAAGACGCAGGGCGAGCCGACGTATGTATCGGGCGTTGTCGAAGGACCGGTTGGCGAGGCAGAGGCGAACGTCGATGCGNTGNTNGGNCTNGGTGGNAACACNGGCGGNGANGATGCGCTTTACGACCAAGCGGTGCAGATTGTGGCGCGGGACCGGAAATGTTCGACATCGTACATCCAGCGCAAGCTGTCGATCGGTTATAACAAGGCCGCCAAGATCGTGGAAGAGATGGAAGATAATGGCATTGTTAGTCAGGCCAACCATGTCGGGAAACGGGAAATTCTGGTACCGGAAATCCAATAGTCGCCAATATCCGCTTATTGCGGCATTGGCGGGTTTAACATTTGGCGAGTGGGCTGTAGGTTAACGCTATGAACAGACGCTTTTTTATCGCGGCTTTTAGTGCCGCCTCTCTGGCCTCATATGGCGGTATCGCCAGCGCCCAGAACGACGTTGTCGATGAGTTGAACACTTATCTGAACTCGCTTGTTTCCGCGACGGCGCCTTTTACGCAGGAAAGTGCGGATGGTACCACGGCAACGGGTACGTTTTATTTGCAAAAGCCGGGGAAAATGCGGTTCGAATATGACGCGCCCTCGCCAGCACTATTGGTTGCTGACGGGCAGGTTTTGGCGGTTTTTGACAAGAAGTCGAACCGTGGTCCGCAGCGGTACCCGCAGTCCAGCACGCCATTGTCGTTGCTGACACGGCCTGATATTGACATCAGGCGGTCGAAATTTGTGCAACTTCTGGAAGCGGGGAACACTCAGATGCATCTGACGCTGTTTGACCCTGACGAACCCAGAATTGGGTCCATCAAGATGATTTTTGATCGCAATCCCATGGCGTTGGTCGAATGGATTATCGTTGACGGATCCGGTCTGGAATCGGTGGTAAAACTTGGACCGCTGGCGACAGATATATCTTTGGATAACGGGCTGTTCAGTATTGCCAAGACCATTCAGGCACTTGAAAACGAGGGTTAAGGCGGGGCTTGTTTTTATAAACGCCAGCGTCCAGAATCGATTGTGAATTGTTTCGATCGGGCGGCGCTTTGAATTACAAAAAAACTTTAGAAACTGCCGAAGATGCCGCCGCGTTGGCAGTAGCGTTTTCCGCGCATCTTAAAGGCGGTGATTGCTTGCTGCTGTCCGGTCCGGTGGGGGCGGGAAAGACGCATTTTGCGCGATCCATCATTCAGGCGATGATGGCGCGGGATGGTTTGGTTGAGGATGTTCCCTCGCCGACTTTTACGTTGGTGCAGGTGTATGAATCCTCCGTTGGGGAGGTGTGGCACACGGATTTGTACCGCCTTACCCATGTTGACGAGTTGACCGAGTTGGGGCTGGATGACGCGTTCGATACGGCAATCACGCTGGTGGAATGGCCGGATAGGTTGGGTGCTGCGCGGCCACCGCGCCATCTGGATTTGACGTTTTCGATGCCGGATATAGAATCGGATATGCGGGTGCTGGAAATACATGCTGTCGGGGATAGTTGGGATTGGTTGAGCGATGTTTGAAGCGCAGAAACCCCCACGCGTTTTCGCCCTGCCGCTGGGTGTGGATTTCTCGCAAGCGTTTGTTGACGGGTTGTTGAAACGGCTGGAGGGGCAACCGCCCGAAGCCTTGGCCAAGGTTGTGGTCTATGTGAACACCCGCCGTTCCGCGCGCGGGATCGAAGCGATTTTGGCCAGCAATGGCGCGCGTCTGTTGCCGGATATTCGGGTGGTGACGGATTTGGCGCAGGATGTCAGCGTTCCGCTGGCGGCCCCCATTCCGGCGTTGCGGCGAAAGTTGATAATCGCGCGGCTGGTGGCGGCGTTTATTGAACAACAGCCCGATGTTGCCCCGCAGTCTGCCGTGTTTGATTTGGCGGATAGTTTGGGGGCATTGCTTGACAGTTTTCAGGGCGAAGGACTGGCGATGGATGCGCTGGCGGACATCGAGGTTGGCGGGCAATCGGAGCATTGGGAGCGGTCGAAAAAGTTCCTCGAAATCCTGAACGAATATTGGAATGATCATCGGCCTGATGATGCACCAGATGCTGAGGAGCGCCAGCGTGCAGTGGCTGAAGGGTATGCGGTCTTGTGGACCAAATCACCGCCAAAGCATCCGGTTATTGTGGCGGGTTCGACAGGGTCACGCGGGGCTACGGCGGTGTTTATGACGGCGGTTGCCGCGTTGCCACAGGGCGCGGTTGTGTTGCCCGGATTTGACTATGACACACCGCCAGAAGCATGGGAGGCGATGGCGGCTGATCATCCGCAATTTGGCTTTGGGCATCTGGCCAAGACGTTGGATTTCCCGCTTGAACCGGCCCTTTGGACTGCTGTTTTATCTGCGCAGACTACCCGAAATAAACTGGTTTCGCTAGCTTTGCGACCCGCGCCTGTAACGGACCAATGGTTGCAGGATGGGCCGCGTTTGATTGCGGATTTACCGGATGCTTGTGAGGGCATGACGCTGATTGAGGCCCCAAGCCAACGAGCGGAGGCTGAGGCGATTGCGATCCGGTTGCGCCGTGCAGCCGAAGATGGGCAAAAGGCGGCTTTGGTCACACCGGATCGGGTTTTGGCGCGGCGCGTGGCGTCGGTTTTGGCACGCTGGGATATTTCGCCGGACGATTCCGCGGGGCGACCATTGCCGTTGACCCCGCCGGGGGTGTTTTTGCGCCGTCTGGTGGCATTGGTTGGTGCGCCTTTGACGCCGGAAGGGTTGCTGGCGATCCTGAAGCATCCGCTTTGCGGCGGGGTGAAAGGGCGCTCAAATCACTTGCAGATGACGCGCAAGTTGGAGTTGGGAAAACTGCGGGGCGGCGCGCCGTTTATTGATTGGGTTGAGTTGGCGGATTGGGCTGTTGAGGCCGATGCTGGTACTTGGGTTGCGGCCATACATACCGCACTGATGCCGCTGCTGACTGCGGCATCAGAGATGCCTTTGTCGGACTGGATTGGCTTGCACCGCGAAGTGGCGGAACGATTGTCCTGTGGCTTGGATGATGTGGGGCCTCTTTGGGATAAAGATGCGGGCCTGGCGGCGTCAGAAGTGCTGAACGCACTGGAAAAGGAGGCCGCCTTCGGCGGCGTCATCCCTGTTGTGCAATATCGCGCGCTGTTCCAGTCGGTGTTGAACGGGGTCGAAGTTCGTGACGAAGCCTATCTGCCTCACCCGAACATTGTGATTTTGGGGACGCTTGAGGCGCGGGTGCAATCGGCGGATCTGGTTATTTTGGGTGGGCTGAATGAAGGGATTTGGCCTTCCGCCGCCAAGCCGGACCCGTGGATGAGCAGGGATATGCGACGCCAAATCGGGTTGCCGTTACCGGAACGCCAGATTGGGTTGTCTGCACATGATTTCCAGCAAGCGATTGCGGCACGCGAGGTGGTTTNGTCACGGTCTATTCGTGATGGGGATGCGCCGACGGTGGCCTCGCGTTGGGTGATACGGTTGTTGAATTTGCTAAGCGGGTTGGGGCAGGTTGGAGTGACTGCTCTGGACGATATGCGGGCGCGTGGCGAGGCGTTGTTAGCGTTGTCAGTCGCGATGAACCTGCCGGAACGGGAGGTTGTACCTGCTGTTCGACCCTCGCCTAGTCCACCGGTTTCGGCGCGGCCTGATCGCCTATCAGTGACACGGATCGAGACGTTGATACGTGATCCATATACGATTTATGCGGAGAAAATTCTGAAGCTGCGGGCACTTGATCCGCCGGGGAAAGAGGCTGACGCGCGGGAGCGTGGGACAGCGTTGCACAAGGTGTTGGAGGTGTTCACCGCGCGAACAAAAGACGGGTTGCCGGATGATGCAGAGGCCGTTTTTGTGGATGTTGCCCGCGAAGTTCTGGACGACCTCGTGCCGTGGCCGAGTGTCCGGAGATTGTGGCTNGCGCGGCTTCGCAAGATCGCGGGGTGGTTTATTGCGGGGGAGCGGGTGCGTCGCGAACGTGCGGGTTTGTTGGCGCAGGAGGTTTTGGGGAAGCGGATGCTGGGCGGCTTTACGTTGACCGCCAAAGCGGACCGTATTGACTTGTTGGCGAACGGAAGCTTTGCGATTTACGACTATAAGTCCGGTGGTTTGCCGTCAAAAAAGCAGGCGAAAGAGTTTGCTGTGCAGCTACCGCTTGAAGGTGCGATGGCGCAGGTTGGTGGTTTTGAAGGTATCGCCAAGGGAAAAGTTTCGCATCTGGAATTGATCGGTTTGGGAGCAGGCGGCAAGGAATTATCGCTGGAATTCAGTGATGGCGAAATTAGTGAAATCTGGGAACAATTGGGTAAGCTGATACAGGCGTTTGGTTCGGAAAGTCTGGGGTATACAGCGCATTTACGTCCTGAACGCATTCAGTATTCCAGTGATTATGACCACCTTGCACGGTTCGGCGAATGGCAGGATGGCGACGAGTTTGAAGCGGAGGCGATGGAATGAACGCGATTGAAAAAGCCTCGGCGGCGCAGGTTCAGGCGGCGATTCCGGTGAATTCGACGTGGGTTTCTGCGAACGCGGGGTCAGGTAAAACGCGGGTGCTGACCAACCGTGTGGCGCGGCTGTTGCTGGCGGGTTGCCCGCCGCAAAAAATATTGTGTTTGACCTATACCAAGGCGGCTGCTGCCGAGATGCAGAACCGTTTGTTCGGCAGTCTGGGCGCATGGGCGATGAAGCCGGATGCGGAGTTACGGACGGAGCTTGAGACGCTGGGCGAGGTTGATCTGGATGCGGATCAATTGCGATTGGCGCGGACTTTATTTGCGCGTGCACTCGAAACGCCGGGGGGGCTGAAAATCCAGACGATCCACTCGTTCTGCGCTGGAATATTGCGGCGTTTTCCGCTGGAGGCTGGCGTCTCGCCGCAATTTGTGGAGATGGAGGAGCGGCAGGCGAAGCAACTGCGGGCGGAGATTCTGGAGGAGATCGCGATTGAGAATGGCGCGGTTTTTGACGGTATTGCGTGGCACCTGACGGGGGACGATACGGAGGGGCTGCTGGATGGGATTTTGAAGTTGCGCGCATCCTTTGGCGTGTTTGATGCGGATGCGGTGGCGGCGGCGTTGGACCATGTGGTCGGGCTGACCGACGAGGGCATTCTGACCGCCGTAATGCAAGGGGTCAGCGACGGTGATATTGATCTGCTAGCTGCTGCGATGGCGGCTGGTGCGGCGACGGATCAGAAGCACTCGATCAAGATATACCAAGGGATGAAGGTGGGCGCGAGTGCGGCATTGGACCTTTATGAGACGGTGTTCCTGAAGCTGGACGGGGAGCCGCGCGTGGGGCCTTTTCCGACGAAAAAGGTGAAGGATGCTAATCCTTGGGTGCCCGATATGCTCGATA
>JAESQH010000101.1 GCA_016765235.1 Paracoccaceae bacterium
CTTTAGAAAGCAGTTTTTCAGGCATCCCATGGGTCTTCGTTAAAATCAGGCTGGCAGTTCGCAAGGTGAACGGTGCAAGACGCATTGCCGCGCTAACGGGCATGTCTTCGACATGTTTTAGGCGCACGGCATAGGGGATGACTTTGACCGTCGCGATTAAGGCGCGCGCAGAAACTCGCGCCATGTCCGGCACTGTCGCAACTGTAATCGTGGGAGATACGGCATTGAAGCGTTCAATCGTAGTCGCATCAATTAGCATCAAGCCGCCTGTTTCAGCGTAGATATTCACACGGCCCGTGAAGGGCGCACTGATCCGCAGTGATGCGGCGATCGGGTCTGGCACAAGCGATGTGGCCAAGGCTTGCGCGGCTTGATCTTCCGCAATATCATCCGCGTCAAGCACGGCCACCGTTACCTCCCTAACGCCAATCTTTGTGATGGTGGCGATGTCCGCTGCGTTCAAAGTCCGGCCTTTACGCAAGCGCACTCCGCTGACATTCAGCGAATGGGCAAGGATCGCGCCCTCAGCTTGCGCAACGGGAATAGGCCCGAATTTCATCGGCGTGTCTCTGGACGGCGCAAGCGTTCGGTGATTTCTGCCATGATGGAAATCGCAATTTCCGCTGGTGTTTTGGACCCGATGTCAGCCCCGACGGGGGCATGTATCTTGGCGATCTGTGTATCACTAAACCCCGCCTCCTTCAGCCGAGTCACCCGCTTCGCATGTGTCCGCGTCGACCCCAGACATCCGAGGTAAAACACATCTGACGCTAACGCCATCTTAATCGCCGGATCGTCCAGTTTAGGGTCATGGGTCAACGTAACAACTGCCACTCGGGCATCGAGACCCTCTGCCTCCAACGCCTCATCCGGCCAATCATGGACCAAGCGTTCACCGGGGAACCGTGTCTCGGTCGCGAATGCCTCGCGCGGGTCAATCAACACCGCATCATACCCCGCCACCCGCGCCATTTGCATCAAGGGTTGCGCGATATGCACCGCGCCGACCACGATCATGCGCAGCGGTGGGTTGTGGATATTGACGAACCAATCCCCCTCAAACCCCGACTTGTCGCTGGTAAACCGCGAGGCCAGATCAATGGTGTTGAAATCTACCCCTACAACTTGACGTTCCCACGTTTTGGTATTCACCAGATACGCCGCCGCGCGCCGCTTTTTGCGATGCGCCACGAGGCTTGCCAGCAAGGCTACATCCGGCCCCTGCCCGACGCCAATCGGTTCGATCAACACATGGATTGCACCGCCACAGGCGAGGCCGACGGCGAAGGCTTCTTCGTCGCTAACACCGTATTCCAGAATACGCGGCACACCGTCCTCAAGCGCGTTAATCGCCTCTTCAACGACCGCGCCTTCGACGCATCCGCCGGAAACCGATCCCGCCATCTCCATATCTTCGTTAATCGCCAGTTGCGACCCAATCGGGCGCGGCGCGGACCCCCACGTCTGGATAACCGTCGCAAGCACGGCACGTTTGCCGGATTCAATCCAATCGAGCGCTTGTTCCGGTATTTGATCGAAATCAGCCATCAGCTTTCCCTCATTGCGCGCATAAGGCGTGCTTTCTCGCCGACATCTTCAGGTTTTGTTAACGCATCCGCAAGGGCTTGCAGCGAGGCAATGTTGTGACCCGCACGAAAGCTGTCCACATGGGGCAGCATTTCACGAATGCCGCGCGCCTTGGGGGCAAAGCCATCCCAGCGCAAAAGCGGGTTCAGCCAGATCACTTTTCGGGCCGATAAGTGCAGGCGCTCCATCTCCGCCCCTAACAAATCGGGATCATCGCGATCCAATCCGTCGGTTATTAACAAAACCACTGCGCCCTGCCCCAGAACACGGCGTGACCAGTCGCGATTGAACGTGTGCAGGCACGCACCGATCCGCGTACCGCCCTCCCAGTCCTGTGCCTCTGCCCCAGCCATCGCAAGGGCGGCATCCACATCGCGATTGCGAAGATGCCTTGTGATATTGGTTAACTGCGTCCCAAACGTGAATGAGTGCACCTGCGCCCATCCCGCCCCTTTGGAATTGCTGGCCGCGTGTAGAAAATGCAGCACTGCACGGGAATAAGACGACATCGAACCGGAGATATCGCACAGCGTCACAAGATTGGGCCAACGGGTTTTTCGTTGTCGCATGGCGAGTTTCTGAATGTCCCCGCCAGTACGCATCGCGCCGCGAATAGTTCCACGCCAGTCGGGTATATGCCCGTGCAAAGCCACCTTGGTTCGACGCGATGCCAAAGGCTTAACCGGTAATTTAATGCGGGCGATCATTCTTTTAGCCTCGACCATCTCCGCACTGCTCATTTGTTCAAAATCGAGCGCGCGCAGACGTTCATCCGCTGAATAAGTCATTGACGCATCAAGCTCGATCTCCGTTCCCTCACCTTCTGGTGAGTCCGGCGCTTCGGCCACGGCACCATCTAATAATGCTTCGGCGGCGCGGCGCTCTGCTGGAGGATGAGCGCGGTCGTCTTGTGCGCGTTTCAAAGCGGGTGGCAGCAGCGCCATGATGGATTCAAGGTACTGTGGATCCCGCCAATACAGGCGGAAAATCTGTGCAAATACGTCCCGATGTTCGGGGCGCGAAACGAAACAAGCGTGAAGCGTCCAGTAGAAATCCTGCTTTTCGGTGAAGCCCGCAACCGCGACGGCGCGTATCGCGTCCCCTACGCGCCCCGGCCCCGCTGGTAGGCCGGCCATGCGTAACGCCCGCGCGAAATGGGTTATGTTGGCGACGAATTTGCCGTCTTCGGGGATTGGAAGGTCGGCGTGTTTGGCCATTAGTCAGCCATCTCGGACGACGCCTTTGCTTCCGTTAATATTCGCGCCGCTTCCGAGCCGTTAACGCGCACAATATCATCCTGATACTTCAAAATCNCCCCCAATGTATCTGCAATCACTTGCGGCGAAAGCTGGATCGCATCAAGGGCCATCAGGCATTTTGCCCAGTCAATCGTCTCGGCCACGCCGGGTTTTTTGAACAAATCTTCAGATCGTAGTTTTTGAATAAACGCCACGATTTCACGGCTTAAAGTCGCACTCGCTTCGGGGACCTGCGCGTTCAGAATTTCCAACTCGCGGTCGAAATCGGGGTAATCTACCCAATGGTNCAAACAGCGCCGCTTAAGGGCGTCATGCACTTCCCGCGTGCGATTAGATGTAAGGATGACAATCGGGGGTTCCGCCGCTTTAATCGTGCCAAGTTCGGGATCGTGACTTGAAAGTCGCTTAACGCCTCCAGCAAGAATGCCTCGAACGGTTCATCGGTGCGATCAAGTTCGTCGATCAACAGGATGGGGGGGCCGCCCTCTTGCGGACTCATGGCCTCCAGCAACGGGCGGCGGATCAGGAAATCTTCGCTAAACAGTTCGGCGTTCAGTTCTGCGCGGTCGCTGCTGCCCACGGCCTCTGCTGTACGGATCGCCACCATTTGCGCCGCAAAATTCCACTCATAGACTGCGCTGGATGCGTCCAACCCTTCATAACATTGCAACCGAATTAATCGACGCCCAAGGGCGGTGGACAGTGCCTTGGCGATTTCGGTTTTACCAACGCCTGCCTCGCCTTCCAAGAACAACGGACGACCAAGTTTCAGCGAAAGGAAAACCACCGTCGCCAATGCCTGCCCGCAGATATACCCCTGCGAGGCGAGGAGTTCACGGGTTTGATCAATGCTGGTCGGTAGCGCAGACATTACTTCTCCTACAAGTTTTCGCAGCCTTGGATGTGGCCAACGCCCGCCATGAAACAGAATTCCACCCAACTTGTCCATCCAAGTGTTTGGTAGATTGATTGCGAGCAGGGAAAATCGGGCCGTCTAGTAAAACAACTGCAGCATCACCATCAGCACAATCAGGAAAATCACGGTCATAATTCCACCGGCGCGGAAGAAATCGACAACTTTGTAGCGACCCGGCCCCATGATCAACGCGTTCACCTGATGCGTCGGTATCAGGAAGGAGTTTGACGTGGCGATTGCCACCGTTAGGGCAAATACCGCCGGATTGGCGCCGGCCTGAAGCGCGATGCTGATCGCCAGTGGTACAAGCAGAACTGTTGCGCCAACGTTGGACATGACAAGCGTAAATAATGTCGCCAGAACCGCTATAACGAGTTGCAACACCCAAAGGTCTACATCGCCAAGCG
This sequence comes from Paracoccaceae bacterium, assembly GCA_016765235.1. Lineage (GTDB taxonomy): Bacteria > Pseudomonadota > Alphaproteobacteria > Rhodobacterales > Rhodobacteraceae > NORP23. Next base: position 4,170 of record JAESQH010000101.1, read on the forward strand.
AGACCAACACCCGATCCGCGATCCACGCCGCCGTGCCGCTAGCTTCAACGGCCTTTCCAAGCGGAATAAGGCTGGCCAATAGAAAGACGGTTTTCCAACTTACAGATGCGTAGGCTTCATCAGGATCAAGGACACCACTTATGATGATGCCCAACGCGCCCACCATTAACGCCACGGACAGGCGAAGGTCAGTCAGCAAGACCAGCCCCATTGCGATGGCAAAAAAGACCAGTGCATGCATAACTTTGTGTGTGCGCACCTCTTCTTGCGGAAAATCGCTGGTGATCACGACATTCATTGTCGTGTGAAACTGTTGCAGGCTTTGCCAGTCGGCAAACACGATAACTGTGTCGCCCGCCTGGAACACCTCGTTACGAACGTCTTCGCCCTCACGCGTAGTTTTACCACTTCGGATGATCGACAGCGTCGATACGCCATGAAGTTCGCGCAACCGCTTGGTGCGGGCGGATTCGCCAATTAGCAACGACGTTGGCGCGATCACAATCTCGGCCAAGCCTGCAGACTCTGATGACATTACCTCGGAAAACAGTGCGAGTTCCGGTTTTAAGTCTAACCCATAAGCCTTGCAGAACACGGCAATGGATTCGCGTTCCCCGATAACAGCCAGATGGTCTCCCTTGGCGATTATCAAACTGACGGGCACGCCGCGCGTGGTCATCCGCACTTTTTCACCTGAGGTCACTCCAACGGTGCGAACATGAAACAAGGTCTCGTAACTATCAAGATCGGTGCCGATTATTCTGCTGGTCGAAGGGATATATATCTCGGCGATGATGTAATCGATGCCATAGTTTTCATGCAGGTGCGTTTCCAACCCCTGCCTCTGGTCTGGAACATCCGCGCCCTTCGGCAATACAAACCGCCCGAATATTACAAAGTACAGAATGCCCGATATAAGCAGCGCTATCCCGATAGGTGTGACCGCAAACAGGCCGAACGTTTCAAGCTGTTGGTCCGGTGGAAGGCTGGCGTTGGCGTTAATAATCAGGTCATTCAGCAAGATCAAAGGGCTTGAACCGACCATCGTCAACGTACCGCCCAGAATGGCGCAGAACCCCATTGGCATCAGCAATCGGGACATCGAGATTTTTGAGCGCGTGGATATACGATTAACCACGGGCAGAAACAACGCCGCCGCGCCAACATTCTGCATAAAGCCGGAAATCCCACCAACGGTGCCCGATATCAGCGGTNNAATCCGTTTTTCGGTGGTGCCGCCTACCCTCACTAGGTACCGCGCCACAGAATTCATGATACCGGTTTTATCCAGCCCCGCCCCGAGGATCATTACCGCAATGATCGAAATTACCGCGTTGGAGGAGAACCCGTCGAACAGCTCGTTTATATCGACCAACCCCTCGGACAGGCCCATTGCAGGTGCTAATATTGACGAAAGCCCAAGCATAACCAAAATGGTCAAAGCTGCGATATCTATTGGAATAATTTCAAACGAAAACAAAAAAATCGTGAGTAGTAAAAGCGACAGTACCCACGCAATTTCGATGTTTGGTGCAACGCTGGTCAGCCTGTACCCTATTATCAGAAAGCCAATTGCCGCGCCGCCGACGATAAAACTCCTGCGATTTTTCATGTATGCACACCCCTTTAAGAAGAGGTTCGGCAATTTTTGAATGTATTGCAAGATTTTTCCAAAGCCTTTTATGCGCACGGGATCGGTCAACGGCAACATGCCCGAACGCTAAAGTTGGTTCCAAAAATCATTTGGATTGGCGCGATGTGTGCTTATGTTTGGCAAATCTTACTTTGGGTCAGAGAAACCCTGTTGTACGGCGTCAAGCGCCTCGGTGAAATCTCTGGCGATAAGGTCGAAATCCTCGATCCCTACCGATACGCGGATTAGGTTGTCTTCAATGCCCAGCGCCAGTCTTTCTTCACGTGGCAGCCTTCGGTGAGACGAAAATGCCGGCATGATTACGATGGTCGCAACATCCCCCAAAGTCGGCCCGAAAGGGATGTTTTCGGCAGTTTTGTGGAAGATATCAGCCTGTCTCCGATCCCCCTTCAGCACGAAACTGACCATCGAGCCAAAACCCTTACGCAAAATCTTCTTGGCCAATTCGTGGTCGGCGTGGCTTTCAAGCCCGGGAAAATGAACTTTGCTTACCATCGGGTGATCATCGAGAAGATTGGCCAGTTTTGCGGCGTTCTCTTGCGATTGACGAAACCGTAAATCGAATGTGTTCAACCCCCTCTCGGCCAGCCAACAGTTGTATGGGCTGGCATTGAAGCCCAGTGTCGCGATCAGATCGTCGATCGCGGTCACTAGTTCGGGATCGTTCCCGCCGATGTATCCAAGGTTGAGGTCGCTGTGCCCGGAAAGCATCTTGGTTACAGAATGCATAACCAGATCAGCCCCATGGGCGAGTGGGTTAAAACCATTTGGGGTAGTAAAGGTATTGTCCACCAAAAGCAGCGCACCAGCCTTTTTTGTAGCCGCTGCCAGTGCCTTGAAATGCGTTACCCGCACCATCGGATTTGATACGATTTCGGCGATAACAATACGCGTTCCAGGCGTGATGGCGTCAGCAAAGGTTGTCGGGTCNGACGCATCGAAATAGCGGGTTTCGAACCCTAAACGCGGTAGCTCGTCGCCGACCAGTTTGAGGGATCGCCCGTATAACTGCGATGCGGCGGCAATGCTGTCGCCTTTTCGTAGCACTGTCAGGAAAGCGGCAGTGATGGAACTCATGCCGGACGCCGTCATAATTCCGGCTTTCGCCCCCTCCATCCAGGGGATCTTGTCGGCGAGCGCTGCGGCATTTGGATGGCCGTCACGAGCATAGGTGAAGCCCTCAATCTTGTGATCATGCAGCGATTGCATCTGGCTGAGGCTTTCGTAGTGATACATCACCGATGTCGCCAAAGGCGGGGAAAGCGGGCGGCCCACATTTTCAGGTGTTATACTACGGCGAACGACAGATCGTTGTGAATCTTTCATGCGTTGTAATCCTTGCCTTAGATGTTTCGACCGGAACCCAACCGCGATGCGGCCAGAATGAATTCCTCGACTTCGATTTGATCGTTTTTCAAGCGTGTAACGACTTCTGTCTTATCTTCCGCGATATCCGCCCATTCCGGCGGATACGGTTTCTTGCCAACGGCATCGTGAACCGCAACAGGGAATTTCGCCGGGTGTGCTGTGGACAAGGTTATCATCGGTACATCTCGTTTTGCGTGGTTACGCGAAACACATAGCGCAACCGCTGTATGCGGATCACAAAGATACCCGCTGTCTTTATACATCCGCGCGATTTCAGCGAGTGTTTCGGTTTCATCAGCGGACCCTGCATCAAAGTTCGCCGCGATAAACGCCTGAACATCTTTGGGCAATGTATAATTGCCGCCGTCCTTAAGGTCTCGCATAAGTGCTGACACGGTTTTTGCGTCGCGCCCCGATGCTTCAAACAAAAGCCGCTCGAAATTGGAGGAAATCTGGATGTCCATCGAGGGCGTGATCGTGGGCTTAACTTCACCCAGTTTATGTTCGCCCCGCGCAACCGTACGGGCGAGTATGTCGTTTTCATTGGTGGCGATCACCAGCCGATCAATTGGCAAGCCCATCTGCCTGGCAACAAACCCTGCATAAATATCACCGAAATTTCCTGTGGGTACGGTGAAGCTGACTTTCTGCGCTGGCGCACCCAGCGAAGCCGCTGCTGTGAAATAATAGACCACCTGCGCCATGATCCGGCCCCAGTTGATCGAGTTTACAGCCGATAGCTGAACCTTATCGCGGAACGTGTCATGCGAGAACATGGTTTTCACCATCGACTGGCAATCATCAAAACTGCCGTCAACAGCCATAGCGTGACAGTTTTTGGCTCCTACGGTCGTCATCTGACGTCGCTGGAAATCCGAGACCTTGCCGTGTGGGTACATAAAGAACGTATCAATCCCTTCGCAGGTTTTGAACGCTTCCAGTGCCGCGCCGCCGGTATCGCCTGAAGTTGCCCCCACGATAGTCAACCGCTTGCCGCTTTCCGTCAGGACATGATCCATAAGACGGGCAAGGATTTGCATTGCCACATCCTTGAACGCCAGCGTCGGCCCATGAAACAATTCCAACAACCAGTCGTTAGGGCCGAGTTGCACCAGTGGCACCACTGCGGGATGGTGAAAGGTGCCATAGGCTTCATCGATCATGTCGCGCAAGGTATCGTCAGCAATCTCGCCATCAACAAACTTTGCCAGCACTTGAAAGGCAACGTGGGCATAAGGCTTGCCGCGAAAATCCGCGATTTCCTCGACCGTGAAGCTAGGCCAAATATCAGGCACATAAAGCCCGCCATCGGAGGCCAATCCGGCAAGTAGAGCTTCCTTGAATGTCAGCGCGGGCGCTTTGCCGCGTGTCGAGATATATTTCATAGGCGCTTCCTAATCAGGTCCAGTCGAGAACGATTTTACCGGATTTGCCGGTTTTCATCGTGGCAAATCCTTCCTCGAAATCGTCTACGGGCATGCGGTGGGTAATGACGCGGCTGATATCCAAACCGTCTTCAAGCATGGCAATCATTTTGTACCAAGTCTCGAAAATCTCACGGCCATAAACACCTTTGATGGTCAGCGCCTTGAAGACAATATTTGACCAATTCACCTGTGTTTTTCCCGGAGGTATACCGAGCATGGCAATCTGCCCGCCCATCACCATTGACCCAACCATCTGGTCGAAAGCGGAGGCGTTGCCAGACATTTCCATACCAACATCAAAGCCCTGTTTCATGCCGAGTTTCTCGGTGACATCTTTAAGGTCGGTTTCCAATACGTTCACAGGGATCACATCTGTCACCTGCGCCGCCAAATCCAATCGTGCCTGATTAACATCGGTGATAACCACATGCCGCGCCCCAACATGTTGTGCCACCGCGGCCGCCATGATCCCGATTGGACCTGCGCCGGTAATCAACACATCCTCGCCAACCAAATCGAACGACAACGCCGTATGCACCGCATTGCCGAGCGGGTCGAGGATTGCGCCGATTTCGTCTGGAATCGCATCAGGCAGCAGAACAACGTTGAAGGCCGGTAGGCATAGATATTCGGCAAAAGCGCCATCAACATTCACGCCGATGCCTCTTGTTTCCGGGTCCAGATGGAACTTGCCGGAGCGACTTTGACGGGAATGGTTGCCAATCAGGTGACCCTCGCCCGTGCAACGCTGCCCGACGGATAGGTCATCGACATTGCGCCCGACCTCAACAATCTCGCCAGCGAACTCGTGGCCAGTGATCAGCCCGACAGGAACGGTCTTGCTGGACCATGCGTCCCAGTTCCAGATATGGATGTCCGTGCCGCAAATTCCGGTTTTCTTAATCTTGATCAGTACGTCATTTGGCCCGATCTGGGGGATCGGGCGGGTCTCCATCCAAAGGCCTTCTTCTGCTTTGGATTTGCACAATACCTTCATCGTGTTCATGACAACACTCCCGTTTCCCGACCCGCTTTAGCGAAAGCCTCCAGCGCGAAATCCAGTTCGTCTGTTGTTAGCGCGGCATTCATCTGTGTGCGGATACGTGCCTGACCATTGGGAACCACCGGAAAGAAGAATCCGGCAACGTAGACACCGAGTTCATATAGCTTCGACGCCATATCCTGACTAAGGCGTGCGTCACCTAGCATTACTGGGATGATCGGGTGTTCACCCTCTAGCAACTCAAATCCAAGACCGCTCAATCCGGCCCGCCAGTAGGCCGCGTTTTCGAATAGTTTCGCACGTAAATCATCACCCTCTTCAACCAGTTTTATAACTTCTATACCTGCCGCGACAATCGCAGGCGGTAGGGAGTTGGAAAACAGGTAAGGCCGAGCGCGTTGCCGAAGCAGATCGATCACTGGCTGCGGNCCNGCAATGTANCCNCCNANNGCNCCGCCNAGNGCTTTGCCNAAAGTGCCGGTNAGAATNTCCACATCAACGCCGTGATGCGCNGGNGTGCCTTNNCCTTTNGGCCCCATAAAACCNGTNGCNTGGCAATCATCNACCATNACCATCGCGTCATATTCCTTGGCCANNCGNGTAACGTCGGGCAGGTTGGCAAGATAGCCATCCATCGAGAATACGCCGTCCGTGGCAACCATGATGAACCGTGCCCCTGCCGCGCGTGCTTCCTTCAACTTCGCCTCCAAGTCGTCCATGTCGGAATTGGCGTAACGATACCGATTCGCCTTACACAACCTTATGCCGTCGATAATCGAGGCGTGGTTTAGAGAGTCCGAAATAATCGCGTCTTCAGGCCCCAATAGCGGTTCAAACAGCCCGCCGTTCGCATCAAAGCAAGCCGCAAACAGAATTGAATCGTCTTTGCCAAGGAACTTGGCCAACTTGTGTTCCAGCTCGCGGTGTAGGTCTTGCGTTCCACAAATAAAGCGAACGCTTGCCATGCCAAAACCATGATCGTCCATCGCGCCTTTGGCGGCTTCGATCAGCTTGGGGTGATTTGCAAGTCCGAGATAATTGTTGGCGCAAAGGTTAATCACCTGCTTTTCGCTGCGATCAGGCAATTCAACGGTAATCCGGCCAGCTTGTGGCGATACGATCGTCCGTTCGCGCTTTAACAGCCCGTCGGACTCGATATCGTTCAAAGTTTTCGAAATATGGCTTAAGAATCGTTTAGACATGGTGGCCTCCTGTTTATTGGATCGTTATCCATTAAAAAGGAATGTGTCAATATGTTGGATGCCCGCCAATATATTGGATGCTAGGCGTTCTTTACGATCAGCAACACCCTTGCTTCCTTGCTAGCGCGAATAGCGTGTTCGACATCACCCGCGTACCGAATAGTATCCCCTTTCGAGACGTTGGCTTTTTCCCCGTCAGATTCGATCTCAAGCTGCCCCTCCAGCACCGTCAGGTGCTCGATACAGCCCTTGTCGTGTGGCGAGCTTTCCAGACTAGAGTCTGCTTCAAACGTAATATCATAGACTTCAGTACCACCGACATCGCTCGGTGCGCTCAAAATACGAACAACGCAACCCGCTGCACGATTGCGAATTTCGGGGGTTTGATCGCCAAGAACAATTTCTTTGATNGGATGTTCTGGTTCGGCTTCCTGATCCAGCAAAGTCGAGAAATCCACATTCAGCGCCCGCGTCAGNTTCCACAANCTGGCGACGGTGGGNCTGGATTCNCCNCGCTCGATCTGTGANAGCATNGANCGGGACACGCCNGACANNTTTGCCAANGCATCAAGGCTCAACCGNTTCGCTGCCCGCTCTTCTTTCAAACGGCTTGCTAGACGGGTTGTGATCTCGGCTTTATTGGTCATTCGCTAATTCTCCAGCTCAGTTTGCGTTAAGCATACATGAGCGAGATAGTATTTCCAATATAACATTGGAGTTTCCGGTATAACCGACAAGCCTGATAGCGGCGGCCGGTTATACCTCGTTTAAACTAAAGCCGTGTTCAGCCGTCAGACTTCAGATCGTTATACATCTGGAACGCTTTATCCGGCGTCATCAGTTCATGGACAACTTTTGATACGGCTTTGATCATCGCAACTGGTGCTTCGGACTGGAAGATATTGCGGCCCATATCAACACCGGCAGCGCCTTGGTCTACAGCTTTGAACGCCATTTCAAGGGCTTCAAGTTCCGGCAATTTCTTACCGCCAGCAATCACGATTGGCACAGGGCAACCTGCGACAACCTTCTCAAAACCTTCTTCGATGAAGTAGCTTTTNACNTAGTGCGAACCGATTTCAGCGGCGATACGTGTCGCCAAACCAAAGTAGCGCGCGTCGCGTGCCATGTCTTTGCCAACGCCNGTAACGGCCANTGTCGGNATGCCNACNTTCATGCCGCTGTCGATCAGTTTNATGACGTTGGTGATGGATTTATGTTCAAATTCCGCNCCGATATAAACCTGTGCAGCCATCGCACAAACACCCATACGAACAGCGTCGTCGATGTCCACGGCGATCGTTTCGTTCGACAGTTCCGAAAGGATCGAGTTGCCGCCGGATGCCCGCATCACAATCGGTTTTGTCACAGTTGGTGGAATGACCGAGCGCAGAATACCGCGTGTACACATCAAAACATCGGCGTGTTCGACCAATGGCAAGATGTTCAAGTCGATGCGTTCCAACCCTTTGGTTGGGCCTTGGAAATACCCGTGGTCGAACGCCAGCATAACTGTGCGGCCAGATTTTGGGTTAAAAATCCGGCTCATCTTGTTTTTGATGCCCCAATCGTAATTGGCGCCGCCCTTTAGGAAAAACCCTTGTTTGTCCTGTGGAGTGTTCAGACCGAAGTCTTTGCCGTCCTTGATATCGTCTAGATCTGCCATAACGTGTCCTGTCTTTCTGGTGTTTTGTGTAAATGTTAACTGTTGGTTCTGTTCAAAGTGTTGCGGCCATTGCGTTGAAGGCCTGCTGTGGGTTCGCAGCACCCAATACGGCGCTGCCGCTAACGATCATGTCCGGCTTACACGCTGCGATTTCCGCGATACTGTCAAGCGTCACGCCGCCGTCGAATGCCAGAAGTGGGCCGTCAGTTCCAAACATCGTACGCAGTTCGCGCACTCGATCACAAGCGGTGGTGATGTCTGGTGGATTTTTACCCCGTGGGTCCAGCGACAACACCAATATCATATCCGGTTTAAGATCCAGCAATTCCGGAATATCTGCCAACGAGGTGCCCGGCATTATGCCAAGACCGGCCAATACCGGACACCCTGCCTCAATGGCGGACAAACGGATTGTGTTGATGGCTTCGGCAGCACCCTCGGATTCTGCGTGGACCGTTATTATATCAGCGCCAGCTTTTACATAGCTGGCAACGTGTTTAGCGGGGTGTTCGATCATCAGGTGAACGTCGCGCAGCATTCCGGTATCCAGTGCTTTGACGAAACCTGGGCCAGCGGTCATTCCGGGGACGAAAACACCGTCCATTACGTCAAAATGCACAATACCACATCCCCAGCTTGCCGCGTCTGTCGCGGCTTCGCGCAGATTGCCGAGATCAGCAGCCAATAAGCCAAGGCTGATGCCACGACTTCTGGATTTGAGGGTATCTAGGGCAGTGGTGGTCAGGCGGTTCATCTGGAGTTGCTTTATACGTGGGTCAATTCCGGCGACATCAATATCGGCGGCAAGAGGGCCGCGAGATTATCCCGCGGCCCTCGTTAGTGATTATTCCAACTTAACGTGCTGGAAGAGGCATCCATGCAGGAACGGAAACATCAGCATGGGCAAACTGAGGCATATTTGCGCTTAGGTCAGCCATGTTTTTGATGTCGTTGTCGTTCAAGAAAGCCTGTGTGATCAGAGTTGGTGGAACAACTATGTTGCTGCCAGTTTCTTCACCAGCCAGTAGCATGGCAAGTGTACGAACAGAAACTTCGCCAACAACCGCAGGGTTGGTCGCAACGGTTGCGGCCCAAGCGGAACCTGGCTCGCGCATCGCCGCGATGTCAGCAGTGGAAACGTCAGCCGAGTAGATGCTCACCTGATCGGTCATGCCAGCTTCGTCTACAGCGATTTTCACACCTTTGGCGAATTCGTCATATGGTGCGAACATAACTGTGATGCTTGGGTTTGCCTGAAGCACGGAACGCGCTTGGTTAGCAACCGAGTTTGCAATCGGGTTATCAAGCGTGCCGAACATGGCCAGCTCTTTAATGCCCGGGTTTGCAGACTTAATGTCCTGCCAAGCTACGTCACGGCGATCAAGTGGTGCGATGCCTGCAACATATACATAGCCAGCATTCCAAGTGTCGCCATTGTCAGCGATTGCTTGCTCTAGCGCCAGTTTGCCCAGAAGGTAATCCGACTGCTCGATCTGTGGGATTGCGTCGTTTTCAACGTTTACGTCGAAAGCAACAACTTTGATGCCAGCGTCGATTGCACGCTGTGCTGCTTCTTGCATGGCTTCAGTCAGGCCGTGCTGGATGATGATGCCGTCAACGCCAAGCGCGATGGCCTGATCAACCATGTCAGCTTGCAATGCTGCATCCTGACGGCTGTCGAAAATGCGAAGGTCTACGCCGATTGCTGCGGCTTGAGATTCAACGCCAGCCAGATATGCCTGAAAGAAGTCACCTGTTGAAAGGTAACGAACCAGCGCGATTTTAACTTCACCCGGATTGTCGAAAGGTGCAGGCATAGTCTGCGCAAATGCAGATGATAGCCCTGCTGTCAGTGCCATAGCGCTTCCAGCCATTGTCATGAATATGCGACGTGATAGTGTCATTAGGTAGTCTCCCAGTTGGTTGTATTGAGTGGCCTCAGTGGGCCCCTCCGCGTTTTGATAACGCAAAGGTAAAGACAAGGGCGACGACTAGAACTGCGCCCTTAACGAAATCTTGTGTGTAGTATGGTGCGTTCATCATCGTCAGGCCTTGCAACAAGATGCCGATGAATAGCGCACCGATGATTGTGCCAAATGCGTTTGGTTTAGCAGCACCCAGAACCGCAAAGCCGATCAAAGCAGCGGCCACGGAATCGAGCAACAGGTTGTTACCCGAAGCAATATCGCCACGCCCAAGCCGTGCGGCCAACAAAATCCCACCGACGGAGGCAAGAACGCCCGAGATCATATAGGCTAGTATTTTGTACCGGTTTACGTTTGTACCAGCCAGACTAGCCGCACGAGAATTGGAGCCGATGGCATACATCAGACGCCCGTGGCGGGTTAGTTCCATAAACACCCAGACCAAAAATCCGACAACAAGTAGAACGATCACGGATACCGGAATGAGGTTTTCAATGAAGAAGTCGAAGCGGTAACGACCAAGCGACAGGAACGCTTTGGAAAATGTGCCCTCTGCAACGCGGCCATCCGGCAATGTCATGCCAGTCGCGATGGAGCGGCCTTGTGTCGGGATGCGTTGCAATCCGATCAACAAGAACATCATACCAAGGGTCGCCAGAAGGTCCGGCACACGGAATTTTACGATTAGTATTCCGTTAATAAACCCGACAGCCGCGCCCATTACCAAGCAGGCTACAACTGCCACAAAGGCGTTCATTTCCAAAACGACCAGAACGTAGGCTGACAACATCAGTGCCGAAGTGGCCGTTGAGCCGATGGATAAGTCGAAACCATCCACCACCAGTGTCGCGGTCACTCCAAGGGCCAGAATGCCTGTGATTGCTACGGACTGGAAAATAAAGACTGCACTATAGGGGCTGGCGAAACCTTCGGCGATGACTGAAAAAAAGATCAGCAATCCCGCCATTAGCGCAAGAAACCCATACCGGATGGAAATCTCGGTCAGAGTGCGCTTGGGTCTGACAGATTTTGGGGTATCAGTTTGCATATTCAGTACTGCCTGTTGTTTTATTTTGCTGACCGACAACCTGTGTCAGCACCAATTTAAGATCTATGTTTTCATTTCGATGATCGCCGACGACGGTTTGGTCATTCATGACGATAATCCTGTCCGCAATCTCCAGCGCCTCGTCCATTTCGGAGACCATTACCGCCGTTGCACGGCCCAGCGCTGTGTTGCGAATTTTTTCACCGATGTCGCGGCGGGCTTTGATGTCTACACCTTGGAACGGCTCGTCCAGTACCAGAAGATCGGAGTCTTCGGCCAACCAGCGACCAACCATAACTTTTTGCTGATTGCCGCCCGACAGACTGGCAATATCGTCAGCATCGCTTTGGCAAATGATCCCCAAATCAGAAATCGTGCGTTGCGCGGCTTTGCGTTCACTACGGAAATTTATAAACGAGAACTTAGAATGCTGTGCCACGAATGGCACTGTTATGTTTTTGGTAATATCGAAATCCGGTATTACAGCATTGCTGGCGCGATCTTTAGGGCAAAGGAATACACCCGCCTCAATCGCCTTCCCTTGCGAGCGCGGCGCGTAAGCCTCGCCCTTCAAAATCATCTCGCCCGCGCATGGATTGCTAAGACCAAACAGAATATCCGCCAAGTCGGTTTTACCACTGCCAACGAGGCCGGTTATCGCCACAACTTCATTCGCATGTAAATCGAGTGAGAACGGCACTGCACCCTCGCGCAACACAATGTTTTTCAACTGCATTACGGTCACACCCGCTTGAGGTATCTGGATATTGGCGTTAGTCATACTATGGCCGAGCATCGCTTTCACCGCACCCTCATAATCCAGCGGTGCATCTTCAAACACACCCGAAATTTTGCCATCGCGCATACTGACTATCCGGTCCGCGATACGGCGGATATCTGACATACGATGCGAGATATAAAGGATCGCAACGCCAGATGCGCGCAGCCGATCCAACAGTACAAACAACCGTTTCGCTTCAACGGCTGACAGTGACGAGGTCGGCTCGTCCAGAATAAGCAGTTTGGGTTCATGCGCCATTGCCCGCGCGATGGCCACTAGTTGGCGGTCGGCAAGGCCAAGTTCGCTAACCAATTGGGTCACATCAACGTCCAGCGCCATGGCGGCCGCGATCTTGCGGGCCTCCGCGAAATTCTTTTTCTTGTTCAGGAAAAACCCGCTACCAGGGCGAGCCAAATGGTCCAGCATCAGGTTCGAGGCGACATCCAGATCGGGAATCACCCCGTCATTAATACTTTGATGAACCGTGACCACACCTGCCCGTATTGCCTCGGAAGGAGTCGTTGGGCTGAATGCCTGACCATAAAGTTTAATCGTGCCGCCATTTGCAGAATGAACGCCGCATAAGACTTTGACCAAGGTAGATTTTCCGGCGCCATTGGCCCCCATCAATACTGTCACTTGACCTGCATGTAGCTCTAGATCAATACCACGAAGCACGGTGTTTTCACCGAACGCTTTCGTAATATTTGCAAGTTCCACAGCGATATTTTGCACAGCAATCCTCCCTAGTCGGGATAGGTAACGATCATTATTGTCTATTGTCAACAACTATTGACATTTGCTCGATTGTCGACAAAGTTAACTCTAGGATTAACCCCGGGGGGAGGAATGAAATGGTCGATACTAACAATAAATACGAACCACTAACGGTCGAAACGCTCGCTGCGCGTCTGGGTTCTATCAAATCGATTACTAACCTGATCGGGGGCGATACATCGAAGTGGACGGTGAAAGAAGTCGGCGATGGCAACCTTAACCTGGTGTTTATCGTCACTGGCGATGCCGGAAGTATCATCGTGAAACAGGCGCTGCCTTATGTACGTCTTGTGGGCGACAGTTGGCCCTTGCCGCTGAAACGGGCATTCTTTGAATATCACGCACTAACCCGTCAGGCGGAGCGCGATCCCGACTCCGTTCCGGAAATATACCACTTCGACGAAGCCCAAGCGATTATCGTGATGGAATTCTTCACCCCTCATATTATATTGCGTCACAGTTTGATGGCCGGCACCAAGCATGAAGGCATGGCCAAAGTACTGGGACAGTTTTGCGCCCGCACATTGTTCCGCGGCTCCGATCTAAGCATGGACGCCGCCAAACGCAAAGCCGATGTGGCGTTGTTTGTGGACAGTGTGGCACTGTGCGACATCACCGAAACGCTAGTGTTTTCCGACCCTTACTTTGACGCCGAACGAAACCACCATACCCCGCAACTTGACGGATTAGTTGCCGAATTGCGCGCCGATATTGACCTGAAGGTCGAAGCGCAGCACTTGAAGTCCAAGTTCTGCAACAACGCAGAAACAATGTTGCACGGGGATTTTCATACGGGTTCGGTCATGGTGACGGAAACTGAAACCAAAGTTATCGATCCCGAATTTGCGCTGTACGGTCCCATTGGATTCGATATCGGAATGTTGCTTGGCAACTTCTGGATGGCGTATTTCGCACAACCCGGCCACGCGAGTGCTGTTGGCGAGCGGGAAGAATATCAGAATTGGATCCTCGGCGTGGTCGATGAAGTTTGGGTAGAATTCTCCTCCGAATTCTCAAAGCTTTGGCGCGAAGAACGCACGGGGATCCTATATGAAAAAGCCTTGTTCGAAGATCAAGGGCACAATTTAGCAAGCGAGCAGGCCTTGGCCCACCGCTTGCAACACATCTGGGAAGACACACTTGGGTTTGCCGGCGTTGAAATGATCCGCCGCACCCTAAGCCTCGCGCATATTGCCGAGAATGACACTATCGAAAACGAAGAATTAAGGGCTGATTGCGAGGCGCGCGGATTAAAGCTCGGCCGTCAATTGGTTGTTAACCGTAGCCGGATGAATTCCATGGCCACAGTAAACGACCTCGCCCGGATAATTGCTAAGGAGGCAAAATAATGAAAGTTGGTTCAGATCACTTCCGGTCTATCTGGTACGATGAAGATAAGCAGGTGGTGAAAATTATCGACCAGCGCTGGTTGCCGCATGAATTTCGCGTTGTCGATCTGGTATCGCGCGACGATTTCGCCGTTGCCATCCGTGACATGTGGGTGCGCGGTGCGCCGCTTATCGGCGCGACAGCGGCCTTCGCGGTATCTGAAGAAATGAAGCGCGACGCATCCGATGCATCGCTGGATGAGACATGGGACGTATTGCACGAAACCCGCCCCACAGCGATTAACCTTCGTTGGGCGCTGNATGAAATGCGCAACATGTTGCGGGATGTTCCAGTTGCGGAACGCGCCGCTGCTGCGCACAAACGTGCGCTTGAAATCAGTGATGAAGATGTCGAATGTAACCGCCAAATCGGGTTGCATGGCTTAGAGATCATCAAAAAAATCGCCGCCGCGAAGAAACCNGGCGAGCCAGTCAATATACTNACGCATTGNAATGCGGGCTGGCTTGCTACGGTGGATTGGGGCACAGCAACTTCGCCAATGTACCATGCAGTTGAAGCAGGGATTCCGGTGCATATCTGGGTCGATGAAACCCGACCCCGCAATCAAGGCGCACAATTGACAGCTTGGGAAATGGACAGCCACGGCGTGCCGCACCACTTAATCGTCGATAACGCTGGTGGGCATCTGATGCAGCACGGTGATGTTGATATNGTGATTGTCGGAACGGACCGGACGTCTGCGCNCGGCGATGTTTGCAATAAAATCGGCACCTATCTGAAGGCACTGGCAGCCAAAGATAACAANGTTCCGTTTTACGTCGCCCTACCATCCCCGACGATCGACTGGACCGTTAAAGACGGNGTTCTNGAAATCCCNATNGANGAACGCGACGGCAAGGAAATNACNCATGTNCAGGGCAAACTTGCCGANGGNACNGTTGGNAANGTGCAGATCAGCCCAGATGGAACACCTGGTGGAAACCCCGCGTTCGACGTAACACCTGCGCGGTTGATCACAGGTCTGATAACTGAACGCGGCGTTTGCGAAGCGTCACCTGAAGGACTTGCCGGATTGTTCCCTGAACGCGTTCTGGATTAATCCGCAGCCTCTAACATCAGTCGGGCGGTTTCGTTACTTGTGACTATATGGGTAACATAACCGCCCGCAATNGCGGCCAGCATCGGGACAACCTTATCGGCGCCGTCAGAAACCAACAGCCCCATATCCAGATTTAGCAACTTATCAAGTTCGACACCGATCATGCGATCATCAAGTGCNCCTACAATCGGGCGACCCTGTGCATCAATGAAACGGCCACAAAGAACCCCCGTCGCGCCTTGTTGNACATACCAGTCCAAATCCTCATTCGATGCAACGCCACTGCTGACAATATGGCTGTCCGGCGCACAAGAACCCGCTGCGAAAATCGCCTTGTTGCAATGACTAAGCGCTTCCAGTTGAGCGTGAATGATCGGCTCGTTCCGAAGGCGCGCTGCCAGTTCAGGGTCACTAAGCACAGCGGGCGCGTGCAAGTTGATGCATTTCGCGCCCAGATTCTGCGCCATATGGGCCGAGCAAATCTCGGCTGTAAATCCGTAGGGTGTCGCCATCGATCCAACCAGCTGGTTGACCGTCACATCTTTGGTCGTCGTTTTCGCAACGGCTTCCGCAACTTCATAAACCGTGCGGCCCCATGCAACGCCCAACCTGTCATTGTTCGTCAACAAACTCGGCAACCATTCCGCAGCACCACGCGCAACGCGCATTAAGGATTCTTCGGCAGTGTTAATACCGGCGGGCAACACGAACGCTGCCTGAAGGTTGAACTTGTCCCTTAGGTCTTGTGCCAATTGGTGGCTGGTGAAAACTGCGGGTTCCAGAGAAATTCTGATATATCCCCGCTCCCGCGCTTCCTGAAGGTAATTTACAACGGTCGCACGCGACACTTGAAGCAACTTGGCAATTTCAGACTGGTTTAAGCCGTCATGGTAATACATCCACGCAGCCTCGATAACGATGCTCTCGCCGCTGACTTGCCCAACTGTCCGTCTACGTGTTGTAATAGCCATTATATTTCCTTTTTATATATTTGACACTATATGCTGACAATTGTCAAAAAGTATGATTTAAGNGCTGAAACCAGCATGATTAAAAAGGTAATTGGGCAATGCTCCTTAACAGATGGAACGATACCGACGCAAAGAAATTCGTCAATGCGGCAGGCGATGATTCTGCGGATCGAGAATTGGCGCTTCGCGTTTATTCCTCGCAGATAATTGGCCAAGACGCTGACCTTGTTATGCATGGCGGTGGAAACACCTCCTGCAAGNTTACGCGTCTGGATGTTTTTGGCCATGAAATGGACGTTCTGCATATCAAAGGCAGCGGCTGGAATTTAGGAACGATAGAGGCCGCAGGCTTGCCGGCTGTGCGCTTGAACCCCCTCCTTGAGTTACGCGTGCTGGATGCCTTGAGCGATGAGGATATGATAAATCTGCTGCGCTCCAATTTGCTAAACTCAAGCGCCCCAAATCCTTCAGTGGAAACCTTGTTGCATGCGTTTTTGCCCCACAAATATATTGACCACACACACGCAACGGCCATGCTGGCGCTGGCAGATTTGCCAAACGTGACCGACGTTGTCCGCGAGATTTTCGGCGACCGTCTGGTGTGCGTGCCTTTCATCATGTCGGGGATTGATCTGGCCAAATTGGTGGCTGATATTCACGACGCCAACCCCGGTATTGAAGGGCTTATGTTGATCAACCACGGGCATGTAGCCTTCGGAGATTCCGCTAAACAGTCCTATGACCGCCTGATTGAACACACGAATATGGTAGAGGCATGGTTGGAGAAAACCAGCGGTGGCGTGCCAAAAACGGCGGCTGGACAATCGACCGAGATGTCTGCCAAAGCGTCTGAAATCTTGCCTATGTTGCGCGGAATTATCGGCGATGCAAACGCGACTTTTTACGGGAATCGCGATTATGCGATGCCGGTTATGGATATGCGCAACGGGGAAAACGTGCAGGAGTTCTTTGCGCGAACTGACTTGGCAGACCTGTCACGCCGCGGCGTCGCGACGCCCGATCACATCATCAGAACGAAAAACTATCCGCTGTACCTAAGTGCCGATGCGCTGGCCAAAGGTCGTGAAGGTGTTAGCAAAGCTGTCGATGATTATATCGCAGGATATACAGCGTACTTTAACAAGAATGCTGCCCGTTTCGCAGACGGCGAGAAAACCCTCCTGACTCCGACGCCAAACGTTGCGTGGGTTGAGGGCCTCGGGGTTGTTGGAATGTCAGCGGATGCCGATGCCGCCAGTGCCGCGTCCGATTTGGCGGCGCAAAACATCACCGTACTGACCAACGCTGAAAACTGTGGTGGATTCCGCCCGATCGATACCGAGATCCTTTTTGATATGGAATATTGGTCGCTGGAACAGGCCAAACTCGACAAGAAAAAGCCGCCGCATTTTCAGGGTCGCGTTATTATGGTCACGGGCGGTGGCGGCGCGATTGGGCTGTCCACAGCACAAGAATTCGCAAACCTTGGGGCCAATATATTCCTCGTAGACCTAGAACCGAAAGCCCTTGATGCGGCTTTGCTGAAACTAGGCAAAGGACATGGCGGGATCGCGCTGGATATTACCGGAAAAGGTGCCGCTGATCGTGCGGTTGATGCTTGTGTTAAGCAATTTGGCGGTTTGGATATCCTCGTCTCCAACGCAGGTGCCGCTTGGACTGGAGAGCTGGCAAACCTTGACGATGATATTCTGCGTAAAAGTTTCGAGCTGAATTTCTTCGCTCACCAGACCTTCGCCAAAGCCGCTGCAGGCGTGTTTGCGGCGCAAGGGCGTGGGGGCCAGATGCTGTTTAATGTCTCGAAGCAAGCGGTTAATCCGGGCAAAGGGTTTGGCGCATACGGCATACCCAAAGCTGCAACATTTTTCCTATTGCGCCAACTCGCACTGGAACTTGGGCCACAAGGCATTCGTGTAAACGGCATCAATGCGGATCGTATCAGGTCTGGTTTGCTTGACGACGCATTCGTGGCAGAACGTGCCAAGGCGCGTGGCATTGACGAGGAAACCTACATGGCGGGCAATCTGATCCGACGTGAAGTCGAGGCCAAGCATGTAGCGCAAGCTTTCGTCAGTCTTGCGCGCAGCGAACGTACAACGGCACATGTGATGACAGTCGATGGCGGAAATATCGAAGCCGCCCTTCGGTAATGTTTTCGAAATATCCGGCTCGAATTTTTCCAGCCGGATATTCAAGTATTGGCTGAATCAACACCCCCGCGCCATACGTTTTGAATTCGCATTTGTTCGTCGAGATGGATGAAATCAGCGCGCGCGCCGGATAGCAGACAGCCGATATCTTGGTCTCGGTTAAGGAGTTGTGCGGGGTAAAGCGATGCCATGCGCAAGGCCTCGTCCACGTCCAATCCAATTTCGTTAACCATAAACCGCACTGCCGATATCATATCCAAATCGGCACCGGCCAGCGTTCCATTTGGCAGCGTCAAGCGCCCATCGCGGCGCAGTATTTTACGCCCGTCCAGTGTAAATTCATTCATGTCAGTCCCGAGAGGCGCCATTGAATCGGTTACCAAAAACAATCGGCCAATCCCTTGCTTGGCACGTATCGCAATGCGGATAACCGCAGGATCCACATGGATTCCGTCAGCAATCAGCCCGGCATATAAAGTTTCAGTATCCAGCGTTGCACCGACTACGCCAGGGGCACGATTTCCCAGCTGGCTCATTGCGTTGAACAAATGGGTTACACAAGTCGCGCCAGCAGAGGCAGCAGCGCGGGCCGTTTTATAATCGGCATCCGTATGGCCAAGCGATACCGTGGCTCCCGCATCGGCAAGTTCGGTAATCTGGGCTTCAGTCACAGACTCGGGGGCAACGGTCAGCAGCAAGCTCGGCAATTCAGCCGCAAGTTTGCACAATTGACGGCAATCCCCGTCTTCCATTGCGCGTATCAACGCCGGATCATGCGCGCCTTTGCGGGCAATAGATAAGTGTGGCCCCTCAAGGTGCAATCCGATGACACCACCGACACCCGCTGCGATTGCAGCTTTCACTGCAGAAATGGCAGCGTCAGTCTGTTCTTTGGTGCCCGTTATCAAAGTGGGAAGCAGTGAGGTCGTTCCAAACTGTAAATGCGCGTCGCAAATTGTGCGCACTGAATCTAATGTGGGAACAGTGTTTAACATCGCGCCACCGCCGCCGTTCACCTGAAGGTCAACGAACCCTGCTGTCAGCAATCCGCCCTCAAGCTTGGTGATGGTATACTCGTCCGGTACTTCGGAAACAGGCACAATGTCGACCACCCGGCCACCGTTTATTAGCAGCGCTGAATGCGTGTGTCGGGTGTGCCCATCAAAAATGTCAGCCCCTACATATGCTTTCAAAACGTCTCTCATACGGTTTCGGTCACCTTTTTCAGGTTTCTGGGGAGATCGGGATTGATGCCCCGCTCCCGCGCCAGTTTTTCGATGAAAGCGTAAAAAGAAACGATAAGCGTCAGCGGGTCGGTTAGCGGGTGCGAAGTTTTGGTGAATCCCAAAGGTTCGGCATGTTTCACAAGGTCAGAAGTTGCAAATGCCAGCGCCCCTTGTTGCGCCAGTTTATCCGCAACAGAAACAATTGAACTTTCAGACGCATCGCGCGATGCCAGTGCCAAGACCGGATATCCGGGTTCTACGATGGAAACGGGACCGTGCAGAACTTCGGCGGAGGAATAGGATTCCGCGTGAATTTGACAGGTTTCCTTAAATTTCAACGCCGCCTCGTTCGACATGGCGTAAGACGGGCCGCGCCCCAGCACAAACAATGAATCGCGGTTTTTCAAAGCAACACGCAACGCGGGCCAGTCATGGGCCACGGCGTTTTCAAGGTGATCGGGCAGTTCGTCAATCGCTGCGATCAGGGCCTTATCTTGCTTCCAAAATGCGAGCAATGCGAGGCCTGCCACCACCGATGTAACGAAAGTCTTAGTCGCGGCCACACTGCGTTCAGTTCCTGCATGAATGGGGATGGTGTGCTTGCAAGCCTGCGCCAAAGGCGAGGTTGGTTCATTGGTAATCGCGACCGTAAGCGCGCCTTGCTTGGCTGCGGATTGGGTCATTTTTACAATGTCCGGACTTTGCCCTGACTGTGAAATTCCGATGCAGGCGCTGTGGGCCAACTTCAAATCGGCCCCGTAAATCGATGAAATCGACGGCCCGATTGAGGCAACAGGTAGACCTAGCGTCAATTCTGAGGCGTATTTGAAATAGGTTGCAGCGTGATCGGATGAACCGCGCGCCACCGTGCTGATAAAATGTGGTTCCGCGCGCCGCAGATCGTCGGCGGCGATTTCGATGGCTTCGCGCCCCTCGCTCAACAATCGTCGGGTTGCTTCGGGGATTTCGCGGATTTCACGGTACATATGTGTTTGGTCGGTCATTTATTGTCTCTGGTGTTGGAGGGTATCTGGAGTTCGGCGACAAAATCGTACGCATCGCCGCGATAGATCGAGTGGGTAAGCTCCACCACTTGCCCCGATTCCAGATAAGAAACGCGTGTGATTTGCAGACCGGCGACGCCTTCTTCCACTTCCAGCAATCCCGCATCAAGTGCATTCAGGTTGGTTGCAGAAATCCGTTGGACGGCGCGAACCGGTTTGAATTGCGACTTATCGAGTGCCTCATAAAGCGAGGATTCGACAATCATCGGGTTGGGCAACAATCGCGTGGATAGCGAGGCGCGTTCTATAGCCAATGGCGTGCCGTCGGCTAGACGCAGCCGAGATAATCGGGCGACAGATTCGCGTGCCGTCAGGCCCAACGTCATTGTTTCTTCGGGCGAGGGTAGAAAGATGCCTCGTTCCAGCCAAGTGGCGGTCACGCTTTTGCCGCGTCGGGCCATATCTTCGGTAAAGGACGTCAACCGAGAGAGCGATTGTTCAACCTTGGTTAACTGCGGTGCCACGATAGAACCCGAACCTCGCCGCTGTACGATCAGGCCTTCCTCGACCAATGGCTGCACAGCTTTACGAACCGTCACCCGCGACAGAGTGGTCATCGACGCGATCTCGCGTTCGGGCGGTAAAGGCGTTCCGGGCGGAAGTTGCCCACTTTCAATTGCCTTTTCGATGCGACGCCGCAACTGTATGTACCGCGGGCCGCCAGTCGGGGACAGCCATGATGAAGGATCAAAAACTTCCTTAACACTCATTTTACATCTCCCGCCCAAAGCTGCTGTGCTAACGCAACCGCACCATCCGAAGCATTACCTTTAGGAGGTGTGCAAAGCGCGCGATATTCCGGGCGCAGTAATTTGGTGTATACAGCCCCCAATCCGCCGAGCATATAAAGTGCGCCAGTTGCCTTTGTGTTCAATATATCCAACGTGTGATGCAACGATGAAACCGCCGCGTCGATTATTTCAACCGCTGCGATGTCGCGTTCATAATACGCCTCGATCAATTCCGGGGCAAAACTGCCGTAATCCATAGGTGTTGCCGTCTGAACGAACGCAACCAATCCGCGCGGAGTGCCGCCGAAACGCTTCAAAACTGAACGCGTCAACGGGCTATGCGGCGTAATTCCGTCATGCGCGTGGATGGTGCGGCGAAGCAGTTTCTGGCCCAGAAGTGCCCCGCCGCCATCGTCGCCGAGCT
>JAESQH010000102.1 GCA_016765235.1 Paracoccaceae bacterium
GATGTCTTGGCGATCATCAATCAGCAGCATCTCGTCTGGCTCCACGGACAGTTCATCCGAAATCATGCCGAAGAATTCTTCATCCGGTTTGGCGACGCCCATCAGGCCGGATGCGAAAATGCGGTCCATGCGGTCGGCAAAGCCCAGATCCTCGGCAATGAACTGGGTTCGCATTGCTTCGTTATTGGTGCCCATCACGTTGCGCAAATTGGAGCGTTTAGAGGCCTCTAGCCAGCCCAAGACTTTGGCGTCCAGTTTGTAATCAGACTGAAACCAGAACTCCAGAATGTTGCGAAGGTCGCCGTGATAGCCGACCGTTCCGGCCCAATCAGCCACCGCGTCCATCAAATTCATCTGGCCCACAAGGATCTCAGGGGATTTGTCGTTGAAGATCATCTCTTGGAAGGTCTCGCCGGAATGGCCGAACTCATCTTCGAACCCATCAATCCAGACGACGTGACCGTCAACCGTGTTGCGGTTCAGAACCCCGTCAAAATCCCAGACGATGGTATCAACAGTGCTTACGTTAAACATTTCTTACTCCGACGTTTCGATTTGGGTCGGGATAGCATCCGGCTTGCACATTGACAATCCGCGCTATTCCCGCAGAATTCGCTTTAGTCGCGACAGCCTTACTGTTATTGGTAACAAAAACCGACCAATTCTTGCTTATAAGGGTACGTCATGCCGATCATCACCTCCATCGCAGACCTTAAAAAACTGGCCAAACGGCGGGTTCCGAAGATGTTCTATGAGTACGCCGAAAGTGGTTCGTGGACGGAACAAACGTTCCGCGAGAACACCACCGATTTTGCAGAAATTCGCCTGCGCCAGAAAGTGGCGGTGGATATGACGGACCGCTCGACCGCCAGCACGATGGTTGGGCAAGATGTGATGATGCCCGTGGCGCTGGCCCCCATCGGACTGTGCGGCATGCAATCGGCGGACGGCGAGATTAAGGCCGCGCGCGCTGCCGAGGCTTTCGGTGTGCCATTCATCCTGTCCACCATGTCCATTTGTTCGATTGAGGATGTGAAGGCCGCCACGACCAAGCCGTTCTGGTTCCAGCTTTATGTCATGAAGGACCACGATTTTATCAACGACCTGATTGACCGCGCCAAAGCGGCGGGATGTTCGGCACTGGTCCTGACACTCGATTTGCAACTGCTGGGGCAACGGCATAACGACATCCGCAACGGGCTGGGCGCGCCGCCCAAGCTGACGTTGAAAAATATCATCAACATGGCCACCAAACCGCGCTGGGCGCTGGGGATGCTGGGCACGAAGAAACACGAGCTGCGAAACATCGTCGGGCATGTGGAAAACGTTGATAACATGGGAACTTTGTCAGAATGGACCGGCGCGCAGTTCGAGCAAAAGCTGACATGGGACCACGTTGCGTGGATTAAGGAGCGCTGGGGCGGGCCGCTGATTATCAAGGGTATTCTGGATGTGGAGGACGCCAAACTGGCCGTTGCATCCGGCGCTGACGCGATTGTGGTTTCCAACCACGGCGGGCGACAATTGGACGGCGCGATGTCAGCCATCCGTATGCTACCCGATATTATCGACGCGGTTGGCAACGATATCGAGGTGCATTTCGACAGCGGCATCCGTTCCGGCCAAGACGTGCTGAAGGCGTTGGCGATGGGGGCCAAGGGCGTTTATATCGGACGGGCTTATGTCTACGGCCTAGGCGCGATGGGTCAAGCTGGCGTCACACGCGCGCTAGAGATCATCCACATGGAGCTGGATAAGACGATGGCGCTTTGTGGTCGTCGGAAGATAACGGAACTGAATCGCGAGAACTTGTTGGTGCCGGAGGATTTCAGGGGGAAGTTTGAGTAAGCCGTAGTTAAGTGCATAGGTTATCAAACAACCTCTCCATCCTAGGCGCAGTTCAATTATTGATTTATTATTTCCTAGTTTTGAAACCATTCCCAAGTATATTTGTTGGTTTTAATTGCCATAATTATTCCATCGTCCTCAGCCCAATAAACATAGTATCGATGTGTCAAAATACGACCAAATTGATGCACGGTGTTTCTGGCGTAAACATATTTGCAAGTTGCGGTCACGCAGGTGTATCCAAGTAGATCATTAATGCGCACGATATAATTGCTCTCAGGAGGTTTACCTTGCACTAAGAACGTTTGATTTTCTTCTTTGATTTCTAGCCCAATACGATCCATTTGATCATATAGTTTGCTAGCCTGTGTCCCCAGCGCATAACGAATGGGTATTGAGTCAAAGCCATACTTAAAAGAGCAAGATGCCAAAACTAATAGCAATAGTGACGGGATAAGTACTTGGATTGGCATTTGCTGACTTTCAATATTTGTAAATTGATAAATCAAATCATTCCTCATTGTTCTTCGATCTCAATATGAAATATAAGTCTATTGGAAAATAGACAACAAAGTAGCCAAATCCAATTATTCGAAATAAAACATCTACATCCCACATCAAAATTGTTAGAAGTCCATTTACGAACGCCTGAACGGCCAGCGTCTCGATATTGTTTGGAGACCACGAAAATAAGCTACCATCCACTCGGGCATAACGTTTCGCCGCCCAGCTCCAAAACCTGTCCAAATACACTCCTTCGGAATTCACGAAGACCCACACCCATTGGTTGCAAGCTTGTAGTATAGTTCTACCAATTGATCAAACCAAATAGATATATATCTCAAAGCACCGATTACAACTATCGCGGGGACGAGACGAGCGCCGTCAGGGACTTTGTTCCAATTGGTGTCAGACTATATCTTCTGCATGGATACATAAGCACCGAATCCCCTTCACATCCCCGCCAAAACCTCCTATACGGCCAACTTCGTTCGGCGCTTACACCCTTGGAGGATCGCCGGTATTTAATTTTAGGAGAATTCCCAATGGCTGAGAATGTAACTCTCGCAGCTTCGGTACGCGCAGGAACTGGCAAGGGGGCCGCCCGCGCAGCACGCCGTGAAAACCTAGTGCCCGGAGTAGTATATGGTGGCGGCGAAGAGCCCGTCGCGATCACNGTCAAGTTCAANGAACTTTTCAAAATGCTCAAAGCNGGTGGCTTCATGTCCACCCTTCTGACGCTCGTCATTGACGGCAAAGAGCAACGTGTGATCTGTCGTGGCGTCCAGCGCGACGTCGTTAAAGACCTGCCCCGCCACGTAGACTTCCTGCGTTTGTCCGGCAAATCCCGTATCAACCTTCAGATCCCTGTGCATTTCCTTAACGAGGAAGATTCGCTTGGTATGAAAGCCGGTGGTACACTGGTTATTGTTCGTAACGAAGTTGAGCTTAAAGTTACGGCGAACAACATTCCTGACCACCTCGAAGTGGATCTGCTCGAAGTTGAAATGGGTGACACCATCCACATGTCCGACATCACGTTGCCNGAAGGNNCNCGNCCGATGATTACGGATCGTGACTTCGTGATCGCCAGCATCGCCGCACCGCGTGGAGCTGAAGAAGAGGTCGAGGATGAAGATGAAACAGCGGTCGATGACGTAGAAGTTGTCGGTGAAGAGGCTGAGGGCGGCGAGGAGTAATTCCCACCCCCAAATCTTTATGCTAAAGATTACGCGCTGCCCTCGGGTGGCGCGTTTTTCGTTTAAGGAACTGTTATGAAACTTTTCGTTGGCCTCGGGAATCCCGGTTCAAAATATGCGGGTAATCGGCATAACATCGGGTTTATGGCGTTGGAACAGATCGCGTCTGACCACGGCTTTGCGCCTTGGCGCGCGAAGTTTCAGGGCAAGCTGTCAGAAGGGCGGTTGGGTCGCGAAAAGATCATGCTGCTGAAGCCCGAGACATTCATGAACCTGTCAGGTCAGTCCGTTAGCGAGGCGATGCGGTTCTTTAAGCTGGAACCCTCAGACATCACCGTTTTCCACGACGAGCTGGACTTGGCACCCGGTAAATGCCGCGTGAAAACGGGCGGTGGACACGCGGGGCATAATGGCCTGCGCTCGCTTCATCAACATATTGGACCGGAATATCAGCGGGTGCGGTTGGGTATCGGGCACCCCGGTCATAAGGATCGCGTTTCTGGTTATGTGCTACAAGATTTCGCCAAAGCGGATGCTGAATGGCTAGACGATGTGTTGCGCGGAATAGGGGATGGCGCGCCGCATTTGGCAGACGGGGACGCCGCGCGTTTTATGAATGCGGTGGCCTTGAGGGTCATTCCCGCGCGGCCTGTGGGCGTTGCAAAACCCAAGCCGCAAGAGGAAGCGCCCGTTGAAGTGGAGGATACACGCTCGGCTTTGCAAAAGTTGAAGGACAAGTTTGCATGATCGAGCTGGCTGACGCTTTCAATTCACAGGCGGATTCTTGTGAAAATCTCGACTCGCCNTTTACGGCGATNTTGTTACGGCANGNNGCGNTAAATCTNGGCGATGATCATCCGGTTGGCGCNCATTTGCATGGNTGGCCGAGTTANGACACNTTCCGNTCTGGCGCGGTGGCGNTGCGGTTNGCNGGNGCGATGNATTCGGTGGTTTTNCTGGNNNTGGACGAGCGATTGGCGGAGGTTTACCCGCCCAATCGGGTTGATGCAGACACACTTTGGCAAGCTGTTGAACAATCCATGCGGGTGCATTCTGATCACATCATTGAATGGATGGAATCGCCCCCACAAACCAACGAAATCCGGCGTTCGAACGCTTTGATACCCGGATTTCACCTGATTGCCAAAGAAACGGCTTTGCCGTTGGTGATGTCCGAAATCGGGGCTAGCACGGGGTTGAATCTGAACTGGGATATGTTCGCGATGGAAATTGGCGGGCAGGTTTGGGGACCGAGCGATGCGACCTTGCGCCTTGCGCCGGATTGGCGCGGGCCGCTGCCCCCGATGGCTGATATCAAGGTTCTGGACCGCGAGGGCTGCGATATCAAGCCTTTGAATCCGAATGATGCCGCGGACCGATTGCGGTTGCTTTCCTACATTTGGCCAGACCAGACGCAACGGATTGAAAACACCAAACGAGCGATTGCAATGGCGCGTGAAACAGGGCGCACCGTGTTGCAAGAAGATGCGTTTACGTTTCTTGAACGACGTTTGAAACCTATCGAGGGGGCCACGCGAGTGATTTATCATTCGATCATGTGGCAATATTTGTCGGATGAGGATCAGGCCACGGGCGAAGCGATGATATTTGCGGCAGGGGCAACGGCCACGTCGAAAACTCCGTTGGCTTGGTTGCGTGCGGAACCCGATGCGAAAAAGGGGAGTGCTGCGATTACCCTGAACCTATGGCCCGGTGGCGAGGTCCGCGAACTTGGCCGGATGGACTTTCATGGGCGATGGATCGAATGGTATTGAACCTGCCAAGCCTTTGTCGCGATTGCCTGACCACCTTTGAGGGCGGGGCGCGATGCCCTGAATGTGGCTCGCCGCGTATCATCAGCCATCCCGAATTGTTTGACCTCTCGATCGCCCATATGGATTGCGATGCGTTTTATGCCTCGGTCGAGAAACGCGATAACCCTGATTTGAAAGACAAAGCGGTGATCGTTGGCGGTGGTACACGCGGCGTGGTCTCAACCTGTTGTTATATCGCGCGGATCAAGGGTGTGCGGTCTGCTATGCCAATGTTTCAGGCCAGAAAACTATGCCCTGAAGCAGTGATCGTCCCCGGCCGGATGTCGGTTTATGTGGAGGTCAGCCGTGCCATTCGCGCGATGATGCAAGACCTGACACCCGTGATCGAGCCCCTTTCGCTGGACGAGGCGTTTCTGGATTTAACCGGAACCGAACGCCTTTACGGTGCGCCGCCGGTGGTGCAAATGGCGCGGCTTGTGCAACGGATGGAGGAGGAGTTGGGGATTTCCGGTTCCGTTGGTTTATCGCACAACAAGTTTCTGGCCAAGATTGCCTCCGATCTGGAAAAGCCGCGCGGGATGTCATTGATCGGCAAGGCCGAGACGTTTGATTTCCTGCAAAAGCAGAAGGTCGGGATTATCTGGGGCGTTGGCGCGGCCATGCGGCAGACGTTGGAGCGGAACGGGATCAGGACGATTGCCGATATCACGCGCCGCGACCGCAAGGACCTGTCAGAACGGTTCGGCGGTATGGGTGAACGCCTGTATCATCTGGCGCGAGGCGAGGATCGGAGGCGGATTTCAAACCGTGCGCCTGTGAAAAGTATTTCCAAGGAAACGACGTTTAGCAAGAACACTTCTAGCGCGGAGATTCTGGACGGGCAATTGTGGCGCCTGACGGAGCAAGTGGCCGATCGGGCCAAAGCGCGGGACATGGCTGGCAAGATTGTGACGTTGAAGCTGAAAACGGCGAAGTTCCGGCAATTAACGCGACGCGTGACCCTAAGCGAACCCACACAATTGGCCGATGTGATCTTTGAAACCGCACGGCCCTTGTTGGAAAACGAGCTGCCAAACGGCCCGTTTCGACTTATCGGAGTGGGCATTAGTGGGCTTTTGGATGCTGCCGATGCAGATTTTTCTGAGGATTTGTTGGATGAAAACGCTCCGAAACGTGCTGCGGTAGAACGGGCGACGGATAAGATCCGAGCAAAATATGGTACAGCAGCAATACTTAAGGGCCGTGGGTTGCAAAAATAGCACATACTCGCCAATAATGCGATTTATGTTGCATTGCACAATTGACTTTGCTGCATTGCATCCTTATATTCACTTTATGCGATATGATTTTTATCGTTGACTTCCGAATAGGAAGTTATTTCCTCCCTGGACTTAGGGCCGCCACTTGAGCGGCCTTTTTTTTGCCCGATTATTCGGCTGCTAACGCCGTAGATGCGGTACCGATTTGAGCCAGATGTTGCGTTACAACAGACAGGATATCGGAAAATTTATCAAAGGTTTCCGCGCGCTCTACACGGGCCTCGTCCATGAAAAGGGCACGGTTAATCTCAATCTGGAAGGCGTGAATACCCTTCGATGGGCGGCCATAATGTTGGGTGATATACCCTCCGGAAAACGGTGCGTTTCGCGCGACAACGAATCCGGCAGCGGCAAATATCTGCGTCGCCGAATCCATAATCCAGCGATCACAAGATGCCCCGAACCTGTCACCAAGAATGATGTCCGGCTTCTTCCCGCGTACCAACGGGCTGGATTCGAGCGATTTTTGCGGCATGGAGTGGCAATCGATCAGTATCGTCATACCGTGCGCACCGCGTTGAAGGTCGATCAGGTTTCGCGGGCATTTATGATAGGGCGCGTGATAGTTGGCGATACGGTTTTTCGCCTCGCTCATCGAGAGTTTA
>JAESQH010000103.1 GCA_016765235.1 Paracoccaceae bacterium
AAAAGCTGGGGCTGGCTGTGGTCTCGGAAAAGATTGAGAACAGAGGGCGGATTTACCGCATTGCGTCAAGCTGACACCCGAGTGGATTTTATCTCGTCAAAGCTGCGACCGTCTTCATCCAGCACCGCCGCCTCGCCGGTGAACTGTTGCCAACGTTCGACAGCTACATCAACATAGGCAGGATTCAACTCAATTCCGAAGCAAACGCGCGCGGTGGTTTCCGTCGCAATCAGCGTCGTACCTGATCCCATGAACGGCTCATAGATCGCCTGACCCGGGCTGGAATTGTTGAGGATCGGTCGACGCATGCATTCCACCGGTTTTTGCGTCCCGCGCACCGTCTCGGCATCCTGATCCTTATTGGCGATTTGCCAGAGCGTTGTCTGCTTGCGATCCCCGGCCCAGTGACCCTTGCCGGTCTTTTTGACCGCATACCAGCAAGGTTCATGCTGCCAGTGGTAATCCCTGCGGCTCAGCACCAACCGATCTTTGGCCCAGATGATTTGCGAGCGGACCTTGAAGCCCCCCGCCTCGAGGCTTTCGGCGACCGTTGTTGCGTGCAAAGCCCCGTGCCAGACATAGGCCACATCGCCGGGAAACAGGGACCATGCCTCGCGCCAGTCGGCACGGTCATCATTCAGAATTTTTCCGATGCGTTTGGTGGCCGAAGCACCGGTTTTGTTACGCCAGCCCGGATCGTAATTAACGCCGTAGGGCGGATCGGTTACCATCAGTAACGGTTTTACATCTCCCAGAAGCTTTCCAACCACATCCGCCGATGGGCTGTCACCGCAGATAAGGCGGTGTGACCCCATCAACCAGAGGTCGCCGATGACAGATACTGGCGTTACTGGCGTTTCGGGGATGTCATCCTCGCCCTCGGTGGCACCTTCCAGTTCATCGGGATCACGCAACAGGGCATCCAGATCCTCGTCTGCGATACCGAGTAATGACAAGTCGAAATCCTCGGCCAGCAATCCGGCGATCTCTTCGCGCAGCAGCGCATCGTCCCACTCGCCCATTTCGGTCAGCTTGTTGTCGGCGATGCGGTAGGCGCGCCGCTCGGCCTCATCAAGGTGGCCAAGCCGGATCACCGGTACTTCCGTCAGCCCCAACAATGTTGCGGCCAGAACGTGGCCGTGGCCGGCAATCAGCTCACCATCATCCGCAACCAGACAGGGCACCGTCCAGCCGAACTTTGCCATGCTGGCGGCGATCTTTGCGACCTGGTCCGAGCCATGCATTTTGGAGTTATTGGTGTAGGGACGCAGCCGCTCTATCGGCGATGTCTCGATCTCGCCGGGTGCGAATACCAGGTCCATTTGGGCGTCTCTTTCGTGCTGGTTAGGGTGGATTCTACATAATCGTAGTGGGATTCTTTTTGGCTAGGGTGAATTCCCTGTAGAATCCACCCTAGCCACTGTTTAACTATCTGTTATATAACGATTATTACTCTGGTTTTCTGCGGAGTGGATTCCAAGTGGATTCCCCGGCGAAATCCGCACGCGCTAGCGAAATGCCGCGCCTAGCCCCCCGTATACAAACGGGCCCCGGGAGGAACCATGGCTTGGGGGGTATGGGTGGAAACGACAAACGTCCGCGAGGGATTCCTGCGGGCGCTATTCTTCGATGATGAAGGTATGAGTCAAGAGGGGCAGAGTTGTCAACGGAAGAATGTGGAGAAACTGTATCAGGGCGATTAGTATCTCGATCGGAGATCGGTGAACTGTTGGGTTTGTTATTGATCTGGTAGCCTAATTTCCATTAGCGACGTTCCAACAGTCTTAGTTCTTCCGTAAATGAAGCATTCTGATCTTTCGCGAAACGAAGAAGCAATTGGCGACATAGGCGGGAAGCGGCCTTTCGCTGCAGCTGCGAGCCCTAAAGACAGAATTTAGCAAAGCAGACGTTGGCGTCTCTTTTGTGAATAGTAAAATAGGGGCAGATGAATGAACGGAATTGCCCCTAGCAGGACCTACCGCGAAGGTTCAGTGCTATCTACAGATGGTAGTGTCACACTAATTCGTGATCAGCTACGTTTACAACAGAACCAAGGAATATACCCGTTATAATGTTTAAGGCAATAATTCGATATTTTCGTAACTGTACCGATTCTTTTGTTGCAAATTTCAAGATAGACATTAATCGATCTGGCATCACACCACGCAAAAAAAATCGATTAAGAAACCATGCCTGTTAGACAGGCATGCGGATTAAGCTAAGTATTCAAGGGTTTGTTGCACACGTGTGAAATTGGTGTGCGCACGTGTGTAAAAATTTCTTGCACACGTGTGACAAAAGTGCCTAACTGATGAGTATGAGCAGCCTAATCGCTCAAAATCAACTTGGAGGCACTAATGAAAAATTACAAAAACCTGTTGGCGACGTTGGCAACGACAACGATGCTGACTATGGGCGCGGGCGTGACGCTAGCGCAGGATTACACCATCGACGTTTGGTCTGGCGGCGCATCTGGCAACGATATCTATCGTATCGATGCGATCAAGCTTGCGGCCACTCTGCTGGAAGCACAGGCCGACGCCTTAGGCGAAGAACTGAGCATCACTGTTGTAGGTAAACCCTTTGAAGATTGGTCAGCTTTCAAGCAAGCTGTGACTTTGGGTGCTGAAGCTGGAACAGCCCCACATATCGTTGTGTCTGGTCATGAAGACATCGCCTCATGGGCGCAATCAGGCCTTATTGTTCCAATCGAAGACTACGTCGATGTTGACAGTTGGCCGATCAATGACATCTATCCCAACCTGCTGGAAATCTCCTCATTTGAAGGCACGCTTCACGGTTTGCCGCAGGACGCAGAGTCGCGCCCGTTCTTTGTTTGGCGTGAATACCTGACTGCCATCGGCTATTCCGACGCGCAGATCGATGCGTTGCCAGCAGACATCCGGTCTGGCGCGTACACATTGGAAAATGTTCTGGAAGATGCCAAGAAAATTCAGGACGCAGGTTTGGTTGAACCAGGTTACGGCTTCTATCCACGCGCTTCAAACGGTCCTGATTACTGGCAGTTTTATCTGAGCTTTGGCGGCGAGATGGAAGATGGCAACGGCAAACTGGTGTTTGACAAAGCTGCAATGACGGGCTTTTACCAGTTCTTTGTTGATGCGGTTGAGCTGGGTGTCACCAAGAAGAACCACCTCGGGATGGACTGGGGTCAATGGTACAGCGAAGTTGCCAACGGCAAAGCCGCTTTCTGGCATGGTGGAACTTGGCACTATAAGCGTTATACCACCAAAGAAGGAAATGACGATTTCTTCGGCACCATTCAGTTTAGTCTGATCCCTGGTGGCGGCGAAAACGGTAGAGCCAATACCATCACGCACCCTCTGGTTTATCTGCTGACCGATCAAAACGATGATGATGCAACCCAGATTGCTGCAGAATTGATCAAGATCGCCTCTGGCCCGCAGATCAACGCGGTGCATGCCATCAAGTCGGCACATCTGGGAATCAGCCAATCAGAATCGACTGTTGATTTCTATGCCGGTGACCGTTGGACCCGCGATGCAACTGAGCGCTTGTTGCCATATGCCAGCGCGATGCCAAACAATGTGAATTTCGGACAATACTGGGAAATCATGTTTGGTGGTCTGGAAGCTTCTTGGACTGGATCGAAATCAGTGGCTGAAGCCATTGCTGACGTCGAAACAGAACTAAAAGTAACGCTTGGCGACAATATCATCATGCGTTAATTCAACACTGTTTGCGGCGCACTTAGTCGCGCCGCAGACACTTAAGGCACGACAACGGGGGGTTCGAATGTCAAATTCAAGTATAGATACAGCCAGTGAAGAACGCAGCGTGGCAAAATTTGCAAGTACACAGGCTCCACAACTTTCGAGATTACAGAAATTAGGAAATTCCAAACACCTTGGCCTTATTCTGCTCGCCCCGGCAGGGATATTTGTATTACTGTTTTTCCTCATGCCTGTGATTATGACAGGGGTATTTGGCTTCACTAATATGAGTACCGCGACGGGTATTACCGGCGGTTCATATGTGGCGAGTCAGTCTTCGATGCGGGCCCTTACCGACCAATACGGCTTTGACGAAATTTCAGATCGGATTAACCGCGTCGTTTATACAATCGACGAAACTGG
Organism: Paracoccaceae bacterium; assembly: GCA_016765235.1. Lineage (GTDB taxonomy): Bacteria > Pseudomonadota > Alphaproteobacteria > Rhodobacterales > Rhodobacteraceae > NORP23. Next base: position 4,119 of record JAESQH010000103.1, read on the forward strand.
TCTCGAAGCGGCTGCGCAGGCGGGTGGCAACGCAGCAACCTTGAAAGAACTGAGCGCAAAATTCTTGGGTGAAAGCTTTGAAAGTCGGCGCGATATGGAGCGAGCCATCAAGGCTCTAGACAATCGTCCGTCAAGCACAAAGGCAATCAAGGCAATTGCCAAACTTTTTGAACGTTCGGTTCTGAAAATCCGATTTGACAGTCCGGAAGAAATTCTGACCGCAATTAGCACATTTGGCGTATCCCTCAATAGCGAGCAACAGGCGGCTGTGATCGACGTAACCTATACTGGGTGGGTGTTTACGACCGATAACTTCAAACGTATGTATGAGTTGGCGGACACCAAGAAAACATTGATTAATACTTTGTTTTATGTGTTTACCACACTGATCCTGTTTAACGTTGGCTTTGCCTTGGTACTGGCCATTTCAACCCACTACATGGAAAGTATTCCGGCCGGGATTTTCCGTTCTATCTGGCTGTTACCCCGAATAACTCCTCCGGTACTGTACGTGTTGATGTGGAAATGGCTTGCTTGGGATACAGGGTTTATATCTGCGATTTTGGGGCCGTTCGGGGTTGAACCAAAAAACTGGCTTCTCGACACACCCGCCAATGCATGGACGTTCATCATTCTGATCAACGGTATGGTAGGTGCCTCAATGGGCATGCTGATCTTTTCTTCGGCGATCAAGGCCATTCCCTCGACGCTGTTTTACGCAAGCGAAGTGGATGGTGCGACACGGGCACAACAGATCCGGCATATTATCCTGCCACAACTGCGGTTTCCGATCCTGTTTATCACTAGTTATCAAACCCTGTCGCTGATGACCTCGTTTGAATATATCCTGCTGGCCACAGAGGGTGGGCCCGGCGGATCGACGGAAGTCTGGGCGCTATCCACATATTTCAAGGCCCTCAACAACTATGCCGGCTCGCTGGAATACGGATATGGCGCAGCATTGGCGTTGGTTCTGGTGGTCGTAGGAGTATTCCTATCCATTCTTTACCTCAAGCTGTTCGACTTCAAAACGCTGACAGCCCCACCGAAAATCGAGTAACAGGAGAATATTGCGATGAGTGGAAATTACCGCAAATGGCCGATGATCCTGTTTCTGGGGATTATGACAGCGCCAATCATCTTGATGTACGTGTATCTGTTTCTGGATACCGTCACCAATTCACCACCTGGATCGATGATCCCGAACGAGTTCACAGGTGAGCACTGGCGCTTCTTGTGGGAGACAATTCCGGGTCGTCCATCCATCTGGGTAGCAACGTGGAACACTTTGGTGTTCGCATCGGTTACCACAGTGATCGTGCTGGTTGTATCCTCAGCAGCGGGGTACTCCCTATCTCGCCTCAACATGCCAGCACGATCGTTTTTCCTCGGCAGCATCATGGTGTTGCACGCGTTCCCGACAGTAACCTTGTTGATCGCGATATTCCTGATCTTGCAAATGGTCGGACTTTATAACACGTTAGGCGGGGTTATCCTTGTGAAAGCATCGTTGGAGTTGCCATTCGGAATCTGGATCATGAAAGGGTTCTACGACACCGTGCCGTGGGAAATCGAAATGGCTGGCATTCAAGATGGTGCAACGCGTTTCCAGGTTTGGACCAAACTCGTACTGCCACAAGTGAAACCGGCGATCATGGCGCTTGGCATATTCTCGTTCCTTGCGGGATGGTCGGAATTCATTTTACCGCTGGTCTTGGCACCTGACAACAAAGTGCAAGTTCTGTCGGTATATTTGGCGGCACTAATTGCCGACGACAATAACTTCGATATGGCACTATTCAAATCTGTAGGCGTCTTTTACGTGGTCCCTGTGATCATCTTGTTCGTCTTCTTCCAAAACAAACTAATGAACATCTATAGCGGGGGTAATAAGGGCTAATGCGTATATTACTGGATAACTTTACCAAGTCATTTGGGTCTCTAACTGTGATCGATAAAATGGATCTTGAGATCCATGACGGCGAAATGATAGCGCTACTTGGCGGATCGGGTTGCGGTAAATCCACGACATTATTTTCGATCTGCGGGATACATAAAATCAACGGCGGCCGTATATTGTTTGGCGACAAGGATGTAACCAATGTAACTTCGCAGGAGCGCAATGTCGGAGTGGTTTTCCAGTCTTTCGCGTTGTATCCGCATATGACCGTTGAGCAAAACATTGGGTTCCCGCTGAAACTTCGTAAAGAAACGGCATCGGAAATCAAACGCAAAGTGGACGAGATAGCAGAGATGGTCCACATCGAGGAACTGCTTAAGCGCCGCCCCGGTGAATTGTCGGGCGGGCAACAACAACGTGTCGCTCTTGCAAGGGCACTTATTCGGCGTCCTGATGTGCTGCTGCTTGACGAGCCTCTGGCCAACCTTGATGCAACGCTGCGTCTTGAGATGCGCTCTGAAATTCGGCGCATTCAGCAAGAAACCGGCATTACAGCCGTTCTTGTGACCCACGATCAGGTCGAAGCGATGAGCATGTGTGACCGGATAGCCATTATGGACGCGGGGCGCATCGTGCAGATAGCTGAACCAAAAGAGATGTATAATAATCCGGTTTCGGATTATGTTGCCGGTTTCCTTGGCAGCCCGCCGATTGCTTTTTTGAACGGGCAGATACAGGACGGTAATTTTGTCGAACCCAACGCAGGCACGAAATTTCCGGTAAGCGCAACAATTGCATCCTCCCAGGCCGGTCGGAGTGTTCGTGTTGGTATTCGGCCGGAGTATTTCCAGCCGGACGTCGGTACTATGATCTCGGGTAAGGTTTCGTTCATCGAGGCACAAGGGCGCGAGACGCTTTACAATGTGACTTTGCCAGACGGAAATATTCTGCGGTCAATTCAAGGCAGCCATTCACCCGTGAAAATTGGGGATGCTGTCACTTGGGGCGTAAATACTGACCATATGTTGGTCTTTGACAAAAATGGATTAAGAATTTGACACTAACCATCGAGTGGTTAAATCGCTTTGGATGGCCTGAAACTTTGATTACAGGCCACCCACTCGCGATTGCCCATCGTGGCGCGTCCGATTACGCGCCAGAAAATACACTAAAATCCTTTCAGATTGCTGCCGATTTATCCTCCGAAATGTGGGAACTGGATGTTCGCTTGTCTTCGGACGGAGTCTGCGTCGTTGCGCACGACGACAATTTAACCCGAGTTGCGAAACGCGGCTTAAGGGTTTCCGAAGCAACTTGGGCCGAGATATCGGCTCTACGATTGCCAGAAGATCAACATATTCCTCGATTGGAAGAAGTGATCCAGCTTGCCAAAAGAACAGGCTGCGGACTCTATATAGAGATCAAGTCCGAAGGGGCTGGACCGCTTGCCTGGAAATTACTGCAAGCGGTCGATTTTAAGTTTGCTTGCCTTGCATCTTTCAATGTCGAATGGGTTAGGGAACTGCGCGAAGCTGGGTGCGAATATCCGTTGGGCGTTCTCGTCCCAATTGGCGTCGAACCCTTCGCCTATCTGGATGGTCTTTCGGTGGAAATCATACATCTTTGCTGGCGCGATGCGTCCGACGCGCCGCATGAACTATTGACTGATGCGCTGATGCAGCGAATTCAAGAACATAAACTCCAGACCGTCATATGGCACGAGGATCGCTCCGCGGTGCTAGGGGCGCTCTGGAAAATTCCTATAATGGGCATTTGTTCCAATCGCCCTGAACTTTTAAAACCATACAAGCCGAACTCCGGTCATCCAATTGAAATCGTCTGTCATCGTGGCGCCAACAATTTGGCACCCGAGAACACGTTAGAGGCCGCGCGTATTTGTATCGATCAAAAATTCCAATACGTCGAGCTGGACGTACGGACGACAGCAGACGATGAGTTGGTTGTCATCCATGATGCAGAATTGTCGCGCACCACAAATGGCAATGCTCTGGTGATAGATAAAACATTACCGGAAATAAAATCACTGGATGCGGGCGCTTGGTTTCGTGAGGGTGCAGCTGGATACCGCGTTCCTACTTTGGACCAGCTGCTTGAATTGGTGAAGGGATATGCCGGCGTTTATATCGAAATTAAGCACGCTGATCCGGCAAAACTGCTGAAAGTGGTCAATGCGCATAACATGCTCGATAAATGCTTCTTCTGGGGGTATGACATCGAAATGATGCGCCAACTCCGCAACCTGGCGCCGGATGTGATATTGATGGCTCCGCGCTGGATGTATTCTTCGGTCAAAGAAGCGGGAATGGCCTATGGTGCCCAGATTGTTGAATTTGATGTTGAAAGGGATAATCTTGCTGAAATTTCCGAGTGTCAGGAACATGGCGTACGTTCAATGATTTTCAGCAAGCGCTATCAATGGAGCGAGTTGGCCTCGTATCTGAAATACAAACCGGACTTGCTTAATCTGGATTATCCGGATCGCTTCAAAATTCTAGCCTCCTATCCACGGGTCCACGCACATTTCCAAACCATGGCAGAAAGATGAATAATGAGCGTTGAATCTAGAAAATCCGGTTCGGTCACATCATTTGACGTTGCCCACAAGGCAGGCGTTTCGCGGTCCGCCGTATCGCGTGCATTCACTCCCGGGAGCAGTATTTCCGAGAAAACACGAAGTAAAATCCAAAAAGCGGCGGCGGAATTAGGCTATCGAGTTAACCTTGTCGCCAGAGGCTTGAATAAGCAGCGTACCGACATTGTTGGTGTGATCGTGTCAGCCCTGAACACACCTTATCGTGCAGGACAAATAGATGCGTTGACTAAGCAGCTAGTACGCGAGGGATTTCGACCTATGCTACTATGCGTTGATGAAGATAAGGATGTGGAACAACTCCTGTCGATTCTTTTGAACTATCAAGTGTCCGGTGTAATAATCACTTCTGACGCGCCACCGAATGCTATTTGCGAAGAGTGCGCCCGTATGCAGGTTCCCCTGGTACTTGTCCACCGCACAGATCAATTACCCTTCGTCGACAGGATCAACGGAGACGATATTAAGGGCGGGCGCATGGCTGCTGAAGCTCTGGTCAAAGCCGGCCGCCAGCACCTAATAGCCGTGAGGCAAGAAGCCCCGGGGTTTACCGGCGTAGTTCGGATTGACGCATTTCTGAAACGTGCGGATGAATTAGGTGTCACAAGTAACACCATTACAATCAGCGCCGTTGAATACGATGGAGGAGTTGCTGCGGCACCAGAAGTGCTGAATCAACTTGATGTTTCTCCCGGTGTTTTCTGTCACTCGGACCTATTCGCACTAGGGTTACTAGATACGTTGCGCAACAAACATTCTATCCGTATTCCAGAACAGATGAGCGTCATTGGTTATGATGATATTCCGCAAGCCAGCTGGGCTTTCGCAGATTTGACAACAATCAGGCAATCTCCAAATCGCTTTGCTCAAGTTACGGTAGATCTTTTGAAGCACCGGATAAAATATCCGGAATCCGAGCCAAAAAACGAAATCGTTGATGTCACACTCGTCATGCGAGGATCGGTGTGATGTTAAACTTATCTGCATTACACCACCGCAAACGACCGTGAAAACTGCGCGCTTTTAATTAGGCAATTATTTTTAGTCCAACAAAAGGTTCGGCGAATGAAATTCGTAACCCTTAACATACAGTTCGGCTTTGGTGCTGACAAAAAGTTCGATCTAACACGTACTGCCGACGCGGTGCGAGGCGCAGACATAATCGCGCTTCAGGAAGTTGAACGCTTCTGGAAACGTTCTGAATTAACGGACCAGCCCGCTGAAATTGCCCGCTTGCTACCGGATTATCATTGGGTGTACGCCGCCAACCTCGACCTTGATGCAAGTTTTAAGAACGCGGATGGAAGCCTGACACACCGTCGCCGTCAGTTCGGTCTTATGGTTCTGTCGCGCTGGCCGATCTTGTCCAAAAGAGTTTACCCGCTGCCAAAGTTTGGCGCCGTTGCGCATCACAGCATTCAAACTGGTTTGTTGGAAACGGTAATCGATGTGCCGTCTGGCCCTGTCCGAATATATACAACCCACCTTAGTCATCTTGGCGAAGAAGTCCGAAAACCTCAGATCGACATGGTTCTCGACCTAATCGCANAAGCACCAGCATCGGGAGGCGTGTGGTGTGGAACACATCCAGTGGAATCCGACGGCTGGACAGAGGGCGGCGAGCCACCAATGCCCACTAAAGCGCTGATCGCAGGCGATTTCAATTTTCCGGCAGATACTGCGGAATATGACCGGTTCGCAGGACCGTTGGTTGAACACCATGGCAGACTAATGAGTGCAGACGGTTTGCAAGATGCATGGGTTGTCGCCGGGCATGCTGAAGATACGGGCATAACAAGCCCCGCAATACCTGGAGCGGAAGAAGTCGCCAAGACGGTGTCTGAACGTATCGACTACTGTTTTGTTAATTCCGGTTTATGGGGGGGAATAAAGCGGGCCTGGATTGATGAGAACTCAACCGCATCAGACCACTTGCCTTTCTGGGTTGAGTTTGAAGATTTAAAACCATGCCATGATTTAACAAAATCAAATCTGTAAATTCAATCGATGGAAAGGACGAATAAGAAATGCATCTGCCACTTGCCCGAAAGATTACCCAATGAGCGTAAAGTCCCACAGTAATGGCGCCCTTACAGCGCGGCATGATTTCGCGTGCACGTTGGCGCAAAAGGTAGGCCTTCAGGCATTGCGTTATTGGAACGAACAAGGCGTAGAGGGGCTTGGAACGGAAGTAAAAGGCCTGCAAGATTTTGTCACAAAAGCTGACAAGGACGCTGAGCACACCATCCGAACAGAACTTGCAGATATGTTTCCTGAAGACGGATTCATCGGCGAGGAATCTGGCGGAGAAGTTGCTTCGGGTGGATACTGGGTCGTCGATCCGATCGATGGCACCTCGAACTACCTGCGCGGATTACGCCATTGGGGTGTGTCTATCGCTTATGTAGAAGATGGCGAGGCCCAAGTTGGCGTTATCCATGATACCCCAACCGACAGAATATACTCCGCGATGCGAGGTTTTGGCGCAAAACGGGACGGAAGCGATATCTCAGTCTCGCGTACATCGGATCCGACGATGGCGATGGGTATAGTGGGCGCTTCACGGCGTGCGCCGTTTGACCTGTACCTTCGACAACTGCAGGCACTTTATAACGATGGAATTGAACATCGAAAAATCGGGGCAGCGGCCATCGGGATCGTTCGTGTTGCGGAAGGTGTCGCCGATTTTTACTATGAAAAGCACCTAAATTCCTGGGACGCGCTCGCAGCTTTGTTAATTGCCGAGGAGGCCGGCGCAAAAGTTGTTACCCCGCCAATGGATGAATTTGTTCCGAATGGTGGAGAGGTTTTGTGTAGCACACCGGCACTAAGCGCCAGACTCGAACGCATTCTATTGAATGAAACGTAACCACTGGGAGAATTTGTGAATGTCACAGAAGGAAACCACTCAATGGGCCAATGTAATTGGCGCCGAAGGGCGCGACATACTAAAGCGTTTTCTCAATGGTGTTACAACAGCAAACGCAGAACTCAAAGCGATTATAGATGCCGCAATTTCTGGTGATTTTGATGACGACTACGCCGGAAATCCAAGTGCGGATGTTAAGGTTACGACAGCTTGCCATATGATGGTTTTAGCGATTGTGAATCGCCTAAACGGAATGAACGCAACGGATTATTACAAGTCCAATCCACAAAATTATGTGCGGCTGAATTGTCTGATACAACGCATGTTGGGTATTGAACGCCTAACACTTTGCTGGCCGGTATATGGCTTCGGGGCCGAGGCTTTAGGGCAAACTATGATTTATACTGAGGACCAGGCTCCGGGTTCTGATCCGGGGAACCCATTGTTGAACAAAAGAAACTGGCAAGACATGCCAGTTTACGAACCTGATCATACTATTGCTCGGGTCGTGCGGGAAAATTTGCAACATATGGCGCAGCTTGCGGGTATTGAACCTGTAGCGCATCTTCCTGCGCCTTATTCGCTTGCGGCAGAAATTTATGGGCAAGAACATCTAATTATTGCTTTGATCGAAGAGCCGGAGTTTGTGCACCAATTGTTAGATTTAATCGTCGAGCGTGTTTTGGTGCCGTGGTGTGCAGACCTTCACGGGACTATCCCGAACGTTTGGCTTGAGTTGTCGGATGCCAGCGGTTCACCGATGTTTATCGGTCCAGAAAAGTTTCTCGAATTTGCGGCAGACTCTGTAGAAAAAGTGATAGTGAACAACGCTTGGGGTGATCGCGTGTTTGTGGCCAATTACCGTGGTGATTTGCCTGCTGGCGCCAGAACACGAGGGCGCCGAAAGCGACTTCCAAGTGCTGAAACTCAAATGTCGTTTGAGCGGTTGTTAGAAGCGAAAATCCAATGTTGCCCATTTTACCTGACACGATTGGAGATGGATAATGCGCCTGTGAACAAGTATGTGAATGCGGCCGTTCAGTTGAAACGGCCGCTCTACTTAGGTATCGGTGCGGTTCGTCTTGATCGAAATTCAATCACGGATTTGCAGTTGGGAAAACAAGAAATTTATGAAACCGCAAAATCCAGAACCATCGCGATCTGCAATGTTTCGAAGGCATTAGAGGCGGCGGAAATGCCGCGCGCGTCGCAATCTTGGCCCGGTGATATTTATATCGAAGACACGAATGTAAACACGCACATGGATATTTTCGAGGCGGTACTCGAGGGTGTCAGAGACGGAAATTCCGCCGTCTGACTTGTAATTTTTCGTCCGATTGCTGAAAGCTTGCCGACACGCTGCTTGTGCACGGGATTATGTGCTGTTTCAGAAATTCCAAGCGATACTTACCTAGCGTTGGTTTTTCGTGAACACCATCCCAAGCGAGCCATGAGCTTCGATACACTGATCGTACCCGCCTGTATCGTTCAGATCATGACCTCTGCGAACTTTATGCGTTGCCAAACGTGTACCAGGTTGGGCAAAGGGTTTCGGTATTACTTTAAACATTTTGGAAAGTGTGTAACGAAAATAACGTGGATCTGTCTATATTATTTTAAGCTTACTCCAATCTTTGTCGCTTTCGGCCATCTACATCGCTGCCCTCGGTTTCAACATTCACGTAGTGAATGCGAATGGCGGCTAACGGAGGCTACGCCGCAACATCGAACCGCCTCATATAAGGCAGCTAAGGACCATTTCCGGCAGTTTGATCGACGAACTGTCAACGGTTGTTTTAGACGCCTGTTGGAAAAATAATCGATGTCTGCTTCGGTGGGTCTCCAACTTGAAAGAGTTGCGCCCAAGCAGTCAAAGCAGATCGATTGTAGAAGGCTGCCGCCGGACGTTCATTTTTTGACATGGCAATTGATGTTGCTTCAATTTACCGCCATGGGCGCCCCTTTGGCATCGCCTCCGTCACCTCCAATTCCCGCAGCATTCCACCATCAAGCAGCCCCTCGCGCACCCAGCCCAACGCCTGCTACCAATCCTTGTAAGCCTGCCGCGCACTCGTGATCTGCTGCGGATGCGGCGACCAGGTCACTGGACAAGCCAGGACTTCAACCGTTCGCCAGCGCCCGCGATATTGCACCCGCTCGAGGCCCACGACCTCGGTTACAGCCCGCTCACCGTGCTGGTTGCGCCTGGTGTTGAGCGGCACACAGCGCGGCACGGCGTTCGGCATCCAGTCGGGGGTCATTCCAGCGCGTGCGAGCTCTGCCACACGGATGGCCATGTGCAGCCCGCCCAACGCATCGGGCATACCCGCGAGAGTAGCCGCCACAACCTCCAGAGGAGACTTTCCAAATGTTACCACTCGAACAACTTCACCCGGTCGCAGTCCATTTCCCGATCGTTCTGACACTGTCTTTGGCCGTTCTGGACATCATCGCGTATTCGCGCGGCGTGCGTCTGGGCGGGCGTGGCGCTTATGCCAATCTTTCCGCCGGTATTGCCACCGCAGCGGGTCTATTCGCGCTGGTTGCGTTCTTTTTGGGCGATGCGGCGATTGATATCGCTATCTCACGCAACATCGACCCTGCAATTCTGGAAACCCATCAGGATTTGGGTATGTTCACCGCCTTCGCCCTTGCAGCATGGGGCGCGTTGCGCGCGTATGCTTGGTGGCGCAAGATCGACCTTTCGGCAAATCGGGCCTATCTGGTTCTGGCCGTCGAGGTGGCGTTTGTCTTTCTGATCCTGACGGTGGCCTATTTCGGCGGTCAGCTTGTCTACGACTTTGGCGTGAATGTCGCACCAGCGCTTGCCAAACCATGAGCCCTTCAAGCGTTCCGTTCGGACGCGGGCATATGTACGCAATCCCGGCTTTCTGCGCGGTGCTACATACGGTAAACACGAGTGGGTCCGGCGGGGATTAACATAATGACACGCGTGATGGGGCTGTTGCTGGCTGCCATCGTAATGGGAATGCTGGCCCAAGGAATGACTGGCCTCTTTCCGCACCTCTTGGCTCCAAAATAAAGAACGGATAATAAAATGACACTGTCTGACGTCAGCTTCTTCAGCTTATTGTTCTCGTCTTCCAAAGCCCGCAGTTTACGAGCATCCGAAACCTCCAAGCCGCCATACTTCGATTTGTATTTGTAAAATGTGGCCTGCGAGATGCCATGGCGGCGGCAAACATCTGCTGTCCGTTCTCCAGCCTCTT
>JAESQH010000104.1 GCA_016765235.1 Paracoccaceae bacterium
TAGGCCCAGGGGTGTTTAGGCGCCGACAGATGGAGCAGTTGCAGGCGATCACGAATGCCGGTTTTTCCAGTATTTCAAATGTTATGGTGCCGCAGTGGCAACTGCCCTTGATCATGTCGTCCCTTCGCTATCCGTTCATGCGGATTGTTTCGTTTTTCGGGTCGTACGGGCTGTCTTGGACGATCTCGGCGTCCCAGAGTTGTTCGAACATTTTGACCTTTAGTTTTTGGCCCACAATGGCGAGTTCGGGGGGGACGTAGCCCATGCCGATGGATTTTTCAAAGTGGACGGAATAGCCTCCCGACGTCAAGCGGCCGATTTTGGTGCCGTCGAGGAACAGCGCTTCGCGGCCCCATGGGTCGGCGTCCTTTGGGCCGTCGATTAGCAGGGTGACGCATTTGGCGCGAATGCCTGTGGCCTCCATCGCGGCGCGGCCTTGGAAGTCTTTGGAGAGGTCGATGAAGCGGGGGAGGTCGGCCTCGATCGGGGTGGCGTCGCGGCCTAGTTCGGTGCCGAACGCGCGGTAGGATTTTTCCTGACGCAGCCAGTTTTGGGCGCGGGCGCCGACGAGTTTGATGTCGAATTCTTCGCCTGCGGCCATGATCTGGTCGAAGAGGTAGTTTTGCATCTCGATGGGGTGGTGGAGTTCCCAGCCGAGTTCGCCTGTGTAGGCGACGCGGATGGCGTGGACGGGGCACATTTTAAGCTCGATATGTTTGGAGGAGAGCCATGGGAAGTGTTTGTTGGTTAGCGCGGTTTCTGGGTCCGGATCGGAGATCAGTTTCTTCATCACGTCGCGGGATTTCGGGCCAGCGAGGGCGAAAACGCCGTATTGGGTGGTGACGTTCTGGATTTCGATGTAGCCGAATTCGTCGGCCTTGGAGGCGGCAGCTTTGCGCAAGTAATCGCCGTCGTAGTCGGTTAGGGCGCCGGAGGAGACTAGGTAGTACTCGGATTCCGCTTCGCGCACGATTGTGTATTCGGTACGGGTCGTTCCGGTGGCGGTTAGCGCGTAGGTCAGGTTGATACGGCCGATTTTTGGCAGTTTGTTGGTGGTGAACCAGTCGAGGAATTGGGTGGCGCCTGGGCCTTTTACGCGGTGTTTGGTGAAGGCGGTGGCGTCGATCAGACCGACGTTTTCGCGGATGGCTTTAGCCTCGTCTACCGCATGTTTCCACCAGCCGCCGCGGCGGAAGGAGCGGGATTCGAAGTCGAAATTGCTAGGAGCGTCGAGGGGGCCGAAGTAGTTCGGGCGCTCCATGCCGTTGACGACGCCGAATTGTGCGCCGCGCGCTTTCATGCGTTCATAGCAGGGGGCGGTGCGGAGCGGGCGGCAGGCTTGGCGTTCTTCATCGGGGTGGTGGAGGACGTAGACGTGGTCGTAGCATTCCTCGTTTTTGCGGGCGGCGTATTCGGTTGTCATCCAGTCGCCGTAGCGTTTGGGGTCGAGCGAGGCCATGTCGATTTCGGCTTCGCCGTCGACCATCATTTGAGCTAGGTAGTAGCCGACACCGCCAGCGGCGGTGATGCCGAATGAAAACCCTTCGGCGAGCCACATGTTGTCGAGGCCGGGTGCGGGGCCGACGAGGGGGTTGCCGTCGGGGGTGTAGCAGATCGGGCCGTTGAAGTCGTCTTTCAGGCCGGATTCTTCGCATGATGGCATGCGGTGGATCATGGCCATGTATTGATCCTCGATCCGGTCGAGGGCGAGGGGGAACAGGTCTGCGCGGAAGCTGTCTGGGACGCCGTGCTCAAAACGGGCGGGGGCGTGTTTTTCGTAGACGCCGAGAATCCAGCCGCCGCGTTCTTCGCGGACATAGGATTGGGCGTCGGCGTCGCGGATTACGGGGTGTTCAGGGTTGCCGGCTTCGCGGAAGGCTTGCAGGGCAGGGTCAACATCTGTGACGATGAATTGGTGCTCGACAGGGATGGCGGGGAACTTGATGCCGAGCTGTTTGGCGGTGCGCTGGGCGTGGTTGCCTGTGGCGGTGACGACGTGTTCGGCGTGGATTTCAAAAGTTTCTTCGGAAGCAATTAGGTTGCCGCCTTTTTCGATCATGACAACGCCGCGGACGATCCATTCGGTGCCGGTCCACTCGTATGAATCGACTTGGCGTTTGCGGATGATTTTTACGCCGCGCTGGCGGGCGCCTTTGGCCATGGCCATGGTGACGTCGGCGGGGTTTATGTAGCCGTCTGTCGGGTGATAAAGCGCGCCTTTCAGGTCTTCGGTGTTGATGAGGGGCCAGCGGGATTTCACCTGATCGGGCGTCAGAAATTCGTATTCTATTCCGACGGAATCGGCGGTGGTGGCGTAGAGTTTGTACTCGTCCATACGCTCTTCCGTTTGGGCCATGCGTAGGTTGCCGACGACGGAGAAGCCCGCGTTCAGGCCTGTTTCGGCCTCTAATTCTTTGTAGAACTTCACAGAATAATCATGGATGTGCGTAGTCGCGTACCCCATGTTGAACAGGGGCAGTAGGCCAGCGGCGTGCCATGTGGAACCTGAGGTTAGCTCGTCGCGTTCAAGCAGAACCACGTCATCCCATCCGGCTTTGGCTAAATGGTAGGCAATGGATGCGCCGACGACACCGCCGCCAACGACACAAGCTTTTACGTGAGTTTTCATAACGCAATCTCCGGAATTAGTATTTGAGTGTAGTTAGCCTTGTCGTGCAGCATCCGTCTATATGCAGCCGACTTGGGGCGTTGCGAAAACGACATTACATATCTTGCACCACAAGCGGCGTTTGTGCGAGCCTATTGGGTAAACACGAGTTCCCGTATTGATTGGGAAATTATTTAACTTATGGATCGAACATGACCGACAATCCGCTTCTACAGCAATGGAATACACCTTTTGAAATCCCGCCGTTTGACCTGATTAAGGACGAACATTTCGCGCCAGCGTTTGTGGAGGCTTTTGCGCAAGCGCGCGCTGCGGTTGATGCGATTGCGGGGGCCGCGGATGCTCCGAATTTCGCCAACACTATTGAGGCGATGGAGCAGGCTGAGGGGCTGCTGGAACGCGTGGCGGGTGTGTTTTTCAACCTCGCGGGGGCAGATAGCAACGATGCTTTGGAGGCATTGCAGCGGGATTTAGCACCGAAATTCGCGGCGTTTTCTGCGGAAACTTTGATGAACGAAGCATTGTTCGCGCGGGTTTCGGCGGTTGGTAGCGCGGGTTTGAGTGCCGAGCAATCGCGGGTTTTGGAGCTGTATAACCGGATGTTTGTGCGGGCTGGCGCAGCGTTAGAACCGAGCGCACGGGCGCGATTGAAGTTGATCATGCAGCGATTGGCGTCTTTAGGGACGACGTTTTCGCAAAATGTGCTGGCGGATGAGAAATCGTGGGATTTGGCGCTGGGCGAGGGCGATCTGGCAGGGTTGCCGGAATCGCTGGTTTCAGCTGCGGCGCAGGCGGCAAAGGATAGGGGTGGTGAGGGGTATGTTATTACCCTGTCGCGGTCCTTGATTGTGCCGTTTTTGCAGTTTTCCACCCGTCGGGATTTGCGGGAAATCGCGTTTAAGGCGTGGGTTGCGCGCGGTGAAAATGGCGGGGAGACGGACAACATCGCAGCGGTGGCCGAGACGTTGGAATTGCGCGCTGAACGGGCGGCTTTGCTGGGCTTCAAGGATTTTGCTTCGTTCAAACTGGACAATGAAATGGCGAAAACACCCGAGGCTGTTAGGGAATTGTTAATGGCTGTGTGGGAACCTGCGAAAACGGCGGCCGAGCGTGACGCGGCCAAGTTGACTGAATTAATGCGGGCGGATGGTGTGAATGGCGATCTGGCGCCGTGGGATTGGCGGCGTTATGCCGGGATTTTGCAAAAGGCTGAATACGATCTGGATGAGGCGGAGGTGAAGCCTTATTTGCAACTGGATTCGATGATCGAGGCATCTTTTGATGTGGCGGGGCGGCTGTTTGGCTTGTCGTTCAAGCCACTTGATGTGCCTTTGTATCATAACGATGCACGGGTTTGGGAGGTGCGTAAGGGAGACCGACATATTGGAGTGTTCGTCGGCGATTATTTTGCGCGCTCCAGCAAGCGGTCAGGGGCGTGGTGTTCGCGGTTCAGGGCGCAGTCGAAACTGGGCGGCGAAGTGCGACCGATTACGGTGAATGTGTGCAACTTCGCCAAAGCGCCTGCGGGTGAGGCAGCGTTGCTGACGTTTGATGATGCGCGGACATTGTTTCACGAATTTGGCCACGCGCTGCATTCATTAATGTCGGATGTGACTTATGCGTTTATATCCGGCACGTCGGTTTCACGAGATTTCGTGGAGTTGCCAAGCCAGTTGTACGAGCATTGGTTAAGCGAACCCGAAGTGCTGACCAAACACGCGCTGCACGTGGATACCGGAAAGCCGATGCCTCAGGATTTGTTGGATAGGTTGAAAGCGGCGGAGAATTTTGATCAGGGGTTTTCGACAGTGGAATATACTGCCTCGGCCATCGTGGATCTGGATTTTCACACCGGTGCGAAGGGCGATCCGATGGAAGCGCAAGCGGAAACCTTGACGCGTTTGGGTATGCCGGCGGCGATCACGATGCGGCACGCAACGCCGCATTTTCAGCATGTGTTTTCAGGGGACGGGTATTCCAGCGGCTATTATTCTTACATGTGGTCCGAAGTGATGGACGAAGACGCGTTCGCGGCGTTTAAGGAAACCGGAGATGCGTTTGATCCTGACACGGCGGCGCGTTTGGCCGAGTATATTTATACCGCCGGTGGCTCCAGAGATGCGGCGGAGTTGTATACCGCGTTCCGTGGTTCCTTGCCAAAGGTTGAGGCTTTGTTGAAGGGGCGTGGGCTCGATTGATTCGGGTGGTGGTGGGTGGTCGTAGTGTAACGTCGATTACGGCAATTTATTTGCTTTTTGGGAGGATTTGCGGTTTGTTTGGGTGAAAAAGGGGATCACCATGCCAAATCGCTGGGTAATTCTGGCTACGCTGTTTTTTGCGCGGCTGACGATGGCGTTTCAATTTCAGGCGGTTGCCGCACTTTCACCGCTTATCATGGAAGTGCATGGGCTGAATCTGGCGGACATTGGCCTGCTGATCGGAATTTATCTGGCGCCTGGCATTATAGTGGCGATCCCGGGTGGGGCTGTCGCGGCGAGATTCGGCGATAAGCGCGTCGTAAGTTTAAGTATGGTTTTGATGCTGATTGGCAGTGGCATGATTGGCTGGGGCGCAAACTTGGAAACGCTGGTTGCTGGCCGTTTACTGGCGGGCACGGGCGGTGTTGTCCTTAATGTAGTTATGTCGAAAATGGTGGTGGACTGGTTTGCCGATCGGGAAATATCGACGGCGTTGGCCATATTTATAAATTCGTGGCCAGTCGGAATTGCGCTTGCGCTTGTGGTTTTACCAAGCCTCGCAACGGTGGGCGGCATCGGCATGGCTTTAGCCGTCGTTTTGTCAACGATCGCGCTGGGCTTGTTTCTGTTTGTCGTAGTTTACAGGGTGCCGGAAAACGCCGCCAAACCCGCGACTAAGATCAAGATCAACAAACTTCCGGCGCTCGCGCTGTTTTTAGCTGCGTGCGTTTGGGCTTTGTACAACACGGCCTTTGCGATGGTTTTCAGTTTTGGTCCCACGTTTATGAATGAACGTGGATGGGAGTTGGCATCGGCCAGTTCAGTGACCAGCATTTTCATTATTATGACCGCGATCTCCGTGCCTGTCGGCGGCTTTCTAGCGGATCGCACCGGGCGCCGAAATACGGTTATAATGGTAAGTATGTTAAGTTACGCCGTATTGATGCCTCTAATTCTGTATGTGCCAATCAACGTTGTGCCGTTGATTTTTGTCGCCGTGGGGCTGGTTTTCGGGCTGGGCGCTGGGCCCATTATGACTTTGCCATCAGTGATCCTACAGCCAGAGGCACGCGCCTTCGGGTTGGGCGTTTTCTATTCCATCTATTATGGCTTGATGATGGTCGCGCCGATGGCCGCGGGGGCGCTGGCTGACCGGNTTGTCGNNATANNNGGATCGNGTTCATTTTCGGCTCGTTTATGTTGGTCCTGGGTNTAATTGCGCTTGGGCTGTTTCGCCGTGTTGCCGAACCTATTAATTAGCGGCCCATGGGATTAGGTCGTCCGGTTGGGTGACAGCGGATCGCCGGCGGGGTCTTTGTGAATAATCACGTCTGCGGTTGGCATGACGCGTAGAATTTCATGTTTTAGGCCGGCGCCGATGCCGTGGGCTTGCTCCAGCGTTTGTGAGCCGTCGAGTTCGATGTGGACTTGCACGAATATGCGGTTGCCCGAAGTGCGTGTCTTCAGGTCGTGGTGACCAAGTACGCCTGGCCAGTTGGCGACGAGGGCCTCGACTTTGGCGATAATCTCAGGGTCGGCGCGGCGATCCATCAAAGCGTCAAATGCGGCTTTGGTGATGCGCCATGCGCCGAACAGCAAAAATATTGCGGCGGCCAAAGCTATGACGGAATCGACTGCGACCAACCCGAATGCCGAGGAGGCGATGAGCGCAACTATGGCGCCGAAGTTGGGCAGAAGATCGGCGACATAATGCAGGCTGTCGGCTGCTACGACTCGGTTTCCGGTGCGGGATACGACGCGNCGTTGCCACAGGACTAAGGCAAGGGTTAAGGCGATGGAGATAACCATGGCGGCCATACCTGCGCCCTCGGCTTCAAGGGCTGGGGGAGTGTCGGACAACAACCGTTCGATCGCGGACCGGCCGATAACGATTGCGGAAACGGTGACAAGGATACCTTGCGCAAGTGCTGCGAGATCTTCTGCGGAGGAATGGCCGAAGGCGTGGTCGTCGTCTGCCGGGCGGGCAGCGTAAACGATGGCGAGCAGGCCGGTAAGTGATACGATCAAATCGAGCGCGGAATCGGTTAGGCTGGCGGCGATGGATAGCGACCCGGTTTGGCCAAGCGCCCAGAGTTTCAGGGCGACCAGCAGGATCGCAACTAGAACCGAGGCCCCGCCCGCTGAAAGATTTAGGCGAAGGTTATTCAAAACCACTGCCCCGGTTCCATAAACCCAAGTTCCATGAGTTGGGTGGAGTTCCATTCGAATTTCCGGCTGCCGCCCCAGTGNAAACCGTTGATATTATCGGCGGAACCGGGATTGTGCATCAACGCTTTGGCTACGCGAAAGGACATGATGGCGATGGTCATGTTGTTGTGCCATTCGCAGGCGATGGTGTTCATCTCCGCGTCATTCAGGCGCAAATCNGGGCCGATTTCAAGGTCAGGCGTGGCTTTGAACAGGCTGATACGATCGATACGGCGTTTTTCCCAGGGGATGTGTTCTTCGTACCTCCACCGTAAACCGCCGAAAATCTCGGGTTGGCGAATGACAACTTCACCGCCTACGAAGCGGTCTTGGCCGTAGTATCCGTTGCGATCAAGGTGGGCGGTGGTGATGTCTACGCCGTTACCGTGATCGGACAGGTTCGCTGCGTAAAGGTCGATTGCGTAGCTGAAAACGGCCGTACGGCGCTCTTCTTCCATGAAAGTTATTGCATCGGTGATGGTGCGGGTTTCGCAGTATGGGAAATAGAGGTATTCGGCGTTGAAGCCGTANTAAATCCATTTTCCNGCGCAGGCTTTGATGATTTTGTTCAGCGCGTCGATGGAATCTTCCAGACGATTTAGGTGCGCGGGGAAGAGGTGGACGCCCTCAACGGAAATTTCCGCCACGTCGCCGATTACCAGTATTGTGCCGAATCCCATGTCGGTGTGATGCTGAATCGTTCCGGCAAGTTCTATGTCGTCCTCGGCCAGAATCACAGCGATGGGCGCGGGCAGGCTGGCACCTTTAAGGCGCAGGAATCGGTCGAGGTCTTGGTTCAGCATTGTACGGCTTTCGATGTTTCAATTGTTTTAGCAAACAACCCCTCCATTGCGCAAGAATAGTTGAACCTGTAGAGGGAGGCTGGAACGTGAAATAGGTGTGATGATGTCCAATACCAAAAAACTGTATATCAAGACTTACGGCTGCCAGATGAATGTCTATGACAGTGAGCGGATGGTCGATGCGATGGGGGCCGATGGCTATACCACTGTCGATTCGCCGGAGCAGGCGGATATGATTCTGCTGAACACCTGCCACATCCGCGAAAAAGCAGCGGAGAAGATATATTCCGAGCTGGGGCGATATCGCCCCCTGAAGGACGCCAATCCAGACCTGAAAATTGGTGTGGCCGGTTGTGTGGCGCAAGCGGAGGGCGAGGAAATTATGATCCGCCAGCCGATGGTTGATCTGGTTGTCGGTCCGCAAGCCTATCACCGGTTGCCCGCGATGGCGGCGAAGGCGGGGAACGGAGTGAAGGTGCTGGACACGGAATTCCCGGAGGAAGACAAGTTCGATTTTTTGCCACGTGGCACCAAGGCAAAGCGTGCGCCAGCGGCGTTTCTGACTGTTCAGGAAGGGTGCGACAAATTCTGTGCGTTCTGCGTTGTGCCCTACACGCGCGGGGCGGAGGTTTCGCGACCTGCTGAACGTCTGTTGGCCGAGGCACGGGACTTGGTGGACCGCGGTGTTGTTGAAATTAGCCTGCTTGGCCAGAACGTTAACGCATATTTGGCGGATGATTGGACGTTGCCACGGCTTATACGGGCGCTGGCCAAGATCGATGGGTTGGAGCGGATCCGGTATATGACCTCGCATCCTAACGACATGGGCGATGATCTGATTGCTGTGCACGGGGACGTTGAAAAGCTGATGCCTTATCTGCATCTGCCGGTGCAGTCTGGGTCTGATAAAGTATTGAAGGCGATGAACCGTAAGCATACAGCGGCGGAGTATTTGCGGGTGCTGGAACGTATGCGCGCGGTGCGGCCTGACATTATGTTGTCGGGTGACTTTATCGTTGGGTTTCCCGGCGAGGACGAGGCTGATTTTCAGGCGACGATGGATCTGTGCGAGGAGGTCCGTTACGGGCAGGCCTATAGTTTCAAGTATTCGCCACGACCCGGCACGCCAGCGGCGGATCGATCACATGTGGATGAAAGCGTGAAGACGGAGCGTTTGCATCGGCTTCAGGCGTTGTTGACCAGCCATCAGGTGGAGTTTCAGGACAGCATGATCGGGCGCACCTTGCCGGTTCTGGTTGAAAAGCTGGGCCGCGAGACAGGGCAAGTGATTGGCAAATCGCCGTATTTGCACGCAACGCATTTCTTGGGCGATGCTGCGGATATCGGTAAAGTCGTGAACGTTAAGGTCGTCGCGACGGAACGAAATTCGCTTTCGGCAGAGAAGGCTTAAACGGCTTGTGTGACCGTGATGTCACACAAGCTTTGCCTCGCAAGTAATAGATTCACAAACGGAATTTTGTATGTTAGGCTGATAGTAACACCGGC
Source organism: Paracoccaceae bacterium (assembly GCA_016765235.1). Classification (GTDB taxonomy): domain Bacteria; phylum Pseudomonadota; class Alphaproteobacteria; order Rhodobacterales; family Rhodobacteraceae; genus NORP23. The sequence goes on from JAESQH010000104.1 coordinate 9,345, forward strand.
GTAAATGATCGGTAACTTGAGGCAGAACATTATGAAATCTTACATGAGCGCGATGCTTGTGGGCTTGTCGATTCTATTGACTCCGCTGGCTGTGCAAGCAGAAATTACCGGAAAACTTGAAGCCGCGATCTGGATCGATCCCGATGGTTGCGAGCATTGGGTTATTGATTTGGGTGTGGAAGGCATGATGTCTCCGCATCTTGATCGTGACGGGAAACCGGTTTGTAACCGCAACCCCAATATCTGCATGGAATTTCCGGGCGATATGCTGTTCGACGTGAACAAAGCAGTTTTGACGCTGGACGCGCGCACGGCGATTACAAAGTATTTCACGCAAGAAATTCTTGATGGCCAGACATCGTTCCTTGTTGTCGGGCATACGGACAGTGATGGTTCGCTTTACGACAATTTCGATCTGGCTTGGGCGCGCGCACAGGCTGTAGCCGAAGTTGCGCGCCAAACGGGGGCGATCATTCGCACGGATGCGTTCGGTGAGTTGCAACCCATTGCATCGAATGGCACAGCAGACGGCAAACGCCGGAATCGCCGTGTCGAAATAATTTGCGAGTAGGGGGCATCATGTCTGGAAGAATTTCATTTATTGCGGTGTTGACTGTCGGCGCTGTGACGCTGGCTGCATGTACTGCTCGTACCACGGATCGAGATTACGGAATGGGCAGTTCTTTGCTGGATGGCCGTAGTGCGGGCATCTGGGTTGATGGCAACGGGTGTGACCACTGGATCATTGATGATGGCTTTGAGGGGTATATGTCCCCGCGCTTAACAGACGAAGGCAAACCTGTTTGTCGTGAAGGTTCCGTTCCATTTTCCACGATTGATTTCGAGCGCACACTTCTAGGTCTGTAAATCTTAGTATTACCACTTGCGACATCGGCGAGCTTGTTGCACCATAGTTGCCAGAAACTCTTTGGTATTGGATGGTGAACTTTGGCGACAACCGCGCTGACTGATGTAGTAACCGAGGCCGGTTCGGCAGAAACGACCCTCGAATTTCCTAACAACCGCTTTTTGCTGGAATTATGCGGCGAGCTGGATTCAAACCTTAAGAAAATCGAAACGGCTACGGGGGTGGAAATAACCCACCGTGGCAATCGGTTGTCTTTGTTCGGGGATGAAGAACAGCGCAAGCATTCGGCAACTATTCTACGAGCGATATATTCACGACTTGAACAACGCCGCCCGCTGGAACCGGGGGACGTGGACGCGGCGATCAGGATGCCAAGCGAAGTTTTCGATGCCCCGCGTGACATTGACCAGATCGAGATGTTCAAAGGCAACCAAATCGAAATCCGCACTCGTAAACGGATTGTTGAGCCGCGCACACCGATGCAGAAAGCCTATGTGAAATCCCTGTTCGATTACCAATTGGTGTTTGGCCTTGGGCCTGCGGGGACGGGCAAGACGTATCTGGCGGTGGCTGCTGCGGTTTCCCATTACATTGATGGCCACGTTGACCGGATTATCCTTAGCCGTCCTGCGGTAGAAGCAGGTGAGCGTCTGGGTTTCTTGCCGGGTGACATGAAGGAGAAAGTCGATCCTTATATGCAGCCGCTTTACGATGCGTTGAACGCGTTTTTGCCGGCCAAGCAAGTGCAGCGGATGATCGAGGATAAGCAGATCGAGATCGCCCCACTGGCGTTTATGCGTGGTCGCACGTTATCAAACGCCTTTGTTATTCTGGACGAGGCGCAAAACGCGACTTCAATGCAAATGAAAATGTTCCTGACCCGTTTAGGGGAAGGTAGCCGCATGGTAATCACTGGCGACATGACCCAGATTGATTTACCGCGCGGCGTGACTTCGGGGCTGGTCGAAGCCGAGGGGATATTGCGCGACATTAAAGGTATCGGGTTCACGCGGTTTACGACTGTTGATGTGGTCCGCCATCCGATGGTCGCCAAGGTTATTGATGCATATGATGCTGCGGCGAAGCGGAATGGCTGACCTCGTTGATCTGGTGATCGAGGATGCGCGGTGGGAAGCGCTGGATATGGATAAGCTGGCGGAAAAGGCCGCAGGGGCTACGTTAAAGATCGCTGGCATTAGTTCTGGTTACGAAATTTGCGTTATGGCGTGTGACGATGCCCGAATTACCGAACTGAATGGTGAATTTCGCGAGAAACCGACCGCAACGAATGTGTTGTCATGGCCTGCGTTTGATCTGTCACCGGATGTTGAAGGCGGGCTTCCAACGGCTCCACCACCAGCGGAAAGTCTGGGCGATATCGCCATAGCATACGAGACTTGCGCGCGCGAAGCTGCCGAGAAAGGCATCACCATGCAGGCACATGTTTTGCATCTTATCGTGCATGGATGCCTGCATTTGCTGGGTTACGATCACGAAACTGACAAAGATGCCACACTTATGGAGGAATTAGAGGTCAAGGCCCTTGCCAGCATGGGGGTAGACGACCCATATTGAAATCACGGGCACAGCATGTTGCCTATTGACGGATTTTAAGGAGCCATGGGCGACACAAAAGACGGGTCTTCTATCGCAGCGCAACGCGCGCAGACAGACTTAGACACCTCCACCCCGCATATCGGGTTTTGGGGGCGACTTCTCGGGCAAAAGCCCGCTGACACTCCTGTAATTACTTACGACGCGCTGGCAGTTTCTGCAGCTGGCACCAAGAGCATGTTGCTGAACATTCGCAACATGCACGATATGCGTGTTGATGACGTGGCAATTCCGACGGCGGATATTGCCTCGATTCCCGATGATGCGACGCTGGAAGAGGTGGTGGCCATCTTCAAGGAAAGCACCAACAGCCGTTTGCCGGTGTATTCCGAGACGCTGGATAACCCGCTGGGCTTGGTACATCTGAAAGACATTGCGCTGAATTACGGGTTTGGCAGGAACGGCAAATTTGATCTGAAAGCCATTATTCGCCCGCTGATTTATGTTCCTCCTTCGATGCCGCCGGGTGCGTTGCTGCAAAAAATGCAGAGCGAGCGGATGCATATGGCGCTGGTGATTGATGAATACGGCGGTGTTGACGGGCTGGTCACGATCGAGGATCTGGTGGAACAGGTGCTCGGTGAAATCAGCGACGAGCATGACAAGGCCGAAGACGCCCAATGGTACGAGGAAAGCCCC
>JAESQH010000105.1 GCA_016765235.1 Paracoccaceae bacterium
AATAAAAATTCAATAATAGAAGTAGTAGTTAATAATGCAGGAATCACCAAAGATAATTTATTTATGTGGATGAAAAATGAAGACTGGAAAAGTGTGATTGATACTAGCTTAAATGGTTTTTTTAATGTTACCAATAAATTAATTAAGAATTTACTTGTAAATCGTTACGGAAGGATTATTAATATGGTTTCGGTTTCAGGGTTAAAAGGAACGCCAGGTCAAACCAATTATTCAGCCGCAAAAGGAGCAGTAATAGCTGCAACAAAAGCATTGGCACAAGAAGTAGTAAAACGAAAAATAACAGTAAATGCGGTAGCTCCAGGGTTTATTATTTCAGACATGACAAACGGGTTGGATGAAAAAGAACTAAAAAAAATGATTCCTATTAACAGATTTGGAAAGGCAGAAGAAGTCGCACATTTAGTTTCCTTTTTAGCTTCAGAAAAATCATCATATATTACTGGAGAGGTTATAAATATTAACGGCGGAATTTATTCGTAAAATTACATTCAGAAAATGAGGAGGGTTGTATTAACAGGAATGGGAATTTACTCATGTATTGGTAAAAATCTTGATGAGGTAAAAGACTCATTATATAATGGTAAATCTGGAATAATATTCGATAAAGACAGAGAGGATTTCGGATACAGGTCTAGCCTTACAGGAATGGTAGAGTCTGTAAACTTAAAAAAACTACTTCATAGAAGAGAGCGAATAAGTTTTGGCGAAGAATCTAACTATGCATATGTTGCATTGCGTCGTCGGCCCACAGACAGACGCCGCATTAGAAGTGATCGAGGCCAAAGCCGCCGAAGTCGGCGCCGCCCTTCTAGTTCACGGCCAACAATGGCAAGTCTGGGAAGAAAACGGGCGGCTTGTTTATCAAGACGAAAACGGCCTGCTAGACCTGCCCTTGCCCAACCTGATTGGCGCGCACCAAGTCCAAAACGCCGGTGCCGCCATCGCGGCCCTACGCGCCTTGGGCAAAAACGAGGCCGCCTGCGAGGCCGCAATAACCACCGCCAATTGGCCCGCACGCCTGCAACGCCTGCGCCAAGGCCCACTCGCCCAAGCGGCGGGTCGAGCGGAACTCTGGCTTGACGGCGGCCACAACCCCGCCGCAGGTCAAGCCTTGGTCGAGGCTTTGCAAAGGTTGCAAGGCCGCCCCACATATTTGATATGCGGCATGCTAAACACCAAAGACATAACCGGATATCTGGCCCCCTTGGCCGAAATTTCCGAAGGCCTGTATGGCGTATCTATCGAGGGTGAAACCGCCACACTGACAGCCGCGGAAACCGCCGCCGCCGCTAAATCTGTAGGCCTACAATCCGAAGAATCCCCATCCGTCGCCGACGCCATCGCTACCATCACAGCAAAAGACCCAACCGCCCGCATCCTGATATGCGGCTCACTATACTTGGCTGGCCACGTGTTGCGTGAAAACGGCTAAAGTCGGCGCGTTGCGGTAATCTCCCCATCGGCACGGGCGGCAACATCCGCCAGCGGCTCGGAAACAACCGTCATGTGATGCGCGTTGGCATGCAGCAGGTTTTCACCGTCCCGCATAATCCCCACGTGCCCGTCCCAAAACACCAGATCACCACGCTGCAATGGCGCATCGCAAGCTGACCCCAACTCCGCCGCCTGCATATCGGCATCTCTTGGCGCATCGACCCCGACCGCCTGCAATACAAGCTGCACCAAGCCCGAACAATCCAGCCCGAAATAACTGCGTCCACCCCAAAGGTACGGCGACCCGATAAACTTTTCCGCCACGCTCACAAAATCTCCGGTGACCGACGCCAAGTTCTGCAACGGCGTGTAAATGTTGCTGCCCAACCGCGCATATCCGTCCTCTTCGCCTTCAACCGCAACGCGGCAACCAAGCGAATATGACCCCAACAACTGTGACTTGAAATCCGGCTCGCTGAAGACCAGCGCAGACAGGACCGAGACCGTTTCGATCCGCCCCTCCAGCGGTTCAATCAATCCGGCGGACGGCACATATCCGACATGCCCGTCACGCGCTGATTGCCCCCACGCCAGCCCCATATCGGCGATCTCGTCGTAAACCGTGAATCCCTCGCCGTACAAAAGCTGCGTAGCCAAATTGGTGTCGGGATCCGCGTTTCGCACCAAATTGATCATCGAAGCCCCCACCGCCATCGGCTTGCCTTCAACGAATTTCGCGGCATCCACCTGCCCACGCAAATGTTCAGCCGCCAGATCATGGCGCACTGCAATTCGTCGCGTATCCATCATTTTACCCGCTTTTCGATAACCGCCAACAACGCCCGCGCCGATTGACACGCCCCCCCCTTGGAGCGGGCAGGTTTCGCCACCGGCGTCCAGCCGTAAATATCAAAATGCGCGAACCCCGTGGTGTTCTCCACGAACCGGCGCAAAAACAACGCCGCGGTGATCGACCCCGCCATGCCCCCCGCAGGCGCGTTGTCCAGATCGGCAATGCCCGGCTCGATACTCCCCTCATAAGGATTCCAGAACGGCATGCGCCACAACGGGTCGGCCGATGCATCAGCCGCCTCGCTAATATCCGCCGCCAAACTTTCACCATCCGTATAGAACGGTGGCAAATCTGGCCCCAGCGCGACCCGCGCGGCCCCCGTCAACGTCGCCAGACACAGCAACATATCGGGCGTTTCTTCGTCGGCCACGGCCAACGCATCAGCCAAAACCAACCGCCCCTCAGCGTCGGTATTATTCACCTCGATCGTCGGGCCTTTTCGGCTAGACAATATATCCCCCGGCCGGAACGCCCCCGCCGAAATCGAGTTTTCCACCGCAGGCACCAGCACCCGCAATCGCACAGGCAGCTTCAATGCCATGACCATATGCGCCAACGCCATCACATTCGCACTGCCACCCATGTCCTTTTTCATCAACCCCATCGAGGCTCCGGGCTTGATGTTCAGCCCGCCCGTATCAAAGCAAACTCCTTTGCCCACAAGCGTCACCGTTGGCGCGCCGAGGATACCCCAACGCAAATCAAGCAGTCGCGGCGCCTGATCCGAGGCCCTACCAACCGCATGTATCAACGGCAGGTTTTCCTCCAACAAAGCCTCGCCTTTGATGACCGAAACCTCGGCCCCGTGTGCCTCGCCCAACGCGCAAAACGCCGCCTCCAACGCATCTGGCCCCATGTCCGACGCAGGCGTGTTGATCAAATCCCGCGCCAAGGCATCGCCTTCAGCCATCACCTCGACACGTTTTGCGTCAATCCCGTCCGGCGCAGACAAAACCGCTTTAACCGCCCCCGCATCCCGATATTTCGAGAACCGGTAGTTTGACATTAACCACCCCAGCGCCTCGTTTTCCAAATCTTCGTCAGGAATACCTGAGGCGATCCGGTAAACCCCCTCCGGCAATTTCTGCGCCGCGGCCGCCAGATGGAACCGCCCACGCACGCGTGTCGCCTCCGTTCCCCAGCCGACCAAAACCGCGCCAATCGTTCCGTTATCCGGCAACAAAGCGACCTCGCCCAAACCGCCGGAAAATCCGGTTGCTTTCAGCCAGTCCCGTTGGGCAGATGTGATGCCCGCGGGATAGTCCCCGTCCGCTTCAACAGCATGAACAGGAATCGCAGATTGCGCGGAACTAGCAAAACGGTTGGCCATCTAGGTATCTCCAATCAAGAAAGTTACCCGTAAACTATCCGCCCGCGCCAGAACCGCAAGGCCCGCTTACGCCTCCAACTCGAAAACCGAAAATAACGACGCCTCCGCGACACGGTTCAGTCGTCCGATCACCGCCGATAATCCCTCCAGATCGGCGTCTCGCGTGCACGCCATAACGTCCGATGCTACCCTTGCCACATCAACCAAACCGATCTGGTTAGCAACGCCGCAAATGTTCAACGCATGCCGATAACACATGGTCAGTTCGCCCTCCCTCAAAGCGCGTTCCAGCCTTCCCAACCGGTCCGCCAGCGAAAATGCCGCCGCCTCCGCGATCTCCTCATACTGCGCCTCCCCTACAGCCATTTTCAGGTTACGGATAACCTCGTAATCCACACCCACACCCACGGCTTGCGCCGCGCAAATCTTGTATATTTGTCCCATTCCTTCATTCCCCTCATCTCTCGCAAAATCCAAACTAGCGTAGAAGTCTGAAAAAAGGGTTATCAAACATCCAGTCCTTGAAAATTCCCGAAAAACCCCGCAAAAGGGGGGTGAAGAAGGAGCCGTGAATGAAACATGCAAAACCCCTGCCGTCCTATCTGGCCACCCGTTACGCTGGTTGGCGGGCGACTAAATTCGAAGAAAACAAGGCATGGTTCGCGCGATTAGCAGACGAGGGCCAGCGCCCCCGCGCCATGATCATTTCATGTTGCGACAGCCGCGTCCATGTGACCGCGATCTTCGGGGCCGAATCCGGAGAATTCTTCATTCACCGCAACATCGCCAACCTCGTTCCGCCCTATTCGCCGGACGCCGAACCGCACGGCACCTCGGCTGCGATTGAGTACGCGGTGAAATACCTGCGCGTCGCCAATCTGCTGGTCGTTGGCCATTCGGATTGCGGCGGGGTCGCTGGCTGCCTCGATATGTGCTGCGGTAATGCGCCGGAACTGGAAGACGGCAGCAGTTTCGTTGGCCGCTGGATGGACATCCTGCGCCCGGGGTATGAACGCATCAAGGACATGGAAGGCACCCACGCAGAACGCCAAACCGCCTTGGAAAAAGAGGGCGTGCTCGTCGCCCTCGAAAACCTGATGACTTTCCCGTTCATCCAGGACGCCGTCGCAAACGACACCCTCGCCCTCCACGGCCTATGGAACAACATCCGCGACGGCAGCGTTGAANATTACAACGCCGAAGCGGAAGCGTTTCATCGGGTGTAAGCCTGCTTTGAGACCGAGTTGACCAAGACTGCTGTCGCGGCGTTTTTTTACGGGACAGGAAAGCTGCCGTTTTCAGTGATCTCACCCGGCTTGAATTTGCGCCGCGACCGATTTCAGCCAATCGGCGAAAGCCAGAATCTTGGGGTCAGGATTCTGTGTCTCGGGGAAAAAGAGATAAATTCCGTAATCTCGGGTAATTGTGAGCGGGTTAATGATTACCAAAGCCCCGGTGGACAGCTCGTGCTGGATCAGTGGAAAGTCGGCAACCAGCGCCACTCCGTCGCCCGTAGTTGCAAAATCAAGAGTATGCCCTCCGGTCTCAAATTCGATGAAATTAAGGCTTGAAGTATCGTCAATCCCTGCCGCAGAAAACCAGTCCAGCCAGCCGGTTGTGTGGCCTTTTGTCGTCGCCAATGGCAATCGGGCGATCTGTTCGGCAGATACAGGAAGCTCCAGCCCCTCCATCAGGCTGGATGAACAAACAGGAACCCTTTCATTGCAAATCACGATCGACGCGAGCCCCTTCCGGGTTCCCTCTCCGTAAATTACCGCCGCGTCGATTTCCACTGTGCTGAAATCGACAATGTCTCTGGAATAGCTGAATTCTAATTGCAGTTCAGGATATAGCGCTTTGAATTCGGCCAAACGTGGCCGAACAACCCGGTCGGCGAGAAACCCGGCCATTGACAATTTCAGCGTCCCGGTAAGGCCTTTAGATTTCAATGTCGCGGTTGCCTCGGCGATCTGGTCAAGCGCCGGTGTTATGTCCGCTACAAATCTTCGAGCCTCTTCAGTCAAACTGATTTCACGACCATGCCGCTGGAACAGTTGATGCCCGAAATCCAGCTCCAACGCTTTTACATGATGACTGATCGCGGCTTGAGTGACGAACAACTCGCTTGCGGCATCTTTGAAGCTGAGATGCCTAGCCGTGGCCTCGAAGGCACGCAGTTGATTGAGGTTTGGCAAACGTCGGGGCATCTCGACTCCCATTAGAAAAACTAATGAAAGGTAATAAAATAGATCATTTGTTGTCAAGGGTGGTCGGTTGCTATGGTCAAATCACAGCATCAAATACAGCAATTGAAACACAACTGAAGGAGAATGGATATGATCCCCCTAACCACAAATGAGCTGAAACAGCATTCGAACGACCTAGCCAATTTTGGCGAGAACCTTCGCAAAATGAATGGATCAGGCAAAGCATTTGTTAATGTAACCGTGGTCGTAGTTGCTATGATTTCGGCGGTAATTTACCTAACGCCAATGGTTGCGCAAATTGCCTAGTTTGAAAATAACGACTGCTTACATAATTCCCACCTCGCCGCCCAGCCGTTTGGAGCGGCGGCGGTGAAAGCGAGTTGGCGCATTTAGAGCTTAGCGCACAATTTTCTTACCTTAACGCATTCTCACTCCTAAAATTCGATATTTGCGAACGGCAGTTTTGTCCGCTTAGCCGTCATCTGAAAGGTCATGTCGAATGGCCCAATCAACCTCCACACACAACGTATGTCATCAGCCCACAACCAACGACAAAGGCCCACACTTTTCGGTGCAGGCCTTACATATCTAACTAGTATTTTTGTTGATAGGTATCTCGATAACGGCAACCCAATCGGCCGCCCTTATACCTAGCCCTTCTTCAAAACCCGTCGCCCTAACAGCTCCGCGATTTGCACCGCGTTCAACGCCGCGCCTTTACGCAAGTTGTCTGAGACGCACCACAGGTTAATCCCGTTTTCGACCGTTACATCTTGGCGAATGCGGCTGATATAGGTCGCATATTCGCCCACGCTTTCAATCGGGGTGATGTACCCGCCGTCTTCGCGCTTATCTATCACCAGAACACCGGGGGCCTCGCGCAAAATATCCCGCGCCTCGTCTTCATCAAGGAAATCCTCAAATTCAATGTTGATCGCCTCGGAATGCCCAACGAAAACCGGAACGCGCACACAGGTCGCCGTGACCTTGATTTTCGGGTCCATAATCTTCTTGGTCTCGGCAGCCATCTTCCATTCTTCTTTAGTGTCGCCGCTGTCCATAAACACATCGATATGCGGGATCACGTTAAACGCAATCTGCTTGGGAAACACGCTAGGAACCCGTTCCTGACCCGGCACATACATGCCCTTGGTCTGCATCCACAGCTCGTCCATCGCGTCTTTGCCACCACCTGATACCGACTGGTACGTGGACACAACCACCCGTTTGATCGTCGCGCGGTCATGCAGCGGCTTAAGCGCCACAACCATCTGCGCGGTGGAACAATTCGGGTTGGAAATAATGTTNTTCNTGGAATAATCCATGATCGCATCGGGGTTCACTTCGGGCACAATCAGCGGTACCATAGGGTCATAGCGATAAAGCGAACTATTATCGATCACCACACAACCAGCCTTCGCAGCCTTCGGTGCATACTTCTTCGTCGCCTCGGACCCCACGGCAAACAANGCCATATCCCAGCCGGTAAAATCAAACGTGTCCAGATCGCCCGTCTTCAACGTCCTCTCGCCATACGCCACTTCCGTACCCAACGAGCGGCGGCTCGCAAGCACAGCGATCTCGTCGATCGAAAACCCGCGTTCATCCAAGATATTCAATATTTCACGGCCCACATTGCCAGTGGCGCCTACGACGACGATTCGGTAACCCAAAGTTCTTCTCCTGAAATAGGGGGTTCAACACCGCGCTCTTAGCGATTTCCACGCGAATGTGAAAGGGCAACTGCGCTGTTCTCGTTATACTAAGCCATGATTTAGGAGAATCATTGATGAAATCAACCGCNCTCGCCACNCTTTTCGCNGCCCTNCCACTGNTCGCTNNCGCCGACATCCCCACCGTCACAGCCGTTGACGCCNTTCCCAATGGCNACACNTGGCGNTTCGATGTTGGCGTGTTGCACGCCGANACCGGCTGGGAACACTACGCCGACGGCTGGGGCGTCTATACNNTATGGANGGAATCGAACTNGGCTACCGCGTCCTTGTCCACCCTCACGTGAACGAACAACCCTTCACCCGCAGCCTGTCTGGCGTCGCCATACCAGAAGGTACAACCGAAATATTCATCGTCCCGCATGATCTTGTCCACGGCGATGGTCCGAAATTCGCCGTAACTCTGCCCACGCCCTAATCACAAACGCCTTGCGGTAATGTGATCTGCATTTCATTCTACACTGTGCTAATTATGAGTCGCCTAAACTCTGGAGCCATACGTGAAAATACTGTTCGCCACATTAGCAACGCTGATCATGTCTTTACCTGCCTATGCAGACGAAGTGGAAATCCTGATGGTCAAAGCCACCCAATCGGCTGGTTTGTGGAATTTCGACGTAACCATCCTCCACCCGGACATCAGCGCTGAACATACGCTGGATCGCATCGCAATTTTCACACCGGAAGAGGCCCAACTCGTTGCCGCCGACATCCCCGTAGCCAACATTGGAGCGGAGCATGTAACCGCTCAAATCAACGATATCACCATCCCCGATGGCATCGAATACATCATTATCCGAGGCCGTTGCAGCGTTGATGGCTGGACCCACGACGGCATAATGATCGCCTTGATGTGATATCAACTAAGTAACATCATTCGAAAAATTGTGTCTATGTAGGCGGGTGTCTAGCGTTCAGTTTGACTAGTGGTGGCGGGCGCCTTGCCGTTCTAATTCAGCCTGAATTTGCGCCACGGCCAATTCTTCAAGTGGCTTGTTCGACTTTATCGAAAGTGCCGCCGCAATCCCGGCGGCCTGACCTGTTACCGCACAACATGCCATGTTTCGCGTTGCGGCATGGCTGTCACGATCGCCACCAGTTGCTCGNCCNGATACCAGCANGTTTTTNACGCCTTTGGGCAATATATTTCGGTATGGAATCTGGAAATATCGCCCGGTTGTGGGCAATATCAGAATACCATAGCCGTCAATAAATTCCGGGAATATACCGACACTATCTTCAAAACGGGCCTGTCCACGCACATCTTCAGACGTCATATTATACATGCAGTCAACTTTGCGGGTGTCGCGGATACCAATCGACATTCCGAAGTTTCTTAACCGGATACCGTCGCAACCGGGCGTGTAGTGACGCAAAGCCTCGATCGCCATCATAGTTTGGCGACGACCTTCCATTTCGAATTTCGTCAAGCTGTCGGGGTCGGTCCCGTCACAATTGTCCAGACGAATCAAATTCATATACGTCAGCTCGCCGGTGTCGTGAACAGCGCCCCAAGTCCCCGAAATTGTGTTTAGATTAGCCGGAATAAGGCCATCTTTGATTGCCTGTTCAAACGGCTTCTTGAGAAACGGTGAAAACATGTTGTCTTCCTTGCCGGTGGTCTCAATATCCCACTCTCCGCTACCGCTCCAATCCTTATAGGTTTGCGGGTCGGCTTTGATGCCATCCATGAACTTACGCTTGTCGACACCCGCGACATGGACCATGACAGACGCCGCCATCATATCTTCTTTCGGAGTCATAAACGTCTTTGCGCCCGTGCTCGCGATTACATCGGCATCTCCGGTNGCATCAATCACACGCTTGGCAAGTATCGCTTCCCGTCCGGCTTTAGATTCAGTGATGATCCCGACAATGGTGTCGCCCTCCATAATCGGTGCAACAAATTGCCGGTGCAACATGGGGCGAATATTTGGCTCGTTTTGAACCAGCTTATCCGCAACCAGCTTGAACCCTTCGGAATCAATTTCGTAAGACAATGATTGGGATTCAGGAACCGCGGCACCCATTTCTTTTGCCGCCTCTTCAAATTCACGCCCAATCCCGTTGGATTCCACCGTTTTCTCGTGGCGGTACCAATGCATCCCTTCCACTCCGACGACAGTGATTGCCGCCAAAACAGCCAAAACGTTCAACCAGCGTCACTTCAGCCCCCGCTCTGGCCNCAGCAAGCGCCGCCGGCAATCCGCCGGGACCCGACCCAACAACAAGAACTTCGGTTTGATGAATTACGTCAATTTCGCGTGCCGGTTCATTGATTGTGATTTTGTTCATGAATAATGTCTTTCGAACTTGTTAGATCACCAATGTATGCACAAGTATTTTCAGAGCACCAATTGTTTCTTGGAGCGGACTCTTTTTGATCGTGCATGGCAAGTCATGTTTGCGCCATGCATCGCAACTTCCCGTGACCTAGATTGGATTGAGAAACTTTCCGCCGCCATTCCACACGAACCNGNNCNGTCAGTCAAATTCCCCGGTGGCACGCGCCAGCAAATCGAAAAACTCTTTTTCCTTGCCGGGTGTCAGCACCTCAAGTGCCACGTGTTTTGAAACGAATTCGCCACGCGTCATGTCTCCATCCGCCAGCGCCATTATTGCTTCATAAGATGTTGTCATAACAACATCGGGACTATCAGCCTCCCCCGCCCGTATTTGCGCGTCGCACTCCTTGGCGATCAGCCGAAATGCTTGACCATCTATCATCAAAGTCGCGGAAAAATTATGATCGGCAGTAACTGCTCTTTTGCAGGCGGTTCCAAGCGAAACTGCGATAGTTCGGAAATTTCCCGGTTTTTGAATTTTTTCGGGTTGGGGCATTTTCCTGCCAAACCTTGCAAGCTCAAAAAGCAGCTCATTGGTTCTCTCGCCCATGCTAGTCAGTGAATACAGTGATGCGCCATATTCCGAAGTGCGCTTTTGGATAAGGCCACTCTCCTCAAGTGCTTGCAACCGCCCGGACAGCAAGTTTGACGCAATTCCAGTAAGGCCTGTTTGCAAGTCTTTGAAACGCGCCGGTCCGGCATGGAGATCCCGCAATATCAGCAGCGTCCAGCGGTCGCCAACACGATCTAGCGCGCGCGATATTGGACAAAGCAGATTGTAGCTACGCGACTGGGTCATTTCATCCTCACGAAAATGTTACTTTACTATATCAACTTATCACTTTAAAAACTAAAGTCAATGGAGCGAGGCAAATCCGGATACGGAAACCAGAGACCGCCTCGTCCATTACTAAACAGAATACCGTGATCCAAACCCGCATTGAAAGGAAATACCAATGTCCGCATATATGATTTCACATGTAACCGTGACCAACAAAGAAAAATTCGAAAGCTATATCGCTAAAACCCGCACTGTCGCGTCTAAATTCGGGGCGAAGCCGATAGCAATCGGAATGCAGCCCAAGATGCTTAGCGGTGAAAGTGACGGTCACCAAATGGTGTTTGTGATCGAGTTTGAATCGATGGAAGCCCTCGATACATGGCACAGCTCCAGTGATTATCAGGCGTTGGTCGGTTTACGCAAAGAAGGCTCCGATCAGCACATGGTGGCCTACGAAGAAATGCCTTTGTCGCCAGCCTAGAGGTTTGTAAAAAAGCGCCGCTCGCTCTCGCCATTTCTGAAATAGTTAACAAACCCGAGTCATATTTTGTACATACGCGTTGTGTACGCATTGTGTACGGGTTGTGCATAGCCCATTTCCCCGAAAACCGGCAAAGGTTAACGGGTTATGCACTAATTTTTCTCGCTTAAAGACTCGCGTCCAGCGCGGCCAAAATCGCATCACCCATCTCGGTCGT
>JAESQH010000106.1 GCA_016765235.1 Paracoccaceae bacterium
GTCAATGTGGCTGGTGCGGATCGGCTGAAGATCGTTGAGGAAATGGCGGTTAAGGATTTGTTAGCTTTGTTGCAGTTTTTGGCGACACCGGAGGATGATTTATCGCTGGCAGCGGCGTTGCGCTCGCCTTTGTTCGGGCTGTCTGAACGGGATTTATACAAGTTGGCGCAGGGGAGAAAAGGCACGTTGTGGCAGTCGCTTTGGGCGCGTCGGGAGGATTGGCCGGAGGTTGTCGGGATGCTCGATAAACTGCAAGGACAGGCGGATTTCTTGCGGCCTTATGATCTGTTGGAGGAAGTGTTAACGAAGTTTGACGGGCGGCGGCGGTTAGTAGCGCGGCTTGGGCATGAGGCCGAGGATGGCATTGACGAATTGTTAACCCAATCGCTGCATTATGAAAGTGTTGAGGCGCCATTGTTGACGGGGTTTCTGGGGTGGATCAGCTCGGATGACGTCGTGGTTAAGCGCCAGATGGATGCTGCGAGCGACCGCGTTCGGGTGATGACGGTGCATGGGGCCAAGGGGCTGGAAGCGCCGATTGTGATTTTGCCGCATACGACGAAGCGGGCGGAAGGGGCGAACGCGCCGCAAGTTGTTTCGGTGAATAATTTGCCGGTTTGGCGTGTGGGGACCTCGCCCAAGGCCATCGCGGCGGTAGAGGAATCGCGAAAGCAGTTGGTTCGTGAAGAGGCGCGGCGATTATTGTATGTGGCCCTGACCCGTGCGAAACAGTGGTTGATCATTTGCGGGGCCGGTACGTTGGGCAAAGATGGTGAAAGTTGGTTTCAGCGTGTGGAAGCGGCGATGCATGAGTGTGGTGCGGAGGCAACCTCGCCGCCTGACGGGTTGACGGGTGACGCGCTGGTGTTGGAGCATTGTTGGAGCAATAAGAGTGCGAAGCCGCAAGCGAAAGATGCTGCCGGAAAGGTCGCCTTGCCGGAATATATGTTGTCACCTGCGTCAGTGCCGGAGCGGGCTGCCAGGACGTTGTCGCCGTCACAACTAGGTGGCGCGCATGCCTTAGCGGGTGAGGGGGATGACGAGCAAGCTGCGATGATACGCGGCAGCCAAATTCATCTTTTGTTAGAGGTTTTACCGGATATTACAGTGGATGATCGCGCGGATGCGGCCAAGCGATTGCTAGATGCAGATGATTGGCAGGATGTGTTTGATGAGGCGCAGGGCGTGCTTGATGCGCCGGAATTGGTGGAGGTTTTCGCGCCAGATGTGTTGGTGGAGGTGCCGGTTACCGCGGAACTTTCCGATTTGAACGGTGCGCGGATGTTGGGCCGAATCGACAGGTTGGTGATCTCGGATACCGAAGTTTTGGCCGTTGATTTCAAATCCAATCGGCAAATTCCCGATACGGCGGCCCAAACACCCGAAGCAATTTTGCGACAAATGGGGGCGTACCGCGCCGCGTTGGTGCAGATTTATCCAGATCGAATGGTGAGAGTCGCAATTATCTGGACGCATCGCGCAGAAATGATGGAATTACCGGAAAAAATCACGACTGAGGCGTTGTTGCGTGCTACCCCTTCTTGACGCTTCACTCTTGCGTACCTAATTTACATGCAGAAACCAAAATGTTTGATCAGGAGAAGCCAGATGGCAACCGTTAAAGTTACAGACGCGACGTTCGAAGCCGAAGTCGTGAATTCCGACATTCCCGTAATCGTAGATTTCTGGGCGGAATGGTGTGGCCCATGTAAACAAATCGGGCCTGCTCTGGAAGAGCTGTCCGTTGAGTATGAGGGCAAGATCAAGATTGCCAAAGTAAATGTCGATGAAAACCCCGGTTCGCCGAGCCAAATGGGTGTTCGCGGCATTCCTGCATTGTTTATGTTCAGTGGCGGCAAAGTTGTGTCGAACAAAATTGGCGCGGCTCCAAAGGCTAGCCTGAAAAGCTGGATTGACGAATCTATTTGATAGTTTCCACAGATTATTGATCAGGGTCGTGACGTTGTCGCGGCCCTTTTTCGTTTCAGGGGTTTCGTAACCTCTAATTCTATGATCGAGTGACGCTAAAGAACCTGTTTGTTTCGAGGCGTACAGATGAACAACAATCAAAAAACCGGTGGCCAGTTGTTGGTCGAATGTTTGCAAGCGCAGGGCGTGAAGAGGGCGTTTGGGGTGCCGGGTGAAAGCTATCTGGCGGTGCTCGATGCGCTGCACGATGTGCCGGAAATTGAGCTGATCGGAAATCGGAACGAAGGCGGTGCGGCCTATATGGCGGCGGCGCATGGGCAGCTTACCGGGCAACCCGGTATTTGTTTTGTGACGCGCGGACCGGGGGCGACGAATGCGTCCATCGGGGTGCATACAGCGATGCAGGGTTCCACGCCGATGATCCTGTTTGTTGGGCAGGTCGGGACCAAAATGAAGGGCCGGGAGGCGTTTCAGGAGATTGACTACAAGGCGTATTTCGGCACGGTTGCGAAATGGGTGGCCGAGATTGATGACGTTGATCGCATACCGGAAATCATGGCGCGGGCGTTTGCGACGGCGCTTTCCGGCAGGCCCGGTCCGGTGGTTATTGCGTTGCCCGAAGATGTGTTAACGGATTTTACCAGTGCGAGCGCTGGGCCGAGGGTTCAAGTGCCGGAGGCCTCGGCTAGCGCCTCGGCGGTTGAGCGGATTCGGGAGGTTCTGGCAGGAGCCGAAAGACCGTTGGTGATTGTCGGGGGCAGTGGTTGGAACGATGCAGGGCGCGCGGCGTTCAGGCAGTTTGTGGAGGCGAACAATCTGCCTGTGGCCTGTGCGTTTCGGTTTCAGGATATTCTGGATAACAACTCGCCAAGTTATATTGGCGATGCGGGGTTGGGGAAATCTGGCGCCATGTTGAAGGCGTTGAACGAGGCGGANGTAATCTTTGCGGCGAATATCCGGTTTGGCGAAAACACGACCGATGGGTACGAGCTGTTTGACGTGCCAAACATGAAGGCCACATTGATTCACAGCCATATTTCCGACGATGAGTTGAATAAGATTTATACGGCTGATTTACCTGTTCATGCGGGACCGAACGAGCTGTTCGCGGGTTTGAGTGATACGGTGATCAGGGCACCTTGGGCAGATAATACGCGGGCGGCGCGGGCGGCGTTTTTAGCGTCGATTGAGATGCCGGAACAACCGGGCGGGGTTGATATGGGCGCGGTTATCCGCTTTTTTCAAGACGAGTTGCCGGAAGATGTGATCTTGACCAACGGCGCAGGTAATTTCGCGATTTGGCACAACAAATTCTTCCTTTATGGTGAAAAGGCGCGGTTGCTGGGGCCGCAATCCGGTGCGATGGGGTATGGCCTGCCNGCNGCNATTGCTGCGAANGCGGAACACCCNGACCGNATGGNGNTTTGCATCGCCGGTGACGGGGATTTTCAGATGAANTGNCAGGAACTGGGNGCGGCGATGCAGCANGGGATTGCGCCNATTGTGTTGATTGTGAACAACGGCACNTATGGTACGATCCGCATGCANCAAGAACGNANCTATCCNGAACGNGTNAGNTTTACTGACATNAAAAACCCCGACTTTGTGGCGCTGGCNAAATCGTATGATTTCCATGCGGAGCGGGTNACGAAAACCGAACAATTTGCGGANGCTTTCANGCGCGCNAAACAGTCNAAAACCGGNGCNGTGCTGGANTTGGTNGTTAGTGCGGAATCTCTTACCCCTCGNGCGACGTTNTCGGATTTACGCGCGCTCGGGNTTNCTAAACAGGAGGCCNAAAATGGCTGAATTTAATCGTATATTAATCACGGGTGCGGCGGGCAGCCTTGGTACCTATTTGCGCCATGGTCTGAAACATCTGACCACGCATATGCGGCTGGTGGATCGTGTGGATATGGGCGAATCGCTGGAGGGTGAAGAGCTGATCGTTATGGATTTGTCCGACCGCGAGGCGGCGCTGGAAATCACCAAGGACGTGGATATTATCATCCATTTCGCCGGTGTTCCACGTGAACAAAGTTTCGATGAGATTATGACAGATACGATCCCCGCCGCCTATCATATGTATGAAGGGGCGCGGCTTTATGGGGCGAAACGGGTGGTCTATGCCAGCTCCATCCACGCAGTTGGTTTTGCTGAAGTGGATAGTGTGCCGGATACCGAAAACCGGCATCGTCCCGATACGTTTTACGGTATGACCAAGTGCTTTATCGAGGACCTCGGGTCGCTTTATTGGGATAAATGGGGAATTGAATCGGTGAATTTGCGGATTTGTTCGTGCTTCCCGGAACCCGCGGATCGGCGGATGTTGTGGAGCTGGCTTAGCTTTGACGATTGTGTCCGTTTGACGGAAGCGGCGATGACCACACCGCGAGTGGCGTTTTCGGTGATTTACGGAACCTCGGACAATGCGCAGCGGGCAGTTTCAAATACTAAGGCGACGCATATCGGGTATCGGCCTAAGGACAGTGCGGATGGGTATACCGAAAATATTCTCGCTACGACGGAGCGGCAAGACCCGAATGCGCGGGTGGCCCGCGTGGTTGGCGGTTGGTTTACCAACCATCCGCACCCTGCCGACGAACCGGCCGATGAAAGCTGATGTTGTCATATGTGGCGGCGCTGTCATGGGCAGCGCGGTTGCGTATTTCCTGAAGGAACTGGGGTTTGATGGCTCGGTTCTAGTGATTGAGCGGGACGGAACGTATGCGCAATCCTCAACCGCGCTGTCGGCCAGCGGGATACGGCAGCAGTTTTCCAGCCCGTTGAACGTGAAAATAAGCCAGTTTGGCGTTGAGTTTATTAAAAGTTCGAACGATCGCTGGGGCGTGAATTTGAACTTGCGCGAGAACGGGTATTTGTATCTGTCTAGCCAGCCGGATGGGGCGCAGGTTTTACGTGAAAACCATGCGATGCAGGTTGAAATTGGCGCGGATGTAGCCTTGATGGAACGCGCTGAATTGGCGGAAAAGTTCCCCCACCTGCGGCTGGATGATATTTTGGTGGGCGCACACGGAATATCCGGCGAGGGNTGGTTTGANGGNGTCGGNNTGATGCAAGGGNTGCGGACGGGCGATTATATCTCGGACGAGGTNGTNGGNCTTGATCTGGCAGGNGGTAAGGTTTCTGGCGTTAAGNTGGCGTCGGGNCGCGCGGTGGAATGTGGNGTTTTTGTTAANGCGNCGGGACCGCGCGCGGCCGTGGTTGCCGCAATGGCAGGGATAGATATTCCGGTGGAGGCGCGCAAACGCACGAATTTCCTGTTTGACTGTATGGAGCCGCCGGTCGGCGATCTGCCCCTTATGATCGATCCGTCAGGTGTTTGGTGTCGTCCTGAAGGCGAACATTTCCTGACCGGTTGTACGCCTGCCGATGATCCGGCGGCTGCGTTTGACGATTTTGAGCCGTGTCATGCAGAGTTCGAGGAGATCATCTGGCCCGCTCTCGCTGCGCGGTCGGAGAATTTCGAGGCGATTAAGCCGATCCGTTTCTGGTCCGGCCATTACGCTTATAATACGCTGGATCAAAACGCCGTTATCGGCCCGCATNCTGTCATCTCGAACTTTCTATTTGCTAACGGATTTTCCGGCCATGGTTTGCAGCAGTCCCCTGCCGTCGGACGGGCTTTGGCGGAATGGATTTGCCATGGTGAATACCGAAGCCTCGATTTTGCGCCGTTGGCGTATGAGCGTATCGCCACGAACTCCCCCTTGTTGGAGCGTTGTGTGATATGACTTGGAACGCGCCGACCGCACACCGTTTGTACGAGGTTAACGATACGTCTTGGCCGCCTATTGAGATGGTTAAGCTTGGGCCGTTTACCTTGCGCCGTGGTGGCGGTGGTGGTCAGCGGGTGTCGTCCACTTCACTTTGGAAGGTTGAGTTCACCGAGACGGATATTGACGCGGCGGAAAGCGCGATGGAAGCCGCAGGGCAGCCGCTGTTGTTTATGGTCCGCGACAATGATCAGGCGTTGGATGCGGCGCTGAAAAATCGTGGGTATTTCGTCAAAGACCCTGTGACGTTGTTCGCAGGCCGTTCAGTCCACCTAGCGGAACTTGACCCCAAAGGGTTGAGCGTTATTGATGTCTCGGAACCTATGGCGGTAATGGCGGAGATTTGGGAAATAGGTGGGATTGGCTCTGACCGTCTGGATGTTATGCGGCGCGCGATTGGCGCCAAAGCTTGCTTTCTTGGGCGCATTGACGATCAGCCCGCAGGGGCCGCTTATGTCGCCTGTGATAAGGATATCGCTATGTTGCATGCGCTTGAAATCCTGCCGGATTATCGGCGCGAGGGCTTGGCCTTGCAGATGATGGGCGCGATGGGGGCGTGGGCGTTGCGTAATGGGGCGGCGACCTTCAGTTTGGTTGTGTTAACCGAAAATGACGCTGCGTGTGGGCTTTACGAAAAGCTCGGGATGGTCAAAATTGGCCAATATCATTACCGCAAAAAGGAAGCCTTATGACCGATCTGCCAACTGCGCTAAACCTGCCTGCCGTCGATCCGTTGCCCGAAGGTACGGCTAAATTCTTTCGGATATGCGAGGAAAAGCTGGGGATGGTGCCGAATGTGCTGGTCTCTTATGCTTTCAATATCGACAAGTTGAACGCCTTTTCGGGGATGTACAACGATTTGATGTTGGGCGATTCCGGCCTGTCCAAGTTGGAACGGGAGATGATTGCTGTGGTGGTTTCCTCGGTCAATCGGTGTTTTTATTGCCTGACGGCCCACGGCGCAGCGGTGCGGGAATTGTCCGGCTTGCCGGAATTGGGGGAGGCTTTGGTGATGAATTACCGCGCTGCCAAGCTGGATGCGCGCCAGCGTGCGATGCTGGATTTCGCAGTTCTGATGAGTGAGGCCAGCCACCGTATTGAGGAAACCGACCGCCAGTCTTTGCGCGGTGTGGGGTTTAGCGACGCCGATATCTGGGACATTGCGGCGGTGGCGAGCTTTTTTAATATGTCGAACCGCATGTCCTCGGCTATTGCGATGCAGCCCAATCCTGAATATCACGGTCAGG
>JAESQH010000107.1 GCA_016765235.1 Paracoccaceae bacterium
CGCACCGTGGATCAGCCAGATCAAAGTCGCCGCACCGCGCGTCGCGCTTAAGGTGATTGACGAGGCTGTGCAAATGCACGGTGCCGCCGGCATCAGCCAAGACAGCAGCCTTGCCGCGAGTTGGACGCATGTTCGAACATTGCGTTTAGCGGATGGGCCGGATGCGGTTCACCGCCGCCAAGTCGCACGGGTAGAGTTGCGTAAATACACAAACGAGAAGGTTTAAAATGAGAGAGCAACTCGATCTTGATGTCGTGGCAAAATACATGTCGGGTCGGATCGACGGATTTAGCGGGCCACTGAGTGCGGAAAAAACACCCACGGGGCAGTCCAACCCGACGTTTATTCTAACCTCTCACACCGGTAAATTCGTGTTACGGCGCAAACCGTCAGGCGAACTGCTGAAATCCGCACATGCAGTTGACCGCGAGTTTCGCGTGATGTCGGCGCTAGCGGATACAACTGTACCAGTCCCGAAAATGCATTTTCTGTGCGAAGACGAAGATGTCATCGGCAGCATGTTTTTTGTGATGGAATATGTCGATGGTCGCAATTTCGTTGATCCACGTGTTCCAGACACCACAGCCGAAACGCGCCGCGCGATGTATGACGCGATGAATGCCGGCCTCGCCGCATTGCATTCTGTTGATGTCGCGGCAGTGGGCCTTTCAGATTATGGCAAACCCGGAAATTATTTCACTCGCCAGATTTCACGTTGGTCCGGACAGTACCGCGCCAGCGAAACGGGCATAATTCCGCAGATGGATCAACTGATGGAATGGCTGGTCAATAACATTCCTGAGGGCGACGACAAGGTGGCTTTAGTACACGGCGATTGGCGGATTGATAACCTGCTGTTCGCTCCTGATAAACCGGAACTTGTGGCCATTCTTGATTGGGAACTATCCACCCTCGGCCACCCATTGGCCGATCTCGGTGCTCAACTGATGCAATGGGCCATGCCTGTTGGCCCTGAGGGGCGTGGTCTTGACGGTACAGATCGACGCGCACTAGGCATTCCCGAGGATCGCGAATACGTGGAGCTTTACGCCAAACGTACTGGCTTGCGCGAAGTGCCTGACATGAGTTTTTACGTTGCGTTCAGTTTTTTCCGCATGGCGGCGATTTTGCAAGGCGTTAAGAAACGCGCGCTGGACGGCAACGCCTCTAATCCCGAACAAGGGCTTCGCCTTGGGGCGTTTGTGCCCGTTTTTGCCGGTAAAGGTTTACAAATAGCTAACGGGGAATAATCAAGGTTACTTTCAATCCACCAAGTTTCAAGCTGTCGGATAGTTGCACCGTACCCCCATGGCTGCGGGCGACATCGGCAACTATCGCTAGCCCCAGACCAACCCCGCCACTATTGTCCTGATTGCGTGACTGGTCGAGGCGAACAAACGGCTTCAACGCGTTTTCCCTTTCGGATTTAGGTATCCCCGGTCCGTTATCCTCGACAATAATTTTCACGTGTTTTTTCGACAAGGTCGTACTTAAAACGACTTTCTCCCCAAACCGTAGCGCATTGGATAGAAGATTCGAAATAGCCCGCGACACCGCCCCTGAACGTAGCGAGATTTTTCTTGATTTTGGTGTTTGGTTGTCAAATTCAAATTCCACGGTGCGGCCAGAACGCTGGCAGTCAGACACCACCTTTTTGATCATGTCCAATGGATCGACCAACGTGGTTTCCTCAAGGGAATCACCACGAGCGAAGGATAGGAAAACATCTAGCATCTGCTCCATGTCTTCGACATCTTGTTGCATGTGACGTGTTTCCTCGCCCTCCTCCACCATCTCAAGTGATAGTTTTAGACGGGTAAGCGGGGTTCGCAGGTCGTGGCTGACAGAAGATAACATCTGTGTGCGTTGCTCGATCTGACGCTCCAGTCGACCGCGCATCGCCAAAAATGATGTGCCCGCCCGCCGTACTTCCGTTGCTCCGCCAGCCTGAAACGGCACGACGCGCCCTTTGCCAAAGGCTTCCGAGGCCTCGGCCAATCTGCGGATCGGCCGCACCTGATTTCGTAAAAACAGCGCTGATATTACGGTCAATATGATTGCGGTTAACAGCATCCAGATTAGCAACTGATGCGGATTTGTAGCACTAACCCGACTACGGGGTACTTTTGCATAAAGGACGCCTCGGATCGTTTGGAGATTTATTTCAACAATCCGGTTTGATTTTGTCAAATCGATGGAGATCGCCCGTTCGATTTTATCCCGCATACTCGTGATCAACGCGCGACCCGATATGTCATAGAAATAGAACCGGACCGCCGGGGCCACCGTATCACCCAATCCCAGTTCCAACTTGATGTTGAACGGGCGCTCAAGGGAATATAGAATTGCCCTTGCTTCTTCGACACTGTCCATCTCCTCGACGAGATCGGCAGCGTATATCAGTTCCAGCGCGACGGAAGACGCCATTTGGGTGGTGACTTGCGCATAATGCCGCTGAATAAATACGAAACTGACCACCAGTTGCAGGACAACGACGGGGAATAATATCATCAGCAACGAGCGCCCAAACAGGCTTCGCGGCATATAAGACTTGAGCCACAGGAAGTTCATATCCTAAACAGGGTTACCCGCATGTTTGCGGACTGGCAAGGGAGAAGCCGATGAAACCACCGTTCCAGACCGATCACACCCCGAACGTTGACGTTCCGTTACTGTTGGCTGAGGGTCTGCGCGTGATTACTTGTGGCAATGCGAGCCCGATGACATTCACCGGCACACAGACTTATTTACTAGGTGAAACCGAGATTGCAGTGATAGATCCTGGGCCTAATGATCCGGCACATTTGGCGGCGATAGAAAAAGCGCTGGTGGGGCTGACGGTTAGTCATATTATCGTGACGCATTCACACGTGGACCACTCGCCGCTGGCAGCGGTACTGTCGGCCAAGACGGGTGCGCAGGTTTACGGGTTTGGCCCTGCCAATGCGGCAAGGTCCAAGTTGATGAACGAACTCGCTTCTAAAGCTAACCTTGGCGGAGCTGAAGGGATTGATCCGCACTTTACGCCGGATATTCTAGTTGCCGACGGCAATGAAATCCAAGGAGCGGAATGGGCGTTGCGCGCCATTCACACCCCTGGCCACCTATCAAATCACCTGTGTTTCGCGTGGGAGGGCAACGACAGCCTGTTTTCTGGCGATCATGTGATGGGTTGGGCCTCGACGCTTATATCTCCGCCTGACGGAGATTTGACGGCATTTATGGCCAGCTTGAAAATTCTACAAAACCGACCCGAACACACATATTATGCCGGCCACGGTGCGCCTTTGTTTGAGGCGCACAATATGCTGGATTATCTGTTAGCACATCGTTTAGGACGCGAAGATCAAATCATGGCGCGATTGCAATCTACACCGCACACGGTGGCAGAGTTGACGGCAGCTATGTATGCAGATGTTAATCCGTTGCTGCACGGTGCGGCTTCGCGTAACGTATTGGCACATTTGATAGATTTGTTTGAACGCGGGCTTGTGAAGCCTGAAGGCACGTTTAGTGCACAGGCACGTTTCACGCGCGTTTAGGCCTGATCGGCCATCGCCAGCGCATGCTTCAGCGCGACGCTTCCAGCGATACACACTTGTGCCAGTGTCAACTTTTCTAAAGCCAACATGATGTTATTTAGTACGTTTTCCTGCTGCATTTGGTCGAGCTGGCTTTTGCTGAACAATGCCATCGTTTGAACAACTTCAGGATGAATGGACGGCGGAAAATCTTTTGCAATTTCCGCCAGCGATGTAGTGAATTTCGAAACTTCAGAAATTAAGTCAACGATCACCTCCCGCGCAGATACAGGCGGGTCAGATGGCAAAGACAGTTTCAGCGCACTGGCCAACGCGGCCTCGACCTTATCTGTGTTGGAAACGATCCCATCCCCCTGAAACCTGACGACGAGCAATCTCGGTTGAATTGGCTGTAAACGTTGCCGTACCTGCGATATTTCTGCAAACGGATCGATAGCGGTTAACGCTTCCAATCGTGTGTCCAGCAATCGCATATATTGTCGCAAACGAAGCACCAACGCGGTGTCCGATATGTCTTGCGCGTGCGCACCCCAATGGATGTATTTGGCATGATCCGGCGCCTCCATCGCTTTGCCAAAAGCCTCGATCAATGCTGCAACCGGGCTGCCGGTATCCGCCATTCCAGCCGCCAATCCCGCCGGATCAACCTGCACCTCCATCGAGGCGCGGTGGATATAGAGCGCCGATTCTAGCGGTATCAGACCCAGCTCGCCCTGTACTTTGGCGAGGGTTCCTTCGACTAACAACATCGCACGCACCTCGGCACTATCGGTGAACAAGGCGCGGACGTCCGCGTCGCCATACAGGGTGCTGTAAATCGGGCTGTCAAAAGGGGAAAACGTCATGGGGTGACCTTATTTCAGTGGTACTTCTAGAATTTCGCGGGCTTGTTGCCACGTAGCAACGGGGCGCTCGTATTTATCGCATAGATCAGCGGCCCGCTTGACCAATGCGGCGTTGGAGGGCGCAAGCGTGTTGCGGTCCATCCGCATATTATCTTCAAGGCCTGTGCGCGTGTGACCACCCGCCGCAATCGCCCATTCGTTGACGATCACCTGACCAGACCCGACACCCGCAGCGCACCACTGCGCATCCGGTGCAAGTCGATTGATAGTGCTGATATAGAAGTCAAAAACTTCCTTATCGACGGGCATCGCATTCTTAACACCCATCACGAATTGCACATACAAATGGCCGGATATTCGACCATCTAGACTCATCGCTACTGCTTGAAATATGTGACTAAGATCAAAGGCTTCTATCTCGGGTTTAACGTTATACATGCGCATCTCGTCAGCCAACCAATCTACCAAGTCCGGAGGGTTTTCATATACCCGCGTCGGGAAATTATTCGACCCGACCGACAGCGATGCCATATCAGGTGACAGCGACAACATCGCACCGCGTGCGGCCCCCGCGCCGGAGCGACCACCCGTAGACATTTGCATGATCATGCCGGGGCAATGCTTGGCAATCCCCTCTTGAAGGAGGGCGAATTTTTCGGGGTCTGACGAAGGCGATTCATCGTCGTTGCGAACGTGGCAATGCGCGATGCTCGCCCCCGCCTCGAATGCGGCCTGAGTGCTTTCGATTTGTTCGCTGATTGTTATCGGAACCGCTGGATTGTTCACCTTTTTGGGCACAGACCCAGTGATTGCGACACAAATTATACAAGGATTCGTCATGCTATACCCCGCCTATTTCATCAATCAATTGTGCCAGCGCGCCGGGCTGACTGAAAAACGGCGAATGCCCGCAATTCATTCGATGCACATCTTTTGCAGGCCAATCTGCAACCATATTTTCCTGTTCCTCCGGCGGAACGGTATGGTCATCATTACCCAGAATATAACTCCGCGATACCGATTCATAATTCACACCAAGTTCAACGCACGTTTCCTGTGGCAAAACGGGCTGTGGTCCTAAATTCGCCAACGCATATTCAACGGTTTCTGCAGAACAATCGTGATAGAATATCCCCGGCGCTTTTGCGTGATCCACCGAGTAACTTAAACCGTCATCCGCTCGAATAATGGCGGGCAATACCAACTGTCGTTTTGCGCGTTTACGCATGATGTGCAGCGCATCCCCGTTTTTCGGGGCATACGCGCAAAGATAAATCAGGCGCGAAATTCGGTTTGGAACGCGTTCCGCGACAGAAGCGATGACAACACCAGCAGCAGAATGACAAACCAGAACAACAGGTTCAGGATGTTTGTTAATTTCGGCGATCACCGCATCAACATATAGCTCTAACGTCACTTCGCAGATTGGGGTCGTGTCCTTGCCATGACTAGGCAGATCGATCGCCACGGCGTTTTTTATCAACGGTAACACATCGCGCCAACACCATGTTCCGTGGCAAGAACCATGCACAAGTATAATGCGCACGCCCTTAGCCAAGTCCGTTTTCCTTGATAAACGCCGCAATCAGCGCCGCCATTTGGCGCGGTTGTTCCACACAAGGTAAATGCCCGGCTTTGCGAATTACGTGGAACTGGCACCCTGCAATCAAATCTGCCGTTTCACGCACCACATCGGGCGGCGTAGAACCATCCTCCGAACCAACAATGGCCAACGTCGGTAACGTTAGACGAGAAGTGCTATCATATAGGTCTGTCTCCGCGATCGCTTGGGAACACCCGATGTACCCCTCAGACGGAGTGCGGCTTAGCATGTGACGCCAACCTGCCAATTCATCTTGTCTATCGGCATGAAACCCCTTCGAAAACCAGCGTTGCAGAGTTGGTTCAGTAAGCGCGGCGATACCGCCTTTGCGAACGGCCGCAACACGCTCCGCCCAGATTTGTTCGTTGCCGATTTTTGCCGCCGTATCTGACAATACCATCGCACGCACAAGGTCGGGTCGTTCCGCGGCAAGCCCCTGGGCAATCATCCCGCCGATGGAAAGCCTAATAAACAACGCATCCGTCACGCCTAAGAAATCCATCAACGCAGCCGCATCTTTCACTAAATCGCCCATAAAATACGGGGCGTCGGGTGCTTCGCTTAAACCATGCCCGCGTTTGTCGTAACGTATGAACCGCAATCCTTCCGGCAAATGCGGCAGCAGCGCGTCCCATACCCGAAAATCGGTCCCAAGGGAGTTCGAAAATACGACAGGAAAGCCATTTTCCGGCCCCTCGACACTATAGTGAACTTTGATGCCATTGATCGTTGTAATTTGCATGGATAGCCTCCTGTTAAGGGTGAAAATACACGAGCCTCACACCATGTAAAACGATAATCCATCATTTGCAAAATTAGGATTTTGACAAACCGTCAGAAAGCATATTTTCGACGACTATTTCACTTGCCGCCCCCAATCCGCTTTGCTATACGGCCTTCACCAACGCGCAAGCGTAGCCTGTTCCGGCGTAGCTCAGTGGTAGAGCAGTTGACTGTTAATCAATTTGTCGTAGGTTCGACCCCTACCGCCGGAGCCATTTTTCCCCACCTTCACCATAATAGCTAGGCCCACAGGGTTTTCGCACCATTTTGCGCACCACTTTTGCACCATTTAGGTCGCAATCCAACTCCAAATTGTCATAGTTAGACAAACCACGTAGAACCATTTGGTTCCATAGTTGATAGATATAAAAAAAGGCTGGAAAATGGTGACTAAAAAACTACCCAAATATGTCTTTCAACGTAAGTGGGGCTCATACCAATACAAACGCAACGTACCCAACAGGCTTAAGACGCTCATAGGGAAAGCCACTCTCTATCGCTTCCTTGGTAAATCATATGATGAAATGATTGTATCCCTCCCTGTTGTTCACAAGGAGATAGAGGCACTGTTTAGCAAGCTGGATGGGGAAACGGTCAGGGATCGCACGCTTGCGTTGGTAGAAGCAAACTTTGGTAAACGGGCGGCTCAGATGCTCGATGCAGGAGATGTAGATGAAAACCTCGACATGGCGTTGTGGGACTTAGGGCATAAGTTAGAGTATGATGAACAGGTTGATCCGATGGTTGTTGGTCATCTCATTGGTGGAAGCCTGCCAGTAATCGCCTTTTCTTTGACCAAGGCAATCGAGTTGTACGGTGACTACAGGGATGCTGGCGACAACAAAAAAATATTCAACCAACTTGCTAAGCTCACAGAGGATTTGCGGTTGTCTATTGGTGACTACAAGGTAGACGAAGTCCCAATGAACTCCCTGACACGTCGCGACGCTATCACTTATAGGGACTACCTACTTGAGCGGGTCTCCCCAAATAGCGTCACGCGTTACATCAACGTTGTGCGTGCGGTAATAAATCATGCAATTAACGAACGGGGCTTCAAAATGGACAACCCCTTCCAGAACTTACGCGTAAAGGGAGCTGGACATGTAAAGAACGCCAGACTTCCCCTGACAGACATAGAGGCACAGACAGTAGCAACAGTCTTCCAGGATGATCTGACCTTCAATGCTATTTACACGCTACTTAAAGAGACAGGTTGTAGGCTCGCTGAAATAACTGGCCTACAGGTTAGCGATGTTAACACCCAGGAGCAGTTTGTAGAGATACGCGAGAACAGCTTTCGAGGAATTAAAACCGACAGTAGTGCCAGAAAGATTCCTCTATCACAGAGTGCCCTAGAGTGCCTGCAGGGGCATCGTATTGGTAAGTCTGATGACGAGGCTATATTCCCACGTTACGCAAGAGAGGGCGGTGCAGGTTCTGCTTCTGCGGCCATGCTCAAGCGGTTCAGGAAGGTCATAGATGACCCAAAGAAGGCACTTCACAGTTTACGACACAGAAAGAAAGACCAACTCAGGAATGTCAGCTGTCCCGAAGAGGTGTCTAAGGTTTTACTTGGTCATAGTAACCAAGACGTAGCTGCTAGGTATGGGAGTGGGTACTCTGTCGAAGTTCTGCGTGATTGGATGGCCAAGACTTGGTGAGCATGCAAAAATTGGAACATTAGGCAGCTTATCGTATGTCAGTAAGGGTGGGCAGAGCTGCCGTTCGAATGCTCCCGCGCTACTTCTGCATACGGCACTTTGCTGCCAACCATCTCATGGTTTTTTTGCGATGCAGCGTTGTTGAATTCCTCAAAGCTGACACACAAGTGCTGGCGTCCTATAGTTTGGGCAAGAAAGAAGTGGGCAGATCTGTTTTCTGAGACATGATGCTTGATCATTCATCTGCATTCATCTAATTTCAATCCATATACCCTATAGAGGACATATCGGTTGTGCCAAATGATGACATAATGACCGCGAAAGAACTCGCCAATTACCTCAAAATTGCGGAATAACAGCCTATTGGCTTGCTTCTGAGGGCAAGGTTCCGGGCTTTAAAGTGGGTAGCGCATGGCGGTTTCGGAGAAGCGAAATAGATCGCTGGATTGCTGAGCAAGAACAAAAACAAAAACAAGAAGGGGCATAAAAATGACAGGTCAGCAACAACGCAAAGAACTGGAGCGTCAGATATGGCAAATTGCCAATGCTGTGAGAGGGGCCGTCGATGGTTGGGATTTCAAGCAATACGTACTTGGCTCTCTCTTTTACCGCTTTATCAGTGAAAACTTTGCCAGCTACATTGAGGCGGACGACGACAGCGTCAATTATGCTAAGTTGCCTGATGATGTGATTACGCCAGAGATAAAGGATGACGCGATCAAGACCAAAGGGTACTTTATCTACCCCAGTCAGCTGTTTTCCAATATCGTTGCTGCGGCCAACACAAACGAAAGCCTAAACACTGATCTTGCCGCCATCTTTACC
The DNA here is from genome assembly GCA_016765235.1 of Paracoccaceae bacterium. Taxonomy (GTDB): domain Bacteria; phylum Pseudomonadota; class Alphaproteobacteria; order Rhodobacterales; family Rhodobacteraceae; genus NORP23. Next base: position 9,263 of record JAESQH010000107.1, read on the forward strand.
GCTATCGAAGCTTCCGCCAGCGGCTACCCTTCTGAGGCTGATATCAAAGGACTTTTTGCTGACTTCGACACGACCAGCAATCGCCTTGGCAACACGGTGAAGGAAAAGAACACCCGTTTGAACGGCGTGCTCAAAGGTGTGGCAGGACTTAATTTTGGCGACTTTCAAGATAATCAGATTGATCTGTTCGGCCATGCCTACGAATTCCTCATCTCCAACTACGCCGCCAATGCCGGTAAATCTGGTGGCGAGTTTTTCACGCCGCAGCATGTCTCTAAACTGATTGCACAGATTGCCATGCACAAGCAAACCAGCGTGAACAAAATCTATGATCCTGCATGCGGGTCTGGCTCCCTGCTGCTGCAAGCCAAAAAGCACTTTGAAAAACATATCGTTGAAGACGGCTTCTTTGGTCAAGAGATCAACCACACCACCTACAACCTCGCCCGCATGAACATGTTCCTGCACAACATCNACTACGACAAGTTCAACATCCAGCTGGGCAACACCCTGATCGATCCACATTTTGGCGATGACAAACCCTTTGATGCCATCGTGTCGAACCCGCCTTACTCGGTCAAATGGATCGGCGCGGATGATCCAACCATGATCAACGACGACCGCTTTGCCCCTGCAGGTGTGCTGGCCCCTAAGTCCAAGGCCGACTTTGCCTTTGTGCTGCATGCGCTCAGCTATCTGTCTGCCAAGGGGCGCGCGGCGATTGTTTGTTTCCCTGGTGTTTTTTACCGTGGCGGGGCTGAACAGAAGATCCGCAAATATCTGGTGGATAACAATTTTGTGGAAACGGTGATTTCACTGGCCCCAAACCTGTTTTATGGCACGACCATTTCGGTGAATATTCTGGTGCTGGCGAAAAACAAAACCGACACAAAGATTCAGTTTATCGATGCCAGTGGTGAGGATTTCTTTAAGAAAGTAACCAACAACAACGTCATGTATGACGATCATATCGCCAAGATCATGAAGATGTTCGACAGCAAGGCAGATGTTGAACACGTCGCCAAATCGGTCCTGTTTGAGAAGATTGCCGAGAATGAGTACAACCTGTCGGTCAGCGCCTATGTTGAACCCAAAGACACCCGCNAAGTGATTGNNATTNNNGNGCTGAATGCCNAGCTNAAAACCANNGTNNNCAANATNGACCAGNTGCNNACNGANATNGANGNCATCGTNGCGGAGATCGAGGCATGAGCGATCTGAGCTACTTAGAAAAGTTGCTGGATGGTGGAGGGGTGGAGTGGAAGCCACTGGGGGAGCTTGGTGAGTTGGTTCGCGGAAATGGCTTACCCAAAAGGGACTTCACAGAAACCGGTGTGCCTGCCATCCATTACGGGCAAATTTACACCTATTATGGCCTATCAACTACTTCGACTATTTCGTTCGTTTCACCTGAGACTGCGGCGACCTTAAAAAAGGTAAACACTGGCGATGTCGTAATTACTAACACAAGCGAAAACTATGAGGATGTTGGGACGCCGTTAGTCTATTTGGGAAAGGTGCAGGCTGTAACAGGTGGGCATGCTACTATTTTTAAACCCTTTAAAGATGTCTTAGGGAAGTATTTTGCATATTTCACACAGACGCCAACTTTCGAAAAAGCAAAGCGAATATATTCCAAGGGGACAAGGGTAATTGATGTTTCGGCCAATGATATGTCAAAAATCCTAGTCCCCATCCCATGCCCTGAGGATCCTGAAAAGTCGCTGGCGATTCAGGCGGAGATTGTTCGGATTTTGGACGCTTTCACCGAGCTGACCGCCGAGTTGACCGCCGAGTTGACCGCCGAGCTTAAGGTCCGCAAAAAACAATACAACCACTACCGTGAGCAACTTCTGAATTTTGAAGAGAGTGACGCGGAATGGAAGACTTTGGGGGTGATCGCAGAGTTCCGGAGGGGGTCGTTTCCACAGCCGTATGGAAATGAAGGTTGGTATGATGGCGAGGGTAAAATGCCGTTTGTCCAAGTGGTTGACGTTTCCGATACTGGATTCAAATTAAACTCAACTACAAAAAAGAATATTTCTAAGCTCGCTCAGCCGAAGAGTGTATTCGTTAAAAAGGGAACAGTTGTCGTATCATTGCAAGGTACATTAGGACGCGTGGCGGTTACTCAATACGATTGTTATGTCGATAGAACGCTGGCGATTTTTACAGGTATAGATGAATCGCTTGAGCAAAAATACTTTGCGTATCAGCTCAAGCGAAAATTCGATATTGAAAAAGTAAGGGCTCGCGGAAGCACATTGAAGACAATCACAAAAGATGATTTTTCAAAGTTTCAGATTCCAATCCCCCCTCTTGCCGAGCAAGAACGCATCGTCTCCATCCTCGACAAGTTCGATGCGCTGACCACCTCGCTCAGCGAAGGCTTGCCGCGTGAAATTAAGCTGCGCCAACAGCAATATGAATATTACCGCGATCTGCTGCTGAGCTTCCCAAAGCCAGAGGAGGCGGCGTAAGATGGGCCAGAAACTCGAAGACATCGCCAAAACGCTCCGCGACACCAACAAAAAAGTGCAGCTGATCTATGCCTTCAACGGCTCCGGAAAAACCCGCTTGTCCCGCGCGTTCAAAGACTTGGTGGCCCCCAAGCCCGAGGATGACGCAGGCGAACCGCCGCGCCAAAAAATCCTATACTACAACGCCTTTACTGAAGATCTGTTCTACTGGGATAATGATTTAGAGGGCGATGCCGAGCCCAAACTGATAATTCAACGCAATTCGTTTACCGATTGGGTTTTGAAGGACCAAGGGCAAGACCAAAATATCATCACCAATTTTCAGCACTACGCGAATGATAAATTGACCCCGCATTTCACTGAAGATTTCGCTGAAGTGACGTTTTCCCTTGAGCGTGGAACGGATGAACGCTTAGGTAATCTGAAAATTTCCAAAGGTGAAGAAAGTAATTTTATCTGGAGTATATTTTACACGCTGCTCGAACAGGTTGTTAGCGTCCTTAACGTTCCCGAGGCTGATAACCGAGATACCAATCAATTTGATCAGTTGGAATATGTGTTTATTGACGATCCGGTAAGCTCACTGGATGAAAATCATTTGATTGAGTTGGCAGTAAATTTGGCTGGGTTGATCATATCCGCGCCGCCTAGTCTAAAGTTTGTTATCACAACGCACAGCCCGCTTTTTTACAATGTCTTGTTTAATGAGCTGAACGGCAAAACCTGCTATCTGTTAGAGCGTTTTGAGGATGGTTCCTTTGCTTTGACGGCAAAGAACGGTGACTCTAACCAGAGTTTTTCCTATCACCTGTTTTTAAAGAATACCCTAGAGCAGGCAATTTCAGATAATCAAATTCAAAAATACCACTTTACGCTATTGCGTAACCTATATGAAAAAACTGCCAGTTTTCTGGGGTACCCAAAATGGTCGGAACTTTTGCCTGATGATAAGCAGACCTATTTAAACCGCATTATTCAATTCACCAGTCATAGCACCCTATCTAACGAAGCCGTTTCTGAGCCAACGCCGCAAGAGAAGCAAACAGTAAAATTTTTGCTAGATCATTTGCGTGATAATTATGGCTACTGGCAGCAGGAAGAACAAAATGATTGAGCAGAAAAATACGATCGTGGAAACCCCGAATTATATTGTTCTCGACAAATACACCAAAGAGGGGGACGCCGCTGAGCAGTATCAAAGCGAAGATGATCTGGAGCGCGAACTTGTTCAGGATTTGGTCAATCAAGGCTATGAGTTTCTGCCTGATCTAACGACGCCAGACGCCATGCTGGCGAACGTGCGGGTGCAGTTGGAAGAGCTGAACAATGTTGCGTTTTCTGGCGATGAATGGCTGCGTTTTGTTGAAACCTATTTGGACAAGCCCAGCGATAGCATCATCGATAAGACCCGCAAGATTCATGATGACTACATTCATGATTTTGTGTTTGATGATGGCCGCATTCAGAACATCTATCTGGTCGATAAAAAGAACATGGCGCGCAACAAGCTGCAGGTGATCAAGCAATTTGAGCAGGCAGGAACACATGCCAACCGTTATGATGTGACTATTTTGGTCAATGGTTTACCTTTGGTGCAGATTGAGCTGAAAAGGCGTGGCGTGGCCATTCGTGAGGCCTTTAACCAGATACACCGCTACAGCAAAGAGAGCTTCAACAGCGAGAATTCCCTCTACAAATATCTGCAGATTTTTGTCATTTCGAACGGCACAGACAGCCGATATTTCTCCAACACCACGAAGCGCAATAAGAACAGTTTCGACTTCACCATGAATTGGGCGAAGTCTGACAACAGTCTGATCAAAGACCTGAAAGATTTCACGGCGACCTTCTTCCAGAAACATACGTTGCTCAATATACTGTTGCAGTATTCGGTATTCGATGTAAGCGACAATTCGTTGGTAATGCGCCCCTATCAAATCGCGGCGACCGAGCGTATTTTGTGGAAGATCAACAGCTCATTTCAAGCGAAAAAGTGGAGTAAGCCAGAAAGCGGTGGGTTTATTTGGCACACCACGGGCTCCGGTAAAACGCTGACAAGCTTTAAGGCCGCGCGCTTGGCTACCGATCTCGATTTTATCGACAAGGTGTTTTTCGTCGTGGATCGGAAGGACCTCGATTATCAGACGATGAAGGAATATCAGCGATTTTCGCCTGAGAGCGTTAATGGCTCTGACAGCACAGCAGGGCTTAAGCGTAATCTGGACAAAGACGACGACAAGATCATTGTCACCACGATCCAAAAGCTGAACAATCTGATGAAAGGCGAAGGTGACCGTCCAGTTTATAACAAGCAGGTGGTCTTTATTTTTGATGAATGCCACCGCAGCCAGTTTGGTGAAGCTCAAAAAAACCTGAAGAAAAAGTTCAAACGGTTTTATCAATTTGGATTCACTGGCACACCAATCTTTCCTCAGAACGCTTTGGGAGCAGACACTACTGCTAGCGTGTTTGGCCGTGAGTTGCATTCTTATGTAATCACCGACGCCATTCGCGATGAAAAAGTGCTCAAGTTTAAAGTGGATTACAACGATGTGCGGCCCCAATTTAAGAGCATCGAAGCCGAGCAAGATGAGCAAAAACTCAATGCTGCGGAGAATAAACAAGCCTTGTTGCATCCTGAGCGTATCCGGGAAATATCCCAGTATATCCTGAACAATTTTCACCAGAAAACCCATCGCATAAATGCAGGTAGCAGCGGCTTCAATGCCATGTTTGCAGTTAGTAGTGTGGACGCCGCCAAGCAGTACTATGAAACCCTTAATTCGTTACAAGCGGGCAGCGCCAAGCCTTTGAAAATAGCAACTATCTTTTCGTTTGCCGCAAATGAGGAGCAGGATGCAGTTGGCGACATTCAAGATGAAAGCTTTGATATGTCGGCCATGAACAGCAGCGCGAAAGAGTTTTTGAGTGCGGCAATCGTTGACTACAACGCATACTTTAAAACGAACTTTAGCGTAGATAGCAACGGCTTCCAAAATTACTATCGCGATTTGGCCAGCCGGGTGAAATCAAAAGACATTGATCTGTTGATTGTGGTCGGTATGTTCCTCACGGGTTTTGATGCACCGACGCTCAACACCTTATTTGTTGATAAGAACTTGCGTTACCACGGCTTAATGCAGGCGTTCTCCCGCACGAACCGTATTTTTGACGCCACGAAAACTTTCGGCAATATTGTTGCTTTCCGTGATTTGGAAAAGGCTACCATCGATGCCATTACTCTTTATGGTGATAAAAACACCAAAAACGTGGTGCTGGAGAAAAGCTACAAGGAATACATGGAAGGCTTTGTTGATGATATCACCGGCCACGCTAGGCGCGGGTTTATGGACGTGGTGACTGAGTTGGAGCAACGCTTCCCCGATCCGGACAACATTTTCAAAGAAACTGACAAGAAAGATTTTGCCAAATTGTTTGGCGAATATTTGCGAGCAGAAAATGTGCTGCAAAACTACGATGAATTTGCGAGTTTGAAAGCCTTACAAAGTGTTGATCTGAACGACGCAGAGGCGGTAGAAGTTTTCAAAACAACGCATTACTTAAGCGATGACGATTTGGTCGAACTACAAGCGATTAAGCTACCCGCAGAAAGAAAAATCCAGGATTATCGATCCACATATAACGATATTCGTGACTGGATACGCCGCGAGAAATCCGTCGCTGAAAAAGAGCAGTCCACCGTCGAATGGGACGATGTAGTGTTTGAAGTGGACCTGCTTAAATCCCAAGAGATCAATCTGGATTACATTTTGGAACTTTTATTTGAAAAACATGGAAAGGTGAAAGATAAAACAGAACTGATTAAAGATGTACGTCGGGTAATTCGTGCCAGCCTCGGCAACCGTGCCAAAGAAAGCCTACT
>JAESQH010000108.1 GCA_016765235.1 Paracoccaceae bacterium
ATGTTTCATCCAGAACGGTATTCAACGCGTTGACCGTGATTTTTAGCTCGTGTTCGGTGGATTCACGTGGGCCTGCACCCTCCACGCTCGCCGCGAATTGGGCTTGTAATCCGTCCAGTCCTTCTTGCGCTGTATTTCGTTCCGCGGTGACGCCGTTCAATTTGCGTTGCAGAGCAAAAAGGGTGATTTCCTGTTCGTTCTGGACAGTCATCGCATCTATCAGTTCGTCTTGCTGTGCTGAAACCTGTTGCAACGCCAACGTAAACCTGTCCTGCATCGCTTGCGTTTGAAGGCCGAATGCGTCGCGTTCGGCGGAAAGTTCCGCGAGACGCAGTTCATACGCATCCTGAAGAGAATCGCTGCGGGCTTGTGCGTTATCAGATTCAAAACTACTGGAGATCGTCGCGGTCGTCGCAATTACCAACCATCCAAGTGCCAAAGTGGTTCCAGATAGTAGAAACAGGCGAACAACTGGCGAAAAGGTTAACTCACGTTTATCGACGCGCGTCTTCAGGGTCAGAGTCTGCTCTGGCAAGAATTTGGCCAGTGAAGCATTCACAGCCTTAGATAGTCTTGACATCAAACACCCACACCTAGTTTGCGACAGCCCCACGGGGCGGTTAAATAATTCCTGATCTTGAATAGGAAAAAGTGCTGAATATAGCAACCAAAAAGCCAGATTTTTTAAAAACCTAAGCAAATATCGGCCTATAGTTAGCTAACTGGCTTAGAGGGTATATGCAGCCGCAAAGGCAGTAGGGACGCGTACTTTCACCTTAGCATTGTACCGCATTTGATTTTTGAAATCAGGAAAACCTACAAATGCCCTTTTCAGTACGGCGTGCGCGTATTACAGCGACGTTAACTGAGGGGGCCGAGATGCACACGCTTGATGATTTTGACTTTGAACTGCCTGAGAAATTGATTGCGTTGCGCCCTGTGCGCCCGCGCCAAGCCTCCAGGATGCTGGTGGCAAATGGCGAGATTGTGGACGCGACGGTTTCGGATTTGCCGGAATTTCTTAGGGCAGGGGATTTACTGGTTTTTAACAATACCAAAGTTATTCCCGCACGACTGTCAGGACAGCGGACCCGTGACACGTCGCATGGCTCCGGTGTGTCCAACATTGAAGTTAACCTGATCGAAAGGATTTCAGGGGATACTTGGATGGCGCTGGCAAAGCCTGCCAAAAGGTTAAAGCCGGGTGATGTAATACGGTTTGACGAATTGAGTTCGACAGTTGTGTTGAAAAACGGTGGAGAGGTCACTTTGGCGTTCGACCGAACCGGCACGATGTTGGATAGCGCGATTGAGGCAATCGGCGCGATGCCTTTACCGCCGTATATTGCCTCTAAACGCCGAGCCGATGCACGTGATATGGATGATTACCAAACGGTTTTCGCCAAGCAGTCAGGGGCGGTGGCCGCGCCCACAGCGTCGCTCCATTTTGATAGCGAATTGCTGGCGCGGCTCGATAAACTGGGTATTTTGTCAACCGAGGTTACGTTGCATGTGGGGGCTGGTACGTTTTTGCCCGTTAAGGTCGAAAATATTGAAGACCACAAAATGCATAGCGAATGGGGTGAGGTTTCAAGTGAGGCCGCCGCAAAGATTAACGATACGTTAAAGACCGGTGGACGGGTTATTCCCGTTGGTACAACGGCGTTGCGGTTGATTGAAACAGCAGCCGTTAAGGTCGGGGAGATCGCGCCTTGGATCGGGGATACGGATATTTTTATTCGTCCGGGGTATGAATTCAAATTGCGGATGGGTTGATGACAAACTTCCATCTGCCCAAGTCCACGCTGATGATGTTGGTGTCGGCCTTGATTGGTTACGATAAGGTTAAAGAAATCTACGCACACGCGATTAATAGCGAGTACCGTTTCTTTTCTTACGGCGACAGTTCGCTACTTTTCAAAAAATAAGCAAAGCCGAACAAAAAGTGTCGTTACAAGAATGAAATCGCCGTTAAAGTCGCGATATTCAGGCCGCTGATTCTATTGAGGGCGACGTATGGTCTATATTCTTAAAAACGCTTGGGCGCTGCTACTTGGCATGATGCTTTTAATGGTCGGGAATGGCCTGCAAGGTACGTTGCTGGGACTTCGTGGTGCGGTCGAAGGATTCTCGCCAACCACCATGTCCTATATCATGAGCGGGTACTTTTTGGGTTTCCTAGGTGGTTCCTACATGGCGCCAGAATTGATCCGGCGCGTAGGGCATGTGCGTGTTTTCGCAGCGCTTGGTTCGCTGATTTCAGCGGCATTCATCCTGTATGCCGCCCTGCCAAACCCGATCGTCTGGACCTTGATGCGCGTGATTGTCGGATTTTGTTTTGCCGGCGTTTACGTCGTGGCTGAAAGCTGGCTGAACGATGCAGCCACCAACGAGACACGTGGAAAAGCCCTTTCAGCATATGTTATTGTCCAGATGGTTGGCATTGTTTCAGCGCAAGTGTTGCTGAATTTCGCCGATGTTAACGGGTACACGTTATTCGTATTGATGTCGGTTCTGGTCTCGGTTTCCTTCCTGCCAATTTTGCTGTCCTCCACGACGGCGCCAGTTTTTCGGGCGTCTAAACGAATGACCCTTAAGGAATTGTACATAATTTCCCCCCTCGGATGCGTCGGGATATTTCTGCTTGGCGGGATATTTGCGGCCCTGTTCGGAATGGCCGCGGTTTATGGCACAGAAGTTGGAATGAGTGTTCGGGAACTGTCGACTTTTATCGGTTTGATCTATTTTGGAGGCATGATCTGCCAATACCCGATTGGCTGGATTTCTGACAAAATGGACCGCCGTCGATTGATCATGATTCTTACGGCCTCCGGCGGTATTATCGTTCTGTTCGGATCCCAATTTGCCGAGAACCAGTTTGTGTTGTACATCCTTGCCTTTACCATTGGAGGCGTCGCTAACCCGTTGTATTCGCTTATTATAGCTTATACGAACGACTATCTAGAACCTGACGATATGGCCTCCGCCTCGGGTGGGCTGATTTTCATCAACGGTATCGGTGCGATAGGAATGCCTATTGTGGTTGGGTGGTCTATGACACGCTTTGGCCCGAACAGTTTTTTCGTGATATTAGCGATTTTGATGTCTGCGATTGCGGGTTATGCTGCCTATCGTACAACCAAACGTGCCCCAACACCTGTCGAAGAAACATCGGCCTATGCAACGGTCCTTCCGCAAGCTTCGCCTATCGCTGTAGAGGTGGCACAAGAGGTCGCAATCGAGATGGCTTTGGAGGAAGAAGAAGCCGATGGTTAATTTTTTGCTTGGAATTTTCTGAAATTGTGCAAACATGCAGAAAATGGCATCAAAAGGAGTCGCCGGTATGAATAAACTGGCCGAAGAGATTCTCGATTTTTGGACCGATGTGGGCATGGAAGGCTGGTATTCAGAGTCCATCGAATTCGATGACAAAATCCGATCCCGCTTTAGAGATGCTTGGGACGATGCATTGGCCGGAAAGTATTCTGACTGGAAGCTTAGTGCGAAGTCCTCGCTTGCCCTTATAATCTTGTTGGACCAATTCCCGCGCAATATGTTTCGTGGAGACGGGGCGTCGTTCGCGTCGGACCGTATGGCGTTATGTGTGGCGAAGAAAGCGATTGAGCGGAATTTTGATAAAGAGATCGACGGTGCAATGCGTCAGTTTTTCTATCTGCCGTTCATGCACTCTGAATCTTTGATGGATCAGGATGCCGCCGTTCGGGCGTTTTGCACTCGTATGCCGGGGACAAGTAACCTTCTGCATGCACGCGCACATCGACAGGTTATTCGCGATTTTGGGCGGTTTCCCTATCGGAATGGCGCATTGGGGCGCGAAACGACAACCAAAGAAGTCGCCTATCTTGATGCTGGCGGGTATCGATTTACCGTTGAGAATATGGATAAATAGCTTCTCATTTTCTGTGGGTAGCCTATATTCCAGAAATGGTTTAATGGTAGACTAATTCCAGAAATCGGAGAAGATCATGGCTGACACCTCATACGACGTTCTTATTATCGGGGCTGGTCCCGGCGGTTATGTTGCAGCAATTCGTGCCGCACAACTGGGCCTGAAGGTGGCAGTGATTGAGCGTGAGCACCTCGGTGGTATCTGTCTGAACTGGGGCTGTATTCCGACCAAAGCGATGCTGCGTTCTGCCGAAGTTTTCCACTTGATGGAACGCGCAAAAGAATTCGGACTGACAGCTGACAAATTCGGTTACGATCTTTCGGCGGTTGTGAAGCGGTCTCGCGGTATTGCCAAGCAACTGTCTGGCGGGGTTGGGCATTTGCTGAAGAAGAACAAAGTAACGGTAATAATGGGTGACGCGACGCTTACGGGAGTCGGAAAAGTTTCGGTCAAAACCGATAAAGGTACGGATACGCTGAGCGCGAAAAACATTATCGTCGCTACGGGTGCGCGGGCGCGCGNGCTGCCGGGTCTTGAGGCTGATGGGGATCTGGTCTGGACGTATAAGCACGCGCTTAACCCGCCACATATGCCTAAAAAGCTATTGGTTATCGGTTCCGGTGCAATTGGCATCGAATTTGCGAGCTTTTTTAATACGCTGGGTGCTGACACGACCGTTGTCGAGGTGATGGACCGCGTTTTGCCTGTTGAAGACGAGGAGATTTCCGCATTGGCAAAGAAACAATTTGTCAAACAAGGCATGAAAATCATGGAAAAATCTATGGTTAAGAAGTTGGACCGTTCTAAGGGCAAAGTTACGGCGCACATCGAAACCAGTGGAAAAACTGTTACGCAGGATTTTGATACGGTAATTTCTGCGGTCGGGATTGTCGGGAATGTCGAAGGGTTGGGCCTTGAGGCATTAGGTGTGAAAATCGACCGCACTCATATAGTAACCGACAAGTTTTGCGAAACCACTGTGCCGGGCCTGTATGCCATCGGGGATATTGCCGGTGCGCCGTGGCTCGCCCATAAAGCCAGCCACGAAGGGGTTATGGTAGCCGAGAAAATCGCTGGAATGAAAGTACATGCGATCAAGCCGGAAAGCATTGCGGGTTGCACTTATTGTCAGCCGCAGGTGGCGTCGGTTGGATATACCGAAGCGAAAGCCAAGGAACTTGGATACGACATTAAAGTCGGGCGTTTCCCGTTTATAGGTAACGGCAAGGCGATTGCTTTGGGCGAATCTGAAGGCATGGTCAAAACCATATTCGATGCCAAAACCGGCGAGCTGTTGGGCGCGCATATGGTTGGGGCAGAAGTGACCGAGCTCATTCAAGGATACGTCATTGGTCGCCANNTGGAGACCACTGAAGAAGACCTGATGCACACAGTTTTCCCGCATCCGACATTGTCAGAAATGATGCACGAAAGCGTTTTGGACGCTTACGGCCGTGCTATCCACTTTTAGTCAGCGGCGGATTCGCGAATATTTGGCGCCCTGCAAAGTGGCGCCAATAATTGCACCGTATTGCCCGAAGACCACTGCGTAGACCGGCAAATTTATGGTGTTAGTTGATACGCCAAGCGATCCGTAGTCGTCCTTATAAACGAATTCTGCATCCACGCCGAGTTGCCAGCCGTCTGCATTCCTGAAACCGGCCAAAGTCTCTTGCGTCATGAAAAACAGCGCGTGGCTGAAACGTTGTACACCGATTTGCGGGCCGATGGATGCTGCGGAGAACGAGAAGTAATCAACCTTTGCATCCCCGATCAAAAGCGCGCCTTCGCCGTAAGAGCCGCCGATAAACAAACCCGCTTCAGTTACTTCAGGGATAATCAGAACCCCTGCCGCCATACTCGACAATTGTTGTGTGCCCGGCACTGATCGAAACAGATCCGCGCGTGCAGCGTCGATGTCCATATCGATTTGGTTCATGGATTTTGATAGCCCAGTGGCCGAACATGCGGCCGTCAAACTAGTTGCAGCGATAAAGCCGCGCCTTGTCCAGTTGCTCATTGGAATTCTCCTGTTTTNATAACTGCTTCTGCCTGTTGGAAATTTTAACACGCTCATGGGTTCGTTGCCAGAAAAACTAATTTTGACGGCTGAAACCTGCCAATTTTAGCGCTGTTAATATTCTTCATCCAAAAGCATTCGTGCCACACGATTGGCGAAATAAGTAAGAACGCCGTCACAACCGGCCCGCTTGAACGCGCCGAGGCTTTCAATCATGGCCTTATCTTGATCAATCCACCCGTTTTGACCAGCAGCACAAATCATCGCGTATTCACCGCTGACCTGATAGGCGAATGTGGGCACGCCGAACTCGGATTTCACACGCTGGCACACNTCCAGATAGGGCATTCCNGGTTTNACCATAACCATNTCNGCCCCCTCNGATAGGTCTTTGGCAACNTCNCGTAAAGCCTCNTCTGTGTTGGCAAAATCCATCTGGTANGTTTTTTTGTCNCCCTTAAGCGCACCGCTTGCCCCNACCGCATCGCGAAACGGGCCATAGAATGCNCTGGCGTATTTGGCTGAATANCTCATGATTGCCACNTCGGGGAAATCGTTNCNCTCCAGNGCTTGGCGTATAATTCCGATGCGTCCGTCCATCATGTCACTTGGCCCGAGAATATCGGCGCCGGCCTCCGCTTGCGCCAGTGTTTGCCGCACGAGGGCTTCTAGTGTTTCGTCGTTCAACACTATGCTGTCACGAACCAACCCGTCGTGGCCATCTGAGTTGTAAGGATCGAGCGCCACATCCAGCATCACGCCGATGTCCGGCACCGCAGCTTTGATTGCGCGGGTGGCACGGTTAACCAAATTATCAGGGTTCCAAGCCTCGGCAGCGTCCGGTGATTTGTCTGATGCATCGGTGTAAGGGAACAGGGCGATGACGGGAATGCCAAGCGTCGCAGCCTCTTCAGCGGCTTGCACGGCCAGATCTATGCTAAGGCGATCAACGCCGGGCAGGGACGCCACAGGTTCGCGGATATTTTCGCCATCGCGCACAAAAATCGGCCAAATAAGGTCTGACACACTCAAATGCGTTTCTTGCACAAGGCTGCGCATCCATGGTGTACGGCGCAGACGACGCGAGCGGCTTAGCGGGAAAGGGGCGTGGATTGGGTTCATGACTGGCCTCGTTTTCAAGTTGCTATAGGGATGCCACGCCAATGGTCTGTTTGCCAAGGGTAAACGAAAATGGCCCGCCGAATTTGTTTCGGCAGGCCATCAATTAACAAGTGGTTAACTTAGTTCTTTTCTTTATCAACCATACGGCCTTCTGAAATCCACGGCATCATAGCGCGGAGCTCTCTGCCGACTTTTTCGATCTGGTGCTCGTCGTTGATACGGCGCGTCGCTTTGAACGACGGTTGACCGACAGCGTTTTCCAGCATGAAGTCACGAACAAATTTACCGCTCTGGATGTCTGCCAGAACCGCTTTCATGCGTGCTTTTGTTTCCTCATACGGAAGAATGCGCGGGCCCGATACGTACTCGCCATATTCCGCTGTGTTGGAGATCGAGTAGTTCATGTTGGCGATGCCGCCTTCATAAATCAGGTCAACGATAAGTTTCACTTCGTGCAGACACTCGAAATACGCCATTTCAGGCTCGTAGCCGGCTTCAACCAGTGTTTCAAAACCCATGCGGATTAGTTCAACAAGGCCACCACAAAGAACGGCTTGTTCGCCGAA
>JAESQH010000109.1 GCA_016765235.1 Paracoccaceae bacterium
CCAAGCCTCGCTCCGCTCGGCGGTTGTGCCATGATATACTGGCCTAAAATTACCCGACGGACTTGGACAGGCAGACAATCCCGCGGCAATATTTCTTGTTCATGTAGATCAATATAGCGGGGATATTTCTTTAGAACCGATTGATTGTTAGGCCTACTATCGGCTGCGGCCTTCGCAACAGCAGTTTGATATTTCCCCAAAGGGCACACAGACTCTACATCTATCGAAGCAGCTAGCACCTGCAGTCTAACCGCAAGTCACCAGCTAACGCCGCCTGCGCCGACGAGGTGTTGCCATTTTATCCAATCCTGCGCGCAAAATCCCGGTCATGGGATGTTCGGGCCAATCAGGCCCATAATGTTCCAACATCGTCTGGATATGCTTGACGGGATCCTCTTCCGCCGGAACCCCTAAAGCCCAGTCTAGAAATATAGGCCGACAGGACACTTCTTCGATGCCCTCGATCCGGTACGCCTCGTAAATCAGACCGCGTGGATCGCACGCCAAATCACCCTTTTGCATCTCGCAAACTCCCGTCTAGACTATCGCACAGCGCCGCAACGTCGCCTGCAACCGAGATATGCGAAAACCCCAGTTTTGCAAGAGCCTGCGGTGTGCCTTGCGGGAACGTCACAGAGCCGGAATCCAGACCATGCGCCTTGGCAACCTTTGCCACCTTAGCGGCGGCGGCCAACGTCGCATCACTATCAATCGACACCCCCGCATCCGCTGAATAGTCCGACGGCCCGAAGAACAGTTGCGTCACCCCCTCAATGGCAGCAATTTCTTCAATATTCGCAAGCCCTGCCACAGATTCAATTTGCACAGAAACGAAACCGTCCGTATTCCATTTAGCCTTATAAGTTTCGGAATTTCGCCCCCAACCGCTGGCCCGAACCACTCTACGCGCGTCTCCGCGTACGCCTTTTGGCGCATAGTACGCCCATGAAACGATCTGGGTCGCCTGCGCCGCACTTTCGACATTGGGGACCATCACGCCGCCCGCACCGGCATCCAGAACCCGCTTGATCCATGCCTCGGTTCCCTCAGGCACCCGCACGACCGCACGCGCGCNCGCCCCGATTGCCATCATTTGCACTTGTGCCGTCTCCACGCTCATCGGGCCGTGTTCAAGGTCAACAACAATGAAATCGAACCCGACTTGCGCTATTATTTCCGCAACTTGCGGGGATGGTAAATCAAGCCAACATCCATATTCAGGCATCATATTCTCCGTTCAAACCGTTAATATTTCGTCAATAATAGTCGCCATTTCACGCGCCGTATTCTTTAACAAGACCTCTAACGCGGCAATATCGTCAACTTTCGCCACCTTCACCAGCAAATCAAGAAAACCGCGTCCGGCACTTTCAGGCACAATCGGGCCATCCACAGCCAAGCGCGCAACCTGTTGAATGCGCATATATAAGTTCAATGCCGCAGTAATCGCATTTGCTTGCGCACCCGTAACCCAGCCGGATTCCAACAGTTCCGGCAACATATCCGCAGGACGTTCCACACCAGTAATCCCGTACAATACTGCGCCAGTTTGCAGCAACAACTCGATGTCCATCAACCAACCCTTGCCGTGCTTCATTTCCCACGGATTGTCGGCCTTATCCTCTGCCAGTTTCGCCCGCATCTCTTGCACATCACTGATCACCTTAGTGCGATCATGGGGTTGGCAAAGCGCGGCGTGCATTGCTCCATTCACATCGGCCGCCAGATATGCCCCTCCGGCAACGACCCTTGCACGCGACAAGGCCAGATGTTCCCACGTCCATGCCTCGTTCATCTGATATTCCTTGAATGCCGCAATAGAAGTCGCCACCGGCCCCCTCCGGCCGGACGGGCGCAATCGCATGTCAACTTCGTAAAGCGCCCCCTCGCTGGTTGGAACCGTTAACGCTGACAACACCGCCTGCGTTAGGCGGGCAAAATAAGTTGTTACAGCCAGCGGCCTGTCCCCTTTCGAGCTTTCAGCCCCCTCAGCATCATAGACGATAATCAAATCCAGATCCGACGTCGCTGTCATCTCTCGCGACCCCAGCTTCCCCATCGAAATCACCGCCGCACCCTTCCCCGGTGGAGGTCCGTATCGCCGTGAGAAATTCTCGCAAACGGCGGGAAAAAGGTTAACCAAACAGGCCTCGGCAACATCGGAATATGCAATCGCAGCCTCGGTCGAACTGGAAATTTGCCGCAACAAATGCACACCGATACGAAACTGTTTTTCCTTGACCCAACGCCGCGTAATATCCAGCGCATCTTCGTAGTCCATCGCGCCTTCTATCTCGAGTTTAAGCTCAATATTCAAAGATTCCAAATCCGGAAGGCTGGCAAAGAAATCACTGCTAACGACGGCATCGAACACTTTGGAATTCCGCCCCAAGTAGCGCGCTAATTCCGGCGCAGTGGCACAAATATCGACCAACAAATCCAACAACGGCGGGTTAGCCTCGAACAGAGAAAATAATTGTACCCCCGCGGGCAAACCCGACAAGAAAGCATCAAATTGAATCAATGCCTCNTCGGCNTTGGCNGAATCNGCNAAGCGGGANAGTATTTCAGGTTTAATGCGGGCAAAAATTTGACTGGCACGTTCGGAGCGCATTGANGGCAACGTTGCCCACTTCTCCACGATGGCTTCAACAAACTCCGGTCGTTGGAATTCAGGCGTCTCGACTTCTTCTTCGTCACCGCCTGCGAAAAACTGCTCCGTCAGGTCGTGAACTTTTTGCAACCGCTCCTTGATTTCGTCCTCGAAGGCCCGCAAATCTGTCGCCCCACAAAAGGCCGCTAACCGTTCGCGACGATCAATGCTTTCGGGGATCACATGCGTCTGNGCATCTTCCAACATCTGAAGNCGATGCTCCAACGTGCGATGTGCCACATATGCGTCGTTTAAGTACGTCGCCATATCCGCCTCGACCCAACCGTTTTTAACTAACGCTTTCAAGGCCTTCAGCGTCTCGCGTTGTCGAATTTCATTGTCACGACCACCCCCTATTATCTGCCGTGTCTGTGTGAANAATTCGATTTCGCGAATGCCGCCGCGCCCTAGTTTGATATTATGGCCGGGCACCAATACCGGACCATGCAGTTTCTTATGTTCGCGGATACGAAGGCGCATATCGTGTGCGTCTTGAATGGCGGCAAAATCCAGATATTTCCGCCAGATGAACGGCTTCAGGCGATCCAGAAATGCCCATCCCACGTCAATCGCCCCGGCACAAGGCCGCGCCTTAATAAACGCCGCGCGCTCCCATGTGCGACCAAGGCTTTCGTAATACCGTTCCGCCGGTTCCATCGCCATACACACAGGCGTCGAAGACGGATCGGGCCGAAGGCGCAAATCGGTACGAAAAACATATCCGCCACCCGTCACCGCCGACAGAAGTTTAACCATCCGTTGTGTGATTCTGACAAATCCCGCACGCACTTCACCGTAATTTTCGGGGTCATGGCGGGTTTCATCGAACAACACGATCAGGTCGATGTCGGATGAATAGTTCAGCTCCCGCGCGCCCATCTTGCCCATGGCCAGAACGACCATTCCGGCGGCGCCCATTGTTGTGCATCCGGGCAATCTCCCCCGCGCAATTTCGGCGGCAACTAGATGATCAAGACTAACTTGCACNGCGCGATCNGCAAGATCGGTTAANGCGCCGGTAACTTGTTCTAGCGACCATAAACCGCCCAAATCGGCCAGCCCTGCCAACAACGCTGCACGCCGCTTCGCTGTCCTCAAACTGTCCGACAATGCTTGAAAGCTGTCTCCGGAAATATCATCTAGAATTTCGACAAAAACCGCATCCAGATCACGGGCAATGATACCCCGTAACCAGTCCGCCTCGCGCCGCATCAATTGGTCCAGATAGGGGCTACATCCCGCCGTGCCCTCGATCAAATCGCCAAGGCCGACAGGGACGTCCGCAAACATTGCGCGCGCCTCAGTGCCGCGCACTTTATCATGCGGGATCGGCCCAGCAGTTACATTTTCAAGCGTGTTCATGCGCCCAGAATGGCAGGTAATGCCAGCGGGTCAAGCGGCGTTATCGCCCCTCATACTTCGGTAAGCGTTTTTCCATAAACGCCATCACACCCTCTAGGAAGTCGCGGGTTTTTCCGGCCTCGCCTTGCAACTTCGCTTCGACATCCAGTTGTTCATCGAGCGAGTTATCAAGACTACTGCGCAGCGCTTGTTTAATAAGTTGGTAAGATTTTGTCGGCCCTTTTGCCAGATACGCTGCACGTTCCTGCACAGTGGCAGCGAAATTATCGTCGGCAACGCATTCCCAGATCATGCCCCAGTCATCAGCCTGTTGGGCTGAAATACGGTCAGCAAAAAGGGCGGCCCCCATCGCCTTGGCAAATCCCATTTGGCGCGGCAACCAATAGGTTCCACCCGCGTCCGGAATAAGCCCGATGCGCGCAAACGCTTGCATGAAAAACGCTGATTTCGTCGCAATCACAATATCCGCCGCCAGCGCCAGATTTGCCCCGGCTCCTGCCGCTGCGCCATTTACAGCTGAAATTGTCGGAATCGGGCAATCATAAATCGCCTTAAGCATTGGTTCATATTCTTCCTTTAGAACCCGCTCTAGATCCAGATCAGCAGCCGAAGCCCCGTCGCCCAAATCCTGTCCCGAACAAAATCCTCGTCCGGCCCCTGTCAACACCAACACGCGCGCATCATCGCTGGCACGACCGATCGCGTGGGTGATATCGGCGCGCATTTGCGCGTTCAGCCCGTTCATCACGTCAGGGCGGTTTAGCGTTATCGTGGCGACGTTATCGCTGACAGTATAAAGGATCGTCTGGTAACTCATGGAATCTCTCCTGTTTCACGGATACTTAATGATTTCCGCAAACACTTAAAAGACCATACGTGGCGTCAGTCTGCCATTAATGTGTCAAGTTTCGCCTGCTCTTCGAGGCTTAACGTTTCGTTATCTTCACCGCTGGCGCTTTTTCGTCGGATAAATACTACTGCAATCCATCCACCTACAAATAGCATTATCGGGCCGGCAAACCAAAGCAATGCATTGCTTAGTTTGAACACAGGCATCAAAAGAACGTATTCGCCATAGCGATCAACGATGAAGTCCTCGACTTCCTGATCTGTGTCGCCCGCAACTAGACGTTCCCGCACGAGCAGTCGCAAATCCCGTGCCAGTTCGGCATTGGAATCATCAATATTCTCGTTGCGACACACCAAGCAGCGCAAGACTTTTGAAATTACCCGCGCACGCGCCTCCATCACTGGATCATCGAGTATCTCGTCCGGTTGTACCGCCAGCACCGGCGTCGCCAACATAAGTATAAGTAATAGATATTTAATCATAACTCACCCCGCTGGTACTGCTGACATAGTGGGTTTTCGCGCAGCCGAGGCTACCCTATATCGTCGATCCGATATGCTTAACACACCGCCAAACGCCAGTGTGAACAATCCGATCCACAACCAGCTAGTGAACGGTTTTACATAGGACCGGACCGCCCAGCTGCCGTCGGACTGTTTGTCGCCCAATACCAAATAAACGTCACGGAACAACGTTTGATCGATTGCCGCCTCGGTCGTTGGCGAGCTTTCTACGGGATACCTACGTTTTTCGGGATAAAGTTTCGCAACTTCCAGCCCGTCTTTTAACAGCGTAAAGTTTCCACGCGCCGCAGTATAATTTGGCCCCTGAATACCCTCCACCGCATCAAAACGAATTTCATAAGCTTGCAGCATGAATGTATCGCCAATCTCGACAGTGCGAATATCTTCATATTCCCATGCCATAATTGCCGATATTCCAAAAATCATCACGCCGAAACCGACATGCCCGAACATCTTACCCCAATCGGACCGCGGAAGGTTCACAGCGCGCCTCAGGCTTTCAGCCATGGGCGCCTTACCAAGTTTTACACGCACGGCAACATCTGCCAACGAACCTACTATGACCCAGAAAGCCAATGTCAGGCCAATAGGAGCCAACATTCGCCCACCGGTTTGCATAACCCAAACAACAGCGCCCAAGGACACAGACAGTGCTGCGATACCCCACAGCGGCTGCATAGTCCGCTTCAGATTGCTACGCTTCCAAGGCAGCACGGCAGCGATCGGCAAAATCATCGCCAGAACTACCATGAAAGGTGTAAACGCCAAGTTAAAGAACGGCGCTCCGACAGAAACTTTCGCGCCTGTAAAAATCTCGGCTACAAGCGGCCAGATTGTTCCAACAAACACCACGGCGGCCGAAACAGCCAACAGCAGGTTATTCATCACCAAACCGCTTTCACGACTGATAGTGCCGAACACTGCTGTCGAACGCAGTGTCGATACCCGCATTGAATACAGGGTCAACGCGCCACCAATCGCAACGGCCAGAATACCCAGAATAAACATGCCGCGTAGGGGGTCATTCGCGAAGGCATGCACCGACGTGATAACACCGGAACGCACAATGAATGTTCCGATAAGGCTAAACGAGAATGCAAGGATCGCCAGCAATACTGTCCAACTTTTCAACGCGTTGCGTTTTTCCACTACGATCGCGGAATGCAACAGAGCCGTTGCCATCAACCAAGGCATAAAGCTGGAGTTCTCAACCGGATCCCAGAACCACCAACCGCCCCAGCCCAGCTCGTAATATGCCCACCAGCTGCCAAGGCCGATCCCGATTGTCAGGAATATCCATGCGGCCAAAGTCCACGGGCGCACCCAACGTGCCCACGCGGCATCGACTTTACCCTCGATCAACGCCGCAATAGCGAAGCTGAACGCGACCGAAAGGCCCACGTATCCAAGGTACAAAAACGGCGGATGTATGGCTAATCCCAAGTCTTGCAACAAAGGGTTCAAACCTTTTCCGTCCAAAGGCGGCTGCGAAAGACGCAAGAACGGGTTGGAGGTAAATAATATAAATCCTAGAAATGCCGTTCCGATCATCGCTTGCACAGCGAGGACGCGAGCCTTCAGGCTCGGCGGCAGATTTTCACCCCAAACCGAAATAGCCGCGCCAAAACCCGTCAAAATCGTAATCCACAATAACAACGAGCCCTCGTGATTTGCCCAGACCCCCGTTATCTTGTAAATCATCGGCTTGGCCGAATGGGAGTTCGCCGCGACAAGCCGCACAGAGAAGTCAGAAGTAACGAATGCCGTCATCAGCATCGCAAACGAAAAGGCAATCAGCGCAAACTGGACAATTGCTGCGGGAGTCGCGAACCGCATCCAGTCATGCCAATCACGTTGAGCGCCGATCAGTGGAATGATTGATTGCGCAATTGATATCGTGAAAGCGATGATAAGAGCATAGTGCCCAAGTTCTGCGGTCATGAAACGAATCCCTTTATGTCTAGCCGCCATCATAGGCAAACCGACCACAGATTCAATTTTCAATGTCGTGATGATCCGTTATGTCGCCCCCCAAATGGGGCAACCGGCGTTATCCCGCCTGCTTATTCGTTGCCGCCCATTCTGAAAGGGCCGCATTTTCGGGAAAAGCGGCAGAAATCTTGGTTGGAGTTGTTTGTTCGTTTGCGGCCACACTTGGAATGATTAACGGCGTCGTGGCCCCGCGCGCATAATGTAGCTCCCGCGCGCCGAAATAGAACGAAACAACAGCCCCGAGAAGCCACCACAACGGATCCGGCACATACGCCAAGCCCTGCATTCTGGTCGAAAAACCCACCGGATCGGCCATGGCGAAGGCAAATAGCCCAACCGTACCTAGCGCCATAATCGGGCGCGGTAGTCGGTTAATTCCGTTTATGAAGTTGTTAAAACTACCAGTATTAGCCGCGTTGAATTCAGCTCCGTATTGCCCAAGCGAGGCCATTGCTTGCGCGCGAACTGCCAGTTCCTCCTTGGTTTTATTGACTGTGAACACCTCGGCCACCGATTCGACCGCGCCACCAATGCCTTGCGCCGCTTTACCTATTCCGAACAATCTTGAAATTATCCCCATGCTGCAACCCTCTGATTATGTTCTACATTACTAAAATGAAACCGACGCGAAATAAACTCTTCCGCCCGTGTTATCCAACCTCCCTTACCGCCATCCTTGCGACGCGCATACTTGCGTGAAGTCATGCGCTTATCGGCCAGATCGTAGTAGTAATTTCGACGCGCTATCCCGTAAGCATCCGCCAAATAGGTCGGAGCAACCGCAAAAGCCATTTTCGCGGCCGTCGCGGTTTTTGGCCCCAGCACGCCATCAACAACCACAGGAAACCCGAATTTTGCCAACAATCGTTGCAATATTTTAACGGCCGCCGCGCCCGCGTTTACATACATGTCGAAAACCGACGACTGCAAAATCTCCGGCAACTCGGCTATTCCGGGCTTTACAAAGTAATGTT
>JAESQH010000110.1 GCA_016765235.1 Paracoccaceae bacterium
ATGCAAACGCGACGCTTGCAACACCGCAAAGTCGCCGCCTAATATAACCCAACTGATGAGGCAGATACTCTCTTATTCTAAAGCCTAATCTGTTCCAAATACTCTGACTACGGACACTAGAGGACGTTATAATCAACCCTATTTGGGTGGATGTTAGGCAACAAACGGTAAGTTTTCGGTAAGGTTTGGTGCGCCCAATGCATCTTCAAATGCGCCGGGCATGAAGTATTTAGCAGCACCAATACGCGCGCGGTAATCACCTAGGACCGCAAGGTTACCACAAGGGTAATCTCGACCAAGGTAACCGAAGGCACCAATATCATAATGACCACAGCCGCTTGAAATAGTTGTTTCATCGGAAACCCTTCCCTATTTGTACAATGCTAATTGAATAGCCGCTGCCACAATAATCTTTGAGCGTTTATTGATTCTATTTTCATAATGAAAGATACTGTAAGTTGCTACTTCGAAGTAAACAATGGTTCTGTAATTAGGATTTGTAGGGCGACCCAATGACTCGAATAATATTCTTTCTTGTTGCTGTCACTAGTGTTGTGCTGATGGTTAGTTCCGCCTCTACGATAGAAATATGTGGGCAAGGTAAACGCTACACATGTGTGGTTGATGGTGACACAATCTGGCTAAAGGGTGAGAAGATACGGCTCATGGGTTTCGACACGCCTGAGACTACTACCGCCATTTGTGGTGGAGATAGAGAGAAACAACTTGGCTACAAGGCGACTGAAAGATTGCAGGAGTTACTGACCAACCACAAATTTACTGTGCACAGAGATGGAAAAGACCGATACGGCAGGACGCTTGCCATCATTCGGATCGACGAAGTTAACGTAGGTGACATACTTGTCGATGAAGGGCTTGCTCGATATTGGCCGGACGGGGATGAGTTCTGGTGCAACTAACCACAGAAGGGCATAAGGCTCACCAGACTTTAAAAGTCACTCCCACAATCGAAGCTGGTCTAACGGATTGCCTTTGGGATATTAAAGCCTTGGTCGCATTGATAGATGCGAATGAACCTAAACCTAAGAAGCGTGGACCTTATAAAAAGAGGCTCTAAAATAGAAACCCCAGCCGAAGCTGGGGAATTGCTAGCGGCGTACCGCGTCGCGTTGATAGGAAAGAGATAGCAAGTTGAATAACAATAATCAAGGGCCAAACAGCCAACTTCGCTCGGCATTGTATATCGACGGGTTTAATTTGTATCACGCAATTGACGATTTGGATGAGCCGTTTCTAAAGTGGATAAATTATTGGCGACTGGGCGAAGTGCTTATACCACCAAAGACTGAAAAAATAGTAAAAGTGTTATATTGCACCGCATTTTATCCGAATTCTTCGACAAAACGATGGCGGCACGAGCAATTGATCAATGCACAGAAAGTGCACGGCGTCAATGTCGCGATGGGGCACTACTCCCACGAAACCGTAAAGTGTTTTGGATGTGATGATGAATGGAAAAAACCAACAGAAAAGCAAGGCGACATTAATGTTGCTATCCACCTAATCGCTGACGGTATGAATGATTTATTCGATGTCGCATACTTACTATCCGCCGACTCTGACCAAGCAGCGACGGCGAAAATGTTTGCTGACATTTTCCCAAAGAAAAAATTAGTTCAGGTTGTTCCACCTAAGAGAAACCATTCCCTAGAGATAGCAAGATATACGAGTTATAAAGTTAAAATAAATACTGACCATCTTGAGAAATGCGTAATGGGAGATGTAGTATTTAGGCCGAAAGTTGCGAATGCTCGCCGTCCAAACGAGTATTCTCCGCCGCATGATTGGGTTCATCCAGACGACCGTCCAAAAAGGTAATTTCAAAGTGACCCACTATCGAAAAACCTCGCAGGTAGGTGGCGAATTGCAGATGTTTAGGACTTCAAGGTTACCACAAGGTTGATTTTTCAAACTAGAAGCGAATAAGGGATTCAGAGTTCTACAATATGAAGAAGGTGGTTCAAATGGGGGGTAACCATTTGTGTTGCCACATTAAGTCATTGTTATAACACCACAAACTGAATTTAAGTGGCGGAGACGAAGGGATTCGAACCCTCGAACGAGTTACCCCGTTACTCCCTTAGCAGGGGAGCGCCTTCGACCACTCGGCCACGTCTCCGAGGAGGTGTTTAGCCTTTCACAAAGGGATTCCACAAGCGGTTTTTTTACGGGTGTGTTTGTCGCCTAGGAACGCCCTTGAATTCGGTGAAATTGATGGGTGAATACGGCGACGCCCAGGAGTGGCACAACGAGGTTTATGAATGGAATCGACAGTGGGATCGCCATGAAAATTCCGGCGAGCCATATCTCAGCGAAATGTTGTTTACGAAGTTTGTTGGCGGCGTCCATACCTATGCGACGGGCGGCGACAAGTTGGAAGTATTCGCGACCAAGCAGGAACCCGTTGATGATCCAGAATATTACCGGGGCCAGTAGGGTGGACGCGAAGTAGATGATCAGCGCGAGCAAATTGGCCAGTATCATGATGCCCAAGAATTTGGTGGCGTCGATCATGACTTCGGCGAAGGGTAATTTTTCGGCTGGGGTAAGATGTGGATAATGTTTGGCCTCGACTGCGTCGGCGATGTCTTCAACGAAGAAACCGATAACTATCGAGGCTACGGGGAACATCAGGAAGGCGGATAACAGGAACATGGCGACAAATGCGCCGCCAGACGCGATTGCGCCAAAACTGGAAATTTCGCCAACAAAAGGCAGAGTGATTGTATCGGGGATTGCCCAGCTGATCAATATTGTGAATCCGAAGAAGGTAGCGGCCAGTAGGGCTAGTGTTAACCCGATTGAGCGCCAGAAGACGGATTTAAACTTGCGATCAGTTAGTTGGGCGAGCGCAAGTTGGAAGTCTTGAAACAAGGTCACTCAGACACCCAAGTTGTGATGGCTTGGATATCTGGGCGCGGGCGCTCGGGTGGCGCGATGCGTTCGGTTCCGATGTGGATGAAACCTGCAACGAATTCGGATTTTGACAGGGACAGGCCGTGGCGCAGGAAGGAGCGGTCGCTGGCCATCCAGCCGGTTAACCAGTTTGCACCCCATCCGCTGGCGAGGGCGGCGTTTAACATGGAGAGGCAAACGGCACCTGCTGACAGGATTTGTTCGATTTCGGGCACTTTTGGCGATGGAACGGGCGAGGATACCACCGCGACTACTAAACCGGCATCGGCAAACTGGCGGCGGGCCTTTTCCAGTTTGTCGCCTTCAACACCCAATTGCGGGCCGCGTTTGACCACATCTTCGGCCAAGCGTTGCAGGGCGTGGCCTTCCAGAACGATGAACCGCCATGGCTCCAACTTTCCGTGGTCCGGGCTGCGGGCGGCGGCGGTTAAAATGGGGGATAGTTCCGCGTGCGTTGGCACCGGCAATTCCAAAGTCTTGGCGGGGCGCGAGCGGCGCGTTTGAAGGAAATCTAGCACTTCTGGTCGTGGATCGGACATTACGGCTCCTGTTTGTTGCAGGGTGTTATTTCGGGGGCATGGGGCAAAGTGTCAAGGTTTATACCCACTATACAAATGGGAAAGCACACAGTAGAAGGCAGCCAACACGAAATTGTTCCGCTGCGCGTTCGATCATTCCGCGCCCGTGACCCGCATTCCGAGAGAATAAACATGACAGAATTTGAAGGTGTCGTACCGACGCTGGCGCAAGCATTGAATAAACGGGGTTATGAAACCCTGACCCCCGTGCAACTAGCAATGCTGGACCCTGACCTAGACGGTAAGGATGCGCTGGTATCGGCGCAGACCGGCTCGGGTAAAACTGTGGCTTTTGGTATGGCAATTGCACCGACCTTGTTGGGCAAAAAGGACAAGTTCGCCTTTGCGGCTGTTCCGGCGGCGCTGGTGATTGCACCAACGCGCGAGCTGGCGTTGCAGGTCAAACGCGAACTTGAATGGCTGTTCCATGAGGCGGGTGCATCCATCGCGTCGTGTGTTGGTGGCATGGACATGCGTACCGAACGCCGTGCGCTGCAAGGCGGGGCGCATATTGTTGTCGGCACGCCGGGTCGTTTGCGCGACCATATCGAGCGCGGCTCGTTGAATCTGGAGGGGCTGAAAGCGGTCGTTCTGGATGAAGCGGACGAGATGCTGGACCTTGGCTTCCGTGATGAACTTGAGTTTATTCTGGGTGCTTCGCCGAGTGATCGTCGCACGCTCATGTTCTCGGCTACTGTGCCGCGTTCTATCGCCAACCTTGCGTCGCGCTATCAACGTGATGCCGTGCGGGTTGCGGTTGCGTCTGATCAAAAGCAGCATTCGGATATTGAATATCGTGGGTTGGTTGTCCAGCCGACCGATACGGAAAACGCCATCATCAACGTGTTGCGGTTCTACGAGGCCAAGAATGCGATTGTGTTCTGTAACACGCGTGCGACCGTTAACCATATGACGGCGCGGTTTAACAACCGTGGTTTCAAGGTAGTGGCGCTGTCCGGCGAGCTTAGCCAGAATGAGCGTACTCACGCCCTGCAAGCCATGCGCGACGGTCGTGCGCGGGTTTGTATTGCGACAGATGTTGCTGCGCGTGGTATCGATTTGCCTAATCTGGAACTGGTTATCCATGCAGATTTGCCAAAGAACAAAGAATCCCTGTTGCACCGTTCTGGTCGTACCGGTCGTGCTGGTCGTAAGGGCGTCAGCGTTCTGATCGTGCCTTTCCGCGCCCGTAACCGCACGGAACGCTTGTTGAAGAACGCAAATGTTACGGCGACTTGGGATAGTCCCCCGTCAGCCGAAGCAGTTATCAAGCGCGATAATGAACGCTTCTTGTCGGACCCAGCCTTGAGCGAAACACTGTCCGAAACCGAAGCTGGCTTCGCGAAAGATCTTTTGGCCTTGCACAGCCCCGAACAAATCGCTGGTGCGTTGGTGCGGATGTACCGTGCGGGCCGATCTGCCCCTGAAGAACTGCGTCCTGCGAGTGAACGTGTTGAGCGTGGCGAACGTGAGGAAAAATCACATAACCGTAAAGGTTTTGGCGATAGTACATGGTTCTCGCTTTCCATCGGTTTCAAACAAAAGGCCGAGGCCCGTTGGATGTTGCCGATGTTGGTCAAAACCGGTCAGCTGAAGAAGCACGAAATCGGCGCGATCAAAGTTCTGCAATCCGTAACGTACATCGAAGTTGCTACTGGTGGTGTGAGCCGCTTTATGGACGCAATCAGCCCATCGATGAAGCTGGAAAAAACCATAACGGTAAGCAAGCTCGACGGTGTGCCACAAGTTGTGACCGAGGCGCGCGCACAAGAACCAGAAGGCAAGAAGCCCTACAAATCTCGCAAACCCAAGCCACCACATCGTGGCAAAGGGCCAGATAAGCCTTATGCCGGGAAATCAGGTGCGGCACCGTCACAGCGCAAGAAGCCTAAAAAGCCAAAGAAGCCGAAAAGCTAAAGCCTTAGCAATTAAGAACAGGATATCGCTTTGTCTCGACCAACTACTATTGCCGATTTTGCCAAACGCCTGCGTTTAGCGGAGGCTTCCGCACAGATAACAAATCTCGGTGTTGCCCAAGTGCGTATCGAAATTCTGTCAGGCTTGACCGTAGCCCTCGCGCTGGTGCCCGAGGCTGTAGCCTTTGCTTTCGTTGCGGGCGTTGACCCACTGGTCGGGTTATATGCGGCATTTATGGTTGGATTGATTACCGCGGTATTTGGCGGGCGTCCGGGTATGATCTCGGGTGCGACGGGTGCTTTGGCGGTCGTGATGGTGGCGTTGGTTGCCGACAACGGCGTGGAATACCTGTTCGCAACTGTGGTGCTGATGGGGATTTTGCAGGTGTCGGCGGGTGTGTTGAAACTGGGCAAGTTCATCCGTATGGTTCCGCATCCTGTGATGCTGGGTTTCGTGAACGGTCTGGCGATCGTTATTTTCTTGGCGCAGATGGAGCAGTTCAAAGTTTCCGATGGAACTGGCGAGTCTGTCTGGATGTCCGGTGTTACGCTATGGTTAACGCTTGCACTGGTTGGTGGAACAATGGCGCTGGTGTATTTCACCCCGAAAGTAACGAAATTTATTCCCGCGCCGCTGGCCGCAATCGGCATAATCGCGGGTCTTGTGATTGCCTTCGATCTGCCTGTTCCACGCGTTGGCGACCTCGCCACGCTTAAAGGTGGCTTGCCAACATTTGGTATTCCACAAGTGCCTTTCACGCTTGAGACGTTGTATATCATCTTCCCTTATGCGTTCATCCTTGCAGCGATTGGCCTGATAGAAAGCCTTCTAACGCTAAACCTTGTCGGCACGATTACCGGCAAACGCGGTGGCGCCTCGCAAGAGTGTGTGGCGCAGGGTGCAGCAAATGTGGTTACCGGTTTCTTCGGTGGCATGGGTGGCTGTGCGATGATCGGGCAGTCGATGATCAACGTGAAATCCGGTGGGCGCACTCGTCTATCCGGTATTGCTGCCGCACTGTTCCTGTTGGCGTTCATTCTTGTCGGTAGCGGCATTATCGAGATGATCCCGTTGGNCGCCCTTGTTGGCGTCATGTTCATGGTCGTGATCGGCACGTTTGCTTGGCAAAGTATCGGCGTTCTGCGCCGCGTGCCTAAATCCGATGCGCTNGTAATTCTNCTNGTAACNGCCGTNACCGTGGCCGANGATTTGGCNACAGCNGTTGTCGTCGGCGTTCTGGTATCTGCGGTGGTTTACGCNTGGAATGCCGCTTCGCGCATTCAAATNGTGGCCCGCGAGTCGCATTCCGAAGAAGGCGCGTTGGTTTACGAAATTGCAGGTCCGTTGTTCTTCGGTTCGGCCACCAGCTTTGTTGAACATTTCCATCCTGAAAATGATCCGGAAATCGTAATCCTTGATTTCATGGGATCGCGCATCGTAGATCATAGCGCGCTTCAGGCAATCGAAGATGTAGCGGCAAAATATAAAGAAGCCGGTAAACGCCTGCGCCTGCGCCACTTGACGCAAGATTGTCATCGTTTGTTAACCAAAGCGGGCCAATTGATGGTGGATATGGACGACGACCCGGATTACCGCGTCGCCGTTGATTATGACGTAAATGTCGGCCAAATGAGCGGCGGTCACTAAAGCGACGAGGCAGCCCTCGCCGCTTGGTCGTATACCCCAGATAGGGAGCGTAACGTCGCGGCGATCTCGCTAAGTTCGTCACCGTCGGCATTTAAGCTTTCGATCAGGCACTGCTCGCGTACATCGCGGTATTTGGTACACAGATCGACACCGTCGGTCGTGGTGGAATACAGCATCTCCTTGCCGGATTTTTTACCCGCGACCAACCCGTGCTTCATCAGCTTTTTGATGGCGTAGTTGACCGTGTGGGCGTCTTCGATGTTTAGCATAAAGCAAATGTCAGACANTCGTTTGCCGCGATCCCGATGGTTGATGTTGTGCAGCACCAGAATTTCCAATGTGCTGAGCGTCGGATATCCAGATGCNGCCATGCACCGGTTAACCCAGCGGCTAAAGCCGTTATAGGCCACAATCAGGCCGAATTCGAATTCCGAAAGTGGCCACCCGCCAGGTGTTGCCAAATGGCGGGAGGATACAATTTTGCGTTTTGTTGGTTCATTTTCCATGCGGCATGTTTACAATTTGCCGACATTTTATCAAGAAAAAANCACCTAACGGTTAATCAAAACCGAACAATCCGCATGCCGTACAACNCGNGAAGCGGTGGATCCGNTTANGTAATCCTTAATACCGGGGTGGTGCGAGGCGATGATGATCAGGTCACAACCGCGCTCACCTGCTTCGTCGAGAATAACAGGGCTTGCGTTGCCATAGCGCACAACCACCTCTGTTTTAATACCGAGCGCGTTCGACAAAGATGCCAACGTCTTCGTGGTTTCCTCAAGGTTTTCCTGCATTTGCCCTGCGGGTAAATAGGATTGTGCGTAGACCGGAATGTCGCCGATTACATGCAGCAGCGTTATCTTTGCGTCGTCGTCAGAAAGCGCAACGGCGCGTTCGATCATTGCCTGACCAACATCGCGGTGTGCAAGATCGATAGGAACGAGGATTGATTTATACATGACCATTCTCCATTTAAGTTTCGGTTAAGGGCAGTGTAGCTTGCTCTACCGCCCCGCGCCTTGACCTAAATCACATGATTAGGTTTGGAGTGGCTAATAGGTTTGATTAGGGCGGATTCTATACGATGGCCAATCAAACGCTAGTCAACGATCTCGAATTTCTGATCCACCTTTTGGGGAAAAAGCTCAGGGTCCATAATTGTGCTCTCATTCACATAGCTTTGAAAATGAACCGCACAGTTGATCCCGTCAGACATTATCACAGCGTATTGCGCTGGCGCGGCAAAGCTGTCCTGTTGCCCTGTACGGCCCCGAAGAAACGGTTCTACGTTATGCTGGTTGCCAGCAATCGTCGCGCAAGGATATCCACCCCAGCTGCCAGCCGACGTGATATGACAGTGCCCCGCAAGAATCTGAATGATGTCTGCACCGCTTTCGTGCAGAACCTGCAACAGTTTTTCAGGCTCTGCCAATCGGTAAGCATCCACCGGCATCTGCAACGCACAGGGGTTGTGGTGTAACAACAGGATGACCTTAAGGCCCAGTGCCTTTGCTTCCGCCAGACGTTCCGCTGTCCATGCCAGCTTCTGTTCGCAAAGACCGCCACGTAATCGACCAGGCTCGGAGCTGTCCAACATCAGGATACGGTGACCTTTGATGTCATCAAACCCCTCCACAAAACGGTTTTCGTCAAGCATGGGGTTTTCGGCATGTTTCAAATAGTCATTCCGGTCATCATGATTGCCCAACATGACACGTTGCGGTAATTCGTTGCCTGCACGAATTTCGTCAAACAGTGCATATGCGCCCGCATTCGACTGTTCGGTGATATCGCCCGCAAATACACATAGATCGGCATCACTATGAAGTTCGTTAACGCTCTGTATTGCTTTCTCGAAACGTGGTGCTGTATCGAGACCGCGTTTCACCTCACCTTTCGGCAAAAGGTGGATGTCGCTCATGACTACGAGTTTCAGAAGGCGGTCGGTGTACGTGCTCAAAATGTTGCTCCTTTTCCTTAAAGCTAGGCGGCAAGCAGATCAGCCTTTATCGAAAAACGGAGTCATCTGCGCGACAATGACAGAATTTTCGNCCAGCGCCTGCTGCATTAATCCTTTTTCCTCATCGGAAATATCATGCCCCTCGGCGCGGCGTTCCTGCAAGGTGCCGTAACCCGACACATCCAGCGGGGCCATGTCGGCCTGCTTCAGGATCGCTACGGTTTCGCGCACGGCTTCTGCCTCGTCAACGCCAGATGCATAACACATCAGCGCCGCGCCAGAGCTGCCTTTTGGCNGACCGTCGTTATCGGAGCGGCCCACCTCGACCANCAGGGTATACACCTGCTGCGGGCGTTTTTTCTTGGGCGCGTCAGTCACGGAGCAAGTCATTGATTGAAGTTTTGGAGCGCGTGCGCTCGTCCACCCGTTTTACTATGATTGCGGCGTAAAGGTTAACGCCATTTTTGGACGGCATGGAGCCAGCAACAACAACCGAATAGGGCGGCACTTCGCCGTACATAACTTCGCCGGTTTCGCGATCAACGATTTTGGTGGATTTGCCAATGAACACACCCATGCCTAGGACCGAACCTTCACGAACGATGCAGCCCTCGACCACTTCGGAACGCGCCCCGATGAAGCAGTTGTCTTCGATTATCGTTGGGCCAGCTTGCATCGGTTCCAGAACGCCGCCAATACCAACGCCGCCCGAAAGGTGTACATGCTTGCCGATTTGTGCGCAGGAACCGACCGTGGCCCAGCCATCAACCATCGAACCTTCACCGACGTAAGCGCCNATATTNACGAANGANGGCATCAGNACCACNCCGGGGGCGATATAGGCGGAACGCCGNACGATNGANCCNGGAACNGCGCGGAAACCNGCGGCCTTCCANTGGTTTTCNCCCCAGCCAGCCCATTTGTTTGGNACTTTGTCCCACCAGCTGNCGTTGCCGTTGCTGCCCTCGATCATNGTCANGTCCGAAAGGCGGAAAGACAGNAGCNCGGCTTTNTTNGCCCANTGGTTNACGTGCCATTCACCATTTTCGCGTGGCTCGGCGACACGCAATTTGCCGCTGTCCAAAGCGGTCAACGTGTCTTCAATGGCTTCGCGAACCTCGCCGGTTGTGGCAGGGCTGATTGTGTCGCGCGCATCCCATGCGGCCTCGATTGCGGTTTCTAATTGTGCGTTCGACATGGTGATCCCCGATTTGTGACTGGTCTTGTTCTAATTAGGCCTATAATTCGGAAACCAAGCATGTGCAATATGGTACAAATGACTGTGAGGATACCATGAACTTTAAACAGACCCGATTCCCAGACGCCCGCAAGGATATGAAGACCTCTGTCGAGGTTGCCGATACGCAGCAAACCCGTGCGCCGACTTATCGATTGGCCTTTGCCGACCCGGATTTCCTGTGTCGCGAAGAACTGCGGCCATTGCGTTTGCAACTTGAATTGCTGAAGCCAGAGATGGCATTGGAAGAAATGGGCATTGAAAGCACGGTCGTGTTGTTCGGTGGGGCGCGGATTCCTGATCCGGTGAACAAAGATTCAGCCCGCACAGAAACGCTCGCGGAACTTTCGAAGTATTACACCGAAGCCCGAAAATTCGCGGCGCATTGCACACGGGCTTGCTTGGCGAACGGTGACAAGAAATATGTTGTTTGCACGGGCGGTGGCCCCGGAGTGATGGAGGCTGGCAATCGAGGTGCTGCCGATGTTGGTGGCGAGTCTATTAGCTTGAACATTGTTCTTCCGCACGAGCAATCGCCAAACCAATACGCCACACCGGAACTGTGTTTTAACTTCCATTACTTCGCGATCCGCAAAATGCATTTCCTTCTGCGCGCGAAAGCCATCGCCGTTTTTCCGGGCGGATTCGGTACAATGGACGAGCTGTTCGAGGCGTTAACTCTGATCCAGACTGGCCGCATGGAACCCATGCCGATCCTGCTGTTTGGCGAAGAATTCTGGCGCAAAGTCATCAACTGGGAGGCGTTGGCCGAAGCAGGCACAATCGGGGCTGATGACCTTAAGCTGTTCCGCTTTGTCGAAACCGCTGATGAGGCGTGGGACGTTTTGTTAAACTGGGATACTAATCATTAACCAGATACTCGGCGATAACGGTTCTTAACAAAGGGTTAAAGTTATCGTCGGATACCAGCGTCAGGCGGGTTTGGCCTTGCTGGTCGGCCCAGACCGATATCCCCTCCATATTATCGAGGCGGTTATTGCGGGCGACCAACAACGTTTCGCCATTCGTTAACGTATCGTAAACAAAGGTGAACCGCCGGATGCGGGTTGCAAATCCAAAGGGTACTTTGAAGGCGCGTTCCAGCACGTAGAACCGCCCATCGGGCCCGAAATCTGCGCCAGTTACCAAAAAATCGCCGTCACGCGGGATGGAGGTGGGCTGGCTCCACTCATTTCCATCGAACATGTAAACAGGAAAGGGGCGCGTTTCTTTGCCGGAGCGTTCGGGGATGGTTAGCAGTATTCCGTCGGCATTAATCGCAAGCGCCTCCAGTCCCGAGTTGCGTTGAAAAGTTTTAAAATCAGGATGCTTGGGCAAGAATTGCGCAGCGGCCGTCAAGGTTTCGTGGCGCATGATGCGGTGGTTGCCCTCAAACGCGATGTAAATGCTGCCATCTGGCCCTATGGCCAAACTTTCGGCGTTGGTGTTGAAGCCGGTTAACGGTTTGCCTTTGCTATCAAGGATCGGGCGCAGGGGTGCGATGGTTGCCCCGCCTATTTCACCGTCGATGCGCGTTATACTACCCTTGACGAATTGGCCAATATCGCTAACGGCCAAGAAATTCCCGTCAGCGGACATCTCGATACCGGACAAGCCACCAAAGCCTTCCAAATCAAGTTTCAGCACGATCCTGCCAGCCGGCGTCAGTGTTTGCGCTTGGGCAAACATTGGCAACAGCAATAGCAGTACAATCAAATGGATTGTTCGAAACAAATAGTGCATTTAGTCGGCGTTCGCCCCTTCCGGTTTTACCCAGATTAGCAGGATCAGGCCGATGATGAAAAGGCCGATCAGCGGCGTCATGCCCAATCTTTGGCTGCCCGTCATGGTCGTGGCCATCAGGATTGCAGCCGGTGCAAGGAACGCTGTGGCTTTGCCGGAAAGGGCGTACAAACCAAATGCCTCGGTCATACGGTCTGGATTGGCTTGGCGAACCAGCATTGTGCGTGATGCTGCTTGGATTGCCCCGCCTGCGCCACCGATGATTGCGCCACAGATGTAGAACAGGATGTCAGGTGCGGATGATCCCTCGGCGATTGGCTGGAAGAACACCATCTCGCGCGATGTCGAGGCGATGGCTGAAACGACCAAAATCAGGGCAACCGCGCTGGAAATAATCACGGGTTTGGGGCCGAATCTCTTGTCCGCATGTCCACCGACCCAAGCGAAGATTGCGCCGGTAATCGCGGCGACTATGCCGAAAACACCGATCTGCGTGATCGACCAGTTCAACACGCCAGAGGCATAGATGCCGCCGAACGCGAACAAGCCGTTCAGCGCGTCGCGGTAAAACATCGACGACAACAAGTAGGCGCTTAAGCTGGTTTGACCCGGTAAGGATTTCAGGGTGGTGATCAGGTCTGTGAAACCTTTCGACAGGAAATCTTTCGCGAGCGGTTTTTTCTTAACATCCGGCGTCCACAGGAAGAACGGTACGATGAACAAAACGTACCAAATTGCAGATAAAGGCCCGACGGAACGGGTGCCCTCGCGCATTTCAGCGTCTAGACCGAAGATGGGCGCGGAACCGAGCAGAGTTACGCCTTCGTCGTTTTCAGCCAGCAATAACAGCATGATGAACAGTGCCAGAACGCCGCCCCAGTAGCCGAACGCCCAACCGGAACCGGATATGCGGCCCAAATCCTCTTTCGGACCAAGTTCGGGCAGCATGGCGTTGATGAAGATCGCGGCGAACTCCACTCCGATCAGGGCGATGCCGAAGGACATCAGGATCAGTGTGATCGAAGACATGTTCGGAACGGCCCACCACAGGCCAAATGAACCTACGGCGATCAGGACGGAAAACACCAGTATCCACGGCTTGCGCGGTCCGGAGTTGTCAGCAATAGAACCCAGCATCGGGGCAAGTACGGCGATGAAAATGCCGGTTATGGTCAGCATCAGTGCCCATGCCTGCTGCCCCGCCAAACTGTCGCCAATAACGGTGGATGTGAAGTATGGGGCGAAGATAAATGTAACGAGCAATGTGTGGAAAGGTTGGCTGGCCCAATCAAAAGACATCCATCCCCAGATACCCTTTTTTGATGCGTATTGTTTCATTTTCCGGTCCCTTTTTTGCTTTTCCAACGATATGACGTGCGCGGTATCATTTAGGCAAGGGAAAGTTTTGACCTCTCGCCGTTTGGCGCATAGGTTTGAAAACTAAACAAAAGGAGGCGCGCTATGTTCCGTTGGGGAATTTTATCAACCGCGAAAATCGGNCGGGAACAAGTGATNCCGGCGATACTGGATTCCNANAATGGCGTNGTNCACGGCATTGCCAGCCGCGANAAACGCGCCGCNCGCGCNTTGGCGGATCGNTTCGGNGTGCCGCTGGCNTTCGGNTCNTATGACGAGTTGNTGGAATGTGAACACATNGATGGTGTGTATATCCCCCTGCCNACCTCGCATCATATCGAGTGGACGTTGAAAGCGGTGGCCGCCGGCAAGCATGTTTTATGCGAAAAGCCGATTGCCTTGAAGGCTGGTGAGATCGACGCGTTGATTGAAGCGCGGGACAAGAGCGGTTTGCTGGTATGTGAGGCCTTTATGGTCGCTTATCACCCGCAATGGCACAAGGTGACGGAATTGATGGCCGACGGTGCCATCGGCCCGCTTAGGCAGGTGCAAGGCGCGTTTACCTACAACAATATGAATCCAGCAGACATGCGAAATCAGGTTGGCTTGGGTGGCGGCGGGCTGCCCGATATCGGTGTTTATCCAACCGTGACCACGCGGATTACCACAGGGTGCGAACCGTTACGCATTTCTGCCAGCATTAAGCGCGATCTGGAGTTCGGCACGGACATCTGGGCCAGCGTTCGTGCGGATTTCGGGGACTTTGAAATGAGCTTTTATGTCGGAACACAAATGGAATTGCGGCAGAACATGGTTTTTCACGGGGAAAATGGCTGGATAGAAGTGACGGCGCCATTTAACCCCCGCGACTACGGGACGGCCAAAGTGCGACTGCATTGTAACGGGAATAACGAGGTGCAGGAATTCCGGTTCGCCGATACAACCCAATACCGCCTACAAGTTGAAAGCTTCGTGCGGGCGGCGCGGGGTGGAGATGACCCAGTGTTCACGCTTGAGAATTCGAAATTGAACCAGCGCGTTATTGATGCCATCTACGCCGCCGGTGAAACGGAGGCGTGGGCCGTGGTCTAGCTCTCCGGCGGCCAGACACGTTGCGCTTCGGCGTCGCTCCAAGCCTGAACCCAATCGGGGAGGGTCGGGTTCCAGTCAGGCATGCCGAGGGCTTTTGTCCATTCTTCCGAGGGGATGATGCCATTGCCGGTTACAGCTAGCCGTAAAAGCGCTGTGGATGTCGCCTCGCCGTTATGCCACATGCTTTGCACCACATAGAGGAACCGCGCATCACGGCCAACGATTTTGGAACGCATNTCGAGTTTGTCGAAGACTGTCACCCGCTTGCGATATCGCACGCTAGACCCGGCAATGGTGAACGACCATCCATTTTCCTTTAACATGTCCAGAAAACCAACGCGTTGAACCAGNGGAATACGGCCAAGATCGTAAAGCGTTAAGGTGCGCCCGTTATTCAGTTCCATCCACACATCCAGGTCCACCGGCAGGCAGTAATGCGTGGAGATATGCACGNCCTCAAANNGNAGCGGTTTGTTCCGGTANTTCNNATATTGGTGCATCATGCGGATGATNGGATACATGGCGTCCTCCGTTATTCGTGAAGTGCCTTGCGGGGCGCATCATTGCAAGCGCTGACGTGGCGTCGCGATTGATGCCTACGGGGGTTGTCTAATTCATTGTGGCCACCTAACTAGAACACAACAACAATTCTGAAAGTTTCACCAATGCTGTCTCTGTTTCAAATACTCAACATGCTGCTCGATTTTGTGTGGTTCTTTATTATTGCCCATATCATCATGAGTTGGCTGATCAACTTTCAGGTGTTGAATGTTCACCAGCCGCTAGTCGGGCAAATGTGGCGTGGGCTGAATATGTTGCTCGCACCATTGTACAATCGTATACGCCGGATTTTACCGCAAATGGGTGGGCTTGATCTGGCGCCGCTCGTTGTGCTGGTCGGAATTATGATATTACGGGTTATCATTCGAAATAACGCCCTCGCCTTGATGNGAGCGACCCGTGGCAAACCACAGATGATGGTTTGCTGCTGACGGTGCGACTAACTCCGAAGGGTGGGCAGGATCGCATTCAGGGGATTGTTGAAGATTCCGATGGGCGGCCCGCGATTAAGGCGCGAGTGTCTGCGCCACCTGTTGATGGGGCTGCCAATGTAGCGTTGATAAAGCTGTTAGCCAAAACGCTGGGTGTTTCCAAATCCAAAATCCGGTTCTCTAGCAGCGAGACTGCACGGATAAAGCGGTTACACGTTGTGGGTGATGCGAGCGACTTAATCCAAACGCTGCGTGGAGTTGTTGGTTAACGGANTTGAAACATCTGAATCGCCCCCAATTGCGCGGTCCAAAAGGGGGCAATCGATTATTTGTTTGCGTACACCGCTTCATCACCCCAAAGCTGGGCAACGCGGGCATCACGGCCACAACGGCTGCGATAAAACTTGTACTTCAGCTTGTTCGTTTTGTAGTAATTCTGGTGATAACCCTCGGCATCCCAGAAATCGCTGGCGGCCAATATCGGTGTCACAATTGGCCCGCTTAAGCGACCTTTTAGGGCAGCCTTGGAGGCTTCGGCTGCCGCTGCCTGCGCATTATTGGTCGCAAAAATGGCAGTGCGATATGAATCACCACGATCACAGAACTGCCCGCCTGCGTCTGTTGGATCGACCGTACGCCAAAACACGTAAAGCAGTTCCTCATAACTGACGATATCTTCGTCATACGTGATCTTTACGGCCTCGTAATGGCCAGTACCACCGCGCCCGACCTGTTTATAGGTTGCGTTCGCCGTTGTGCCACCAGTGTAGCCGGATATTGTCTCGACGACGCCATCGACATAGTCGAAATCTGATTCCACGCACCAGAAACATCCACCCGCGAATATTGCGGTTTGTAGGCTTTTGGCTTGGCCAACTGTGCCAAGGGTCGTGAATATCAGTGCGAGCATTGCAAGCAGTTTCATAATCATTCCTTTCATTGAATATGTCGGCAACATGCACANGCGGCCCATTCACTTGCAAACAACGTTACGGTGAAGAATTGTTTCAGTCGAAATGCCTCTGGCCCTCGCCCCGCTTCCGTGTAAATCTGGGGCTAACTTGATAGGAGATTATGATGCCCGGACTTTTGCCAAACATTGACCCAGACGGCCTACTTGAATTTTCGGTGGTGTTCACGGACCGATCCCTAAACCACATGTCGGCCAGCTTTCAGCGCGTGATGCTGGATATTTCCGACACGCTGAAGGGCGTTTATAACGCGGCCTCGGTTGTCGTTGTTCCTGGCGGCGGCACTTATGGGATGGAGGCGGTCGCGAGGCAGTTTGCCACTGATCAAAAGGCACTGGTGGTCCGCAACGGCTGGTTCTCTTATCGCTGGACGCAGATATTCGAGATGGGCGGGATTGTGTCGAATCATACTGTTCTAAAAGCGCGTCAAACGGGCAATTCGATCACCGCGCCGTTTGCGCCTTTCCCGATCGAGGAAGCCGTGGCGAAGATCCACGCTGAACGCCCCGCGATGGTTTTCGCCCCGCATGTGGAGACATCTTCGGGGATGATTTTGCCGGACGATTATATCAAACAGCTATCCGATGCGGCGCACTCTGTCGGTGGTCTGATGGTGCTGGATTGCATTGCCTCAGGTACGATCTGGGTCGATATGAAAGCGACTGGCGTAGATATCCTGATTTCCGCTCCCCAAAAGGGTTGGAGTGCGTCACCCGCCGCCGCATTGGTCATGTTAAGTGCTGAGGCGCGTGCGCGGATTGACGACACGACTTCCTCCAGCTTCGCGTGTGACTTGAAGAAATGGTTGCAGATCATGGAAGCATACGAGGGGGGTGGGCACGCCTACCACGCGACGCTTCCAACCGATGCGCTGAAGTCTTTCCGCGACACAATGCAGGAAACCGCCGAATATGGTTTCGATAAGGTGATGGCGGAGCAGCAAGAATTGGGTGACAAAGTTCGTGCCATGCTGAAGGCACGTGGCATTGAGTCGGTCGCCGCCGCTGGTTTCGAGGCACCGGGCGTTGTCGTTAGTTATACCAGCGACCCCGACGTGCAAAACGGCAAGAAATTCGCCGCCCTAGGCATGCAAATCGCAGCAGGTGTTCCCTTGATGTGTGACGAGCCGGAAGGCTACCAAACCTTCCGCCTTGGCCTGTTCGGGTTGGACAAATTACACAACGTAGACCGTACAGTCGCCACTTTGGAAGCCGCGCTTGATCAGGTGTTTTAGGCGACTAACGGCCTTTATCAGCGGTTGCGCCTGACGGCTGGTGTGTAGGTGGTTTCGCGCTCGTGATCACCGCGGTGTTCGCGCGATTTCAACCCTTTCGAGCGCGCGGGAATTTTGACAGTGTCACCTGCCACGTGCGCAAGGGTGTTTGCCCTTCGGAATTTGCGTTTAGGATTGGTTTTAGCGTTCAATTTGCGCCCCGTTACTCGTCCGATTACGCGCGCAATAAAAAATGGTAACACGGAGCCACCCAAGAAAATCAACCCGAGGCCCCAAGTGGCAATCCATGTGTCCATGCGTAGNGAACTTGGATCGCGAATATCGTAGAGTACATTTACGCTGGAACCGACGGCGAAGTTGTAGTTGGAGGACGATATGAACGTTTGCCCGCTTTGCTTACGGCCAGCTGAATCAACGTAGCGGATTGTCGGTTTATAGGAAACGCTGTCGTCGCCCGCGATCACCTCGACTGAAGTCACCCGGCCGGATACTGGCAAGGCATTATCCATAAAGTCGTAGGCTAGAAACGTCAGGATCGCACCGGCAACAAGGAAAATCAGGCCCATTAAACCGAAGGCTATTTTGATAAATCCCGCAGCATTTTTCGTTTTTGCCATTTTAGAATCCGGTCATTAAATAAAGCGTGCAAAAGCTCCGCAAATCCAATGCGGGAATGCGCTTGATACTAGACCTATTCAGGTATGTTGCAATGGCGGGGCTTACTTAACCCGCTTGTCGCGCGCTGCCAGCAATTTCAAACGAAGCGCGTTGATCTTGATGAATCCAGCCGCATCTTTTTGATCGTAGGCGCCAGCATCATCCTCGAACGTTACATGCGCTTCGGAATAAAGCGAGTGGTCCGACCAGCGGCCAACCGTCTGCGCCATGCCTTTATACAACTTCAATCGCACTGTACCTGTCACGTGTTGTTGGCTGTTATCAATCAAAGCCTGCAACATTTCGCGTTCTGGCGAGTACCAAAAACCGTTATAGATCAGCTCTGCATACTTCGGCATTAATTCGTCTTTCAAGTGGGCAGCGCCACGATCAAGCGTGATGGATTCGATGCCGCGATGCGCTTCGAGCATGATCGTGCCGCCCGGCGTCTCATAGATGCCACGGGATTTCATGCCAACAAAACGACCCTCGACCAGATCAAGACGGCCAATGCCGTGCTTGCCGCCAAGCTCGTTCAAGGCGGTCAGCATTTCGGCAGGCGACAGGGCCTTGCCGTCTAGCGCGACTGGATCGCCTTGTTCATAAGTAATCTCGATATGCTCTGATGTGTTTGGCGCGTCTTCTGGATGGACGGTGCGCTGGTAAACATACTCCGGTGCCTCAACCGCCGGATCTTCCAGAACTTTGCCTTCTGATGATGTATGCAAAAGGTTGGCATCGACGGAGAACGGCGCCTCCCCGCGTTTGTCTGTGGCGATAGGAATCTGGTTTTTCTCGGCGAAGTCCAGCAGTTTGGTCCGGCTGGATAAATCCCAGATGCGCCAAGGCGCTATGACCTTGATGTCAGGGTTAAGGGCATAGGCGCTTAGCTCGAAGCGAACCTGATCGTTGCCTTTGCCGGTCGCCCCGTGGGCGATTGCATCTGCACCGCATTCAGCAGCGATTTCGACCAACCGTTTGGAGATTAGCGGGCGCGCGATGGCCGTGCCAAGCAGGTACAACCCCTCGTAAACAGCATTGGCGCGGAACATCGGGAATACAAAATCGCGCACGAATTCTTCGCGAACATCTTCGATATGAATGTTCTCAGGTTTGATCCCCAACAGCTCGGCTTTTGCACGCGCTGGGTCCAGCTCTTCGCCTTGGCCAAGGTCCGCCGTGAAGGTGATTACTTCGCAGCCGTATTCCGTCTGCAACCATTTCAGAATGATCGATGTGTCCAGACCGCCAGAATAGGCGAGAACGACTTTTTTAGGTTTGAAATCTGCATCAGACATGGGGATTCTCCGAGGGATACTGTGTTACTGGCGCGTTTATGTGGTTTTTAAGGGCAGGGCAAGCGGTGCANGCNCCCTTANGGGGNNATGCCGCACATAAAAAACNNCNGCNGNAAAATGGTGGGNGTTNCGGNATTTCAANNGNGTANAAANNCTGTGGATCAAANGTNCANCAATTCCCACANNGCAGCGATTACCTCTTCGCCGGTTTCTTTGTTTGCGGCCAATTNTANCGCCTCGTCCTCCAGNGTTTTTGCCNCTTCCGCATCAGCCGTNGTTGTATCGATCGCTGCCTGCAATAAGTTCAAAGTTTCCCAGTAAACGATTTCTTCCTCGGTGGCGTCTAATCCAGCACTCAAATATTCGTCATAGTTTTCATATAACGACATAAATCCAGCGGCCAAATATTCGTCGTAAGCGGTTTGTGCTTCTTCAATCTTTACAACGGCCTCAGCGGATGCTGTTACCGCCAATTTATAAAGTGCAATCATCCCGACNCGAGAATTAACAGAGGCATTNGCCAGCGCATTCGCATTNGCATNGGCNGCATTCAGCGCACCAAGAGAAGAAGCNACCGANCCGCGCCCNTTGCCGTTGGAGTTACTGTTGCTGCGGTTGTTGCGGCCACCACGATTGCTGTTGTCATTGCGATTGCTACTACTGGAATTGCCGTTGCCGTTGCCGTTGCTGTTTCCGCTGTTGCCTTGGGAGAGCGCTGGAACCACCGAGATACTAACTGTCGCAATGACACCACTGAAGACCATCGCACCTAATGCGATGGCAGATATCGACGACTGTAAGTACCTTCTCATGAGAGTTCGTCCCTACGACTAATTCCTGCCGNATATAACAGGCGCAATAGGCAGGGTCAAAAGTAACCGCAATTAGTGGCAAAAGATCGCTAAATGTGGCGGAAGCTTGTTTTAAATGTGGCGCAATAATGGCAGGTAGATCGAAAGATTATGGTTAAGGTTGAGCTAAGCNAATGTTTGGTTAACGATTGGAGTTGCCCGCGACGAATCAGTGTGATTTTTTGAGAGCAACAATTCGTATTTGGAGGCTTTCATGCAAGCATTTGTTTTTAACACCACAGCGGGAATTCAGTT
This sequence comes from Paracoccaceae bacterium, assembly GCA_016765235.1. GTDB lineage: Bacteria > Pseudomonadota > Alphaproteobacteria > Rhodobacterales > Rhodobacteraceae > NORP23. The sequence continues at coordinate 20,729 of JAESQH010000110.1, forward strand.
TGGCGCAGGGGCGCTGGCGAAGGCTTCGTTTGATGGCTTGGGCGCGAAAATTCTGTTGGTTACGGACAAAGGATTGCGGAATATAGGAGTTACGGAAGGCGTCGAGAAGGCGCTCGCGGGGCGGTTGGTGATCTTTGATGCGGTTGAGGCGGACCCCTCGCTGGAGACGTTGATGGAGGCTGTCGCGCTTGGCCGTGCCAAAGGTGTAACGGGCGTGATCGGGTTTGGTGGCGGGTCGTCGATGGATGTGGCGAAGCTGGCGGCGTTGTTGCTGGGTTCTGGCGAAAATCTGGACGATGCGTGGGGTGTCGGGAATGCCAAAGGGCCACGGTTGCCGCTAGTGCTGGTGCCAACGACAGCGGGGACTGGATCGGAGGTGACACCGGTTGCGATTATAACGGTTGGAGCGGAGGAGAAGCGCGGTGTTTCCTCGCCTATTATCCTGCCCGATGTGGCCATTCTAGACCCTGAATTGACGGTCGGTTTGCCACCCGCAATCACAGCCGCGACGGGCATTGATGCGATGGTGCATGCGATCGAGGCGTATACCTCGCGCAATGCCAATAACAACCCGATGCCGAAGATGCTGGCGGTGCAGGCGCTGGACCTGTTGGGGGCCAATATCGAACGTGCGGTGAGCCATGGCGACGACCTTGAGGCGCGCGGGGCGATGTTGATGGGATCGATGCTGGCGGGGATGGCGTTTGCCAATTCTCCTGTGGCGGCGGTCCATGCGTTGGCCTATCCGATTGGCGGGATATTTCATGTTCCACACGGGCTTTCGAATGCGTTGATTTTGGCGCAGGTCATGCGGTTTAACGCGCCGGAATGTGGCGCGGAATATGCCGAATTAGCACAGCATGTATTTCCGAATATGTCAACACAGCAAGGGGCGCAGGCCGTTTGCGCGGAGTTTATCGAGCGCCTGACAGACCTGTCCAAACGCATCGGTTTACCCCCGCGATTGCGCGATGTTGGCATCCCCGAAGAGGCCTGTAAACGGATGGCTAAAGACGCTATGGTGCGGTCTAGATTATTGGTTAATAATCCGCGTGAAGTGAGCGAGCCTGATGCGCTGAATATTTATCGTGCGGCATGGTGATTTAGGGGAAATTTATGTCTGAAATTCTGAATTTCGTTAGTAATGGCGACGGCGCAGGTCCCCGGCTTTTGATTGCGCACGGGTTGTTCGGGACCGCGAGGAACTGGGGAGTTTTGGCGAAGCGTTTGGCGGATGAGAGGCGAGTGGTTTCGGTTGATATGCGAAACCATGGCGGCTCGTTTCAAGCTGCGTCTAACACGTATGGGGATATGGCGGAGGACCTTGCGCGGGTGATTGAAACTGGCAGTGGAAAGTCCGATGTTTTAGGGCATTCCATGGGCGGTAAGGCGGCGATGGTATTGGCGTTGGCGCGACCTGATTTGGTAGACAAACTGATCGTGGCGGACATCGCGCCAGTGGCGTATTCGCATAGCCAGTTGGATAAAATCACTGCGATGAAGGCTGTTGATCTAAGTGTGGTAGAGCGTCGCCGCGATGCGGATGCGCAGTTGGTTGGGTTGGTCGAAGACCCGGCGTTGCGGTCGTTTTTATTGCAAAGCCTGAGCCTTGATGAAGGCGGAGCGAGCTGGAAATTGAACCTTGAAGCGCTTGGTTCGGCGATGGATGATATCATTGGATTTCCCGATATCGAGGGCGCATTCGAGGGTGAGGTTTTGTTCTTGCATGGCGTGAATTCCGACTATGTTCAGCCCGCCCATCACGCGAAAATTTTGGCCTTGTTTCCGAACGCTCGCTTCGAGGAAATCGAGGGGGCGGGGCATTGGTTGCACGCCGAAAAACCGCGTGAATTCGAGGCGTCGGTTCGCAGGTTTTTAGGGTAACCAAAATGGTTAACGCAGCGCGGAAAACAGCGAAAAACCGTGTACACAATGCGTACACAACCGTACACAACGCGTATGCACAAATTGCGTTAACCATTTGGGAGAAAGGTGGCGTTAGATCAGTTCGATTGCCAAGGCGATGCCTTGCCCGCCGCCGATGCACATGGTGATCAGGGCTTTTGATCCGCCGATCCGTTCCAGTTCAGCGATGGCTTTCAGGGTGATGATTGCCCCTGTTGCGCCGACCGGATGACCAAGGGCGATTGCGCCGCCGTTGGGGTTCACCTTGGCTGGGTCAAAGTCCAGCGCTTTGCTAACGGCGCAGGCTTGGGCGGCGAAGGCTTCGTTGCTTTCGATTACGTCGAAATCCTCGGCTGAAAGACCTGTTCGTTTCAGCAGCATTTCGACGGCAGGGATTGGGCCGATACCCATCACCTCGGGGCGGACTCCGGCGTGGGCGTAGCCGAGGATGCGGGCTTTGGGTTTTAGACCAGCGCGATTGGCGGCGTTGGCGGTGGCCAGCACCATTGCGGCGGCTCCGTCGTTGATGCCCGATGCATTGCCTGCGGTTACGGTGCCGTCTTTTTTGAAGGCGGCGCGTAGGCCGGCGAGTGCTTCGGCGCTGGTGGCCTTTGGGTGTTCGTCGGTGTCGAATATAACGGTTTTGCGACGGACTGTGATTTCAATCGGAGCGATTTGGGATTTGAAGTGTCCGGCCTCGATTGCGGCGGCGGCGCGGCGTTGGGATTCAAGCGCGAAGGCGTCTTGATCTTCGCGGCTGATGTCATGTTCGGCGGCGACGTTTTCCGCCGTGATACCCATGTGCCCGGTTCCGAACGGGCAGTTGAGGGTGGCGAGCAACATATCGGTGGCGGTGAAATCGCCCATTTTTTGGCCCCAGCGGGCTTGTGGCGTGATATAGGGTGCGCGGCTCATATTTTCGGCACCGCCTGCGATGGCGAATTCGGCGTCGCCAAGCATTAACGATTGCGCGGCGGAGATGATGGCTTGCGCGCCGGACCCGCACAGGCGGTTGACGTTCATGGCGGGGGTGCTGTCTGGGATGCCAGCGTTAATCGCGGCGACGCGGGCCAGATACATGTCACGCGGTTCGGTGTTGATGACGTTGCCAAAGACTACGTGGCCGATTTGTGCCGGGTCTATGCCTGAGCGTTCCAGTGCGGCTTTGGTCACATGGGTTGCTAGATCGACCGGAGGGATGGTCGCGAGGCTGCCGCCGAATGTGCCGATTGGGGTGCGCGCGCCGTCGAGGATTACGATGTCTTGGGTCATGGGATGCTCCTGCTATAAGTCGGGGTGACAATGCATTATGGCGCGATCTGTATCAACTGCGACGCCGCGTAGATCAGAAAATCAGCCAAAGTGTGGCGAGGATACCGATGCCGACAAACCAGCTTTGCCATAGGGCGCGCACGGAGGCGTCGATGTCTGTTGGGCCGAGGGGTTTGCGGCCAGCCGCGTTTACCCATGGTAGTTGGGTCATTTTGCCGTTGTAGCTGCGTGGGCCGGATATGGCGATGCCGAGGACGCCGGCCATGGCGGCTTCGGGCCAGCCAGCGTTGGGGGAGCGGTGGTGTGGTGCGTCTGATTTCATGGTTTCCCACCCCGCTAATGACCAATGGGCGAGGCAGATAAGGGTGCCAGTGATGCGGGCCGGTGCCCAGTTTACGATGTCGTCGAGGCGGGCGGCGGCCCAGCCGAAATCCTCGTATCGTTCATTGCGGTGGCCGATCATGCTGTCGGCTGTGTTGATGATTTTGTAGATCACGATGCCGGGTAGGCCGAAAAGCAGAAACCAGAAGGCGGGGGCGATTATGCCGTCGGAGAAGTTTTCGGCGGCACTTTCGATCGCACCGCGCGCCACGGCGCTTTCGTCGAGGTCTGCGGGGTCGCGCCCGACGATCATGGAGACGGCGCGGCGACCCTCGGATAGGGAGGAACGCAGGGCCTCCGCNACTTGGGNGACGTGATCGGTGAGGCTGCGTTGTGCGAGGAGGATGGCGGCGAGGAGGGCTTCGAGNAGGCCNGCATCGGGAATTGNTTTGATGANNAGGCTGAGGATTAGCGCGCCNANGGTNAGGANTGNGATGGTTAATATGCCNGCATTGCGGCGNTTTTNNCCGTGGTTNAGGCGGTTNTCNAGCCATTCTACGCAGCGGCCCATCAAGGTGGCGGGGTGTGGGAAGCGGTTCCATAGCCACTCGGGTTCGCCGAGAATCGCGTCGAGGATAAGGGCGATTAGGAGGAGGGAGAGGGTGCTCATGATGGGTTTCCGGCGACTCGGGAGGCGTGAATTTAGTTTTGCGATACCATTGGAGTGTGGCTTCGGCCATCAAAATCTTGGGGTTCTTCGTTAGATTTTGAATGATTGGGGGTTTATTTAGTATGTGGGGCAGTCGACACCACAAGATATGGACCGTTAACGATTTGTTAACTCATTTGGTAAATATTTACACAATTCTTAACGGAAATTTATAGCATTGAATGGTGGAGCAANCGATGCGGATACTATTGGTACAACCTAATGAGGATTTATCGGAACTGTGGGCGCGGTTTTTGCAACGGCAAGGCGTGGAGGTCGTGCAGGCGGCAACCCAACTGGCGGCAATCAACGAATTGCGGTTCGAGAATTTTGATGCGCTGGTCCTTGATCTTGTTTTGCCCGACGGCGGCGCGATAGCGATTTCGGATTACGCCACGTATCGCTGCCCAGATGTGCCGATTATCGCGGTGACCAGCACCAGTTTTTTTTCGGACGGGTCGATTTTTGACCTTATTCCTAACGCCCGCAGTCTGATGCGTACGCCGTTGCGGCCCGATGATCTGGTGGCCGTGCTGGAACATTATGCACCGCGAAAAGCGGTGTCGATCAGCAAACCGGAAGTGGCTTAAAAGCGCGGTAAACCGCTAAATTGTAACTTGACGTTAACTGTTTATTGGCAAACGATAGGCCGGTAACTAGCGGAGTTGGTAATGGAAACGTACTTTTCACCAGACGTGTTGGCGGGCCTGCAAAAGGCGCGTATGAAAGACGCAATGAAGAAGAATCGTTTGCGCGTGCATGACGGGGAATCCGAGTATCCTGTGATTGAAATCTGGGAAACCGGGTTTTCGATGCCGTTGGGCAAAGCGCCAAATTTACGCGGGTTCGTGGATTTGTTCGACGGGTCGCGGCACTTGCTGCAATGCCTTGTAGTGCGCTCTGAACCGGAGGGTGGACAGATGATCTACGAATTCAAACGGCGCACAGTGGTTCTGGACCATGCGCCCAAAGATTACGCCGAGGATGCGAACGCGCCTGTGGCGTTGATCGGGAAATAATCTAAAGATTTTAGGGGAATACGATGAGCCGCACAGTTTATGTGAATGGAGAATATCTGGCCGAGGAAGACGCCAAGATCAGCATTTTTGATCGCGGATTTCTGATGGCTGACGGGGTTTATGAAGTTACATCTATTCTGGGCGGGAAGATGATTGATTTCGCCGGACACATGAAACGTCTGGCGCGGTCTTTGGGCGAATTGGATATGGCGGCCCCCGAAACGGACGATGAAATCGAGGCTATTCACCGCGAGTTGATACGGGCGAATGAGCTGACCGAGGGGTTGGTTTATCTGCAAGTAACGCGCGGGGCGGCGGATCGGAGTTTCCTTTTCCCTGAGGGTGTGAAATCNAGTTTGGTGATGTTTACGCAGGTTATGAACCTTATGGATTCGCCAACTGCGGCGTCGGGTATCAAGATTATCTCGATACCGGATATCCGTTGGGGGCGGCGCGATATCAAGACGATACAGTTGCTGGCGCCCTCGCTTGGGAAGATGGCGGCCAAGGCGGCCGGTGTCGATGATGCGTGGCTTGTTGAAGACGGGCGGGTGACCGAGGGGACCTCGAATAACGCTTATATCGTTAAGGGTGGCAAGATTATAACGCGGGATTTGTCGTACGACATTCTTAGCGGGATTACACGCACCGCTGTGTTGCGCTTTGCGCGCGAAGCGCAGATGGAAGTGGTGGAACGACCCTTTACAATCGCCGAGGCGATGGATGCANACGAGGCGTTTGTGACATCTGCGACAACATTTGTAACGGCGGTGGTCGAGGTCGACGGGCGGGCGCTGGGCGATGGAACGCCGGGGCCGATTGCACGGCGCTTGCGCGAGATTTATCTGGATGAAAGCCGGAAGTCGGCGACCTAGCAGCGCTAAACGGTCGCTTTTTCGAGGATCTCGCGTGCCTCGAAACAGTCGATGTTCATCTGTTTGATAAGGTCTTCGAGGTTGTCGAATTTTTCTTCGAGGCGTTGGTAGGCGACCAGCGCGACGGAGACGGACGCGTCGTATATATCGCCGGAAAAGTCGAACAGGAAAGTCTCCAAGTTCGGTTTGTTGATGCCGAATGTTGGGCGGATCCCTAAGGAGGCCGCACCACGATAAACGCCTTTGTGCGGGCCGTTCAAAATGTCGAAGAACACGGCGTAGACACCGAATTTTGGCAAGTGCAGATCATCCAGTGATATGTTGGCGGTCGGGAAACCAAGCTCGCGGCCGCGTTGGTCGCCTTTTTCAACAATACCGTCGATGCGATGCCAGTGGCCAAGCATGCGGGCGGCGTCTTCGGGGTTGCCAGTGCTTAGCGCTTCGCGGATGGCGGAGGAGGAGTAATCGCCTTTTTCGTCCGAGATTAGCGGTGCCACGGTGACGCCAAAACCCGTTTTCTGGCCGAGTTCGCACAGCATGTCTGCATCACCCTCGCGGCCTTTACCAAAGCGGAAATCTGCGCCGATTATGACGTGTTTGATGTGTAGGCCGTTGGTGAGGACGTTGCGCGCGAATTCTTCGGCGGTTAGTTGCGACACCGCTGTGTTGAACGGAATTTCGAACAGCGCGTCGATGCCGAGTTTGTTGATGCGATGCGCGCGGGTTTCTTCGTTCATCAGGCGAAAGGCCGGTGCGTCGGGTGCGAATAATTGGCGTGGGTGGGGTTCAAACGTGATGACGCCGAGGGGCGCGTTGGTGGTCGCGGCGATTGCGCGGGCCAGTGCGATGACCGATTGGTGCCCCAAATGCACGCCATCAAAATTACCCATGGCGACAACTGCGTCGTGGCAGTCTGCCGGAATACCTGCGTAAGTTTTGAAAGTTTTCATGCCTGCCCAGCAGGTCTAGCCTGCGCCCCTAGTCGAACTTGCGGCTTGGCGCCAGAACCAGCGCGTCGCCTTTCAGAACAACGGTATCGCCTACGCGGCATTTGCAATCAAGCGTTACCCGACGTTTGGCGTAGTTGATTTCCAAAACCGTGACGATGGCCTCGACGCGGTCGCCGGGGCGAACGGGGGCCATGAAGGTCAGGTTTTGTTTGAGGTAAACGGTGCCATGACCGGGGAGTTGTTCACCGATGACGGCGGAAATCAGGCCGGCGGTCAGCATTCCGTGGGCGATACGGCCTTGGAAAATGGTGTCGCGGGCGTATTTGTCGTCTAGGTGAACGGGGTTATGGTCGGTTGAGAGTTCGGCGAACATCTCGATTTCCCTGTCGCCGATTGTTTTGGAGAGCGAACGTTCCATGCCGATTTCGAGGTCTTCAATACAGATCGTGCCGATGGGTAGGTTGTGCTGTGGAGTGTCCAACATATCAGGGCCTGTTTTCATGGTTCAGATTCGCGTTGTTGCGTTGCAGCATTTGTAGACCAATATAATCGGCGGCGCAAGATACATTCACACAAGTGCGGTAAATTATAATTATATTACGTGATGAATGCCGTCTTGTAGGGGAATTTGAAACTGTGTTACCCACGGTGTCTGTTAGCAAAAAAGGAATTCGAGAATGCAGCTTAAGGGTAAAATTGCTATCGTTACAGGTGGTAGCGATGGGATTGGCAGGCATATTTGTCTAAAACTGGCGGCGCAAGGTTGCAGGATGGCCATTCTGGGGCGCAATCAGGGGCGTTTGGATGCGGTTGTGGCTGAAACACTGGCGCTCGGTGCTGGTGAGGCGCGCGCTTACAGTGTGGATTTGACGGATTCAGAAGCGCTTGATGCCGCTGCGAAAGCGATTTTGGACGACTTTGGCGGTGTGGATATCCTGATAAACAATGCGGGTGTTTGGCATAAGACCGGGCCGCTGGATAGCATCAGTGCGGATATGCTGCTGACGACGGTGCAGACGAACCTGACATCTGTGATGCAGTTCACACGCCACATGTTGCCAGCGTTGCGGGATGGCGATGAGGCGGTGGTACTGAATGTGGTGTCAAAATCCGGTGTTGTTGCGCAGGCGGGGCAGTCGGTTTATACGGCGACCAAATACGGCGTGCGCGGGTTTACCGAGGTGCTGAAGCAAGACGAGGCCGAAAACGGTGTGCGTGTGGCGGGGCTTTATCAAAGTGGCACGAACACGGGTATGTTTGCCAAGGCGGGCGAAGAAGTGCCGAACCGGATTTTCACGGAGCCGGACGATTTGGCAGACGTTGTGGTCTTTATGTTGTCGCGCCCACCGAAAATCTGGCTGCACGATGTTCGGGTAGAACTTTAACGCAATCCGGATATTGCGAATGTTGGCGATAATTTGTGGTTGGCGATGAAGCTTGCCAGTTCACGCTCATTGGGCTTGCCGTTGGTTTCGTTGATCTCGCTTGCGGCTAGGCCGCCGGTGATGAATAGCGTGTCGAGGTCTTCGGCGACGCCACCGCGAATGTCGGTGTTGATGCCGTCGCCGATGCAGAGGATGCGGTCAGCGTCGATACGTCTGCCTGTGGTCGCGGCAAGGCGAGTGTAAGCGAGTTCGTATATCGGGGAGTGTGGTTTGCCGAAATAGAGGCTGGTACCGCCAGCCTCCGTGTAGGCTTGCGCGATGGCGCCCGCGCAGTAGATGCGTTTGTCACCGACGTCGACGATAATATCCGGATTGGCGCAGAGCAATTTTAGGCCACGGGTTTTTCCGTCGAGAATGATTAGGCGGTAGTCGTCTGGC